>NZ_CABPSG010000003.1:0-459757 GCF_902459595.1 Pandoraea soli | reverse complement strand
GCTCAAATGCCTGTAGTTCTTCTTCATCGCAACACCCTACATCATTCGCGGTGTTGCACTTGAAACTGGAGACTAAGAACGGTACGATCAAGTATCGTATTCACACTACCACTTGCTCCTTCTGATCCAACGGCACCCGCCACAGTCCCACCGACCGATGGCAATATGCTCGGTGGCACATATTTTGATACACCAAGTCCCCAATCCACCCACTCTGGTCTAAACCACGGGTTGAATTTGTTATTCAATATACCTTCAACCTTTCCACCTGCACCATAGCCAACCAGAGACCCAGCGGCAGCGCCAGCCATGCCAATATTCGGATTGCCTTCCTGGATCGCTGAACTCGTCAAAGCACCACCTGTATTTATTAGTAGTCCCGGCAGGAGGCCGGTGCCAAATGTCAGCGCTCCTGTAACGCCAGCCATTGCGGCATCAAAGCGGCTTATTTTTCCTTCGTTGAATACATGCTGAGCGCCAGTATTTACTGCTACACCAATACCCCCGCCTGCCGCCATACCCGCAATAGTCGGGATGCCACCGGCCGCCGCAATCCCGAGACCGATCATTCCCGCCCCTGCTAGAGTCGAGCCAACCGGATCTTTCTTGATGTTTGACTTCACCAGTTCGTTATACGTTTTTCCTGTACCAAGTTGTTGCTGACCCAGGTCATAGCCGACTTGATTCGGCTTGATGAACTGGTTGTTGTAATCATGATTGGCATACTGCGGATCATTCTTGTAGCCGTCGCAGTTCAGATTCTGGCAGCCTACGACCTTCCGTACGTCGTAATCATGCTTTCCGCCTGCGGCATCATCCGTCTGCTTGTCCGAGTTCCTTAACATTTCAGCAACGATTCGACCTTCGGCTTCTTTTTCACTGATCCCAAGTTCCTTCGCTACCGCTTCCACGTACTTCTTCGCATCGCTGTACTGACGCTGATGTAACTGCCGATTAAACCGATCCGTATTGAACCCGGTAACTGCCCCGGACGTACCTCCCGCCACAGCGCCCACCGCAGTCCCCACCCCTGTCGCCACGATCTGCCCAAGTGCTTCATCGATATCCGCATTCCCCGTCGGGCGGCGGCTTCTGATTTGGTCGCTCAAGTCATTCAGCATCGCGCCGAGCTTCGACGTCGCGCCTGCGCCTAACGCACCGCCAAGCGCATTGCCTCCTCCGAGGCCCGCCACGATTGCCCCACCGGCCGCGTGCATCGTTGCGCGATAGTCGCCGCCGTCGGACCAGTCTTTCGCTTCCTGTAAGTACTGAGCCTTCAACGCAGGATCGATGGTCTTCTCCGCCAGCTTTAGCGCCTCATCGGCTTTCCTATCCGCATAAGTCCCGATGTCGCGCGCCACGGCCTCACCCGCTGCCGTTGCTGCCTGCATCAGACGCGACTGGTCGTTGAGCAGATCCTGTAAATCAGGCGTGCGAGTTACCGTCCCATTCAAGTCAGCAGTATCGCGATTCAAACTCGCCAGATCCTGCGTCTGATTCGCCTCGTCGGTCAGCGTGATCGCGCCTTCGCTTACGCCAGTGCGCGTCGTGGCCCGCTCGCTGCCGCTCTCCATTTGCGGCAACATCGGAGAAATCCCACCCGTGTTCTTGCCGGAGCTATTGCCCGTCGTACGCTCATTCGCGCCGCCATTACCAATGGTGGCGCCACCACCGACACCAAAACTATTGGCGCTGTATTCCGAATGGTTCTCAATGTCGGAGAACGTCAACGTGGCTGTCGTCAGTTGATTCTTTGACGGATCGGCCGTGCTTGCAATGTAGGCACCCTTCAGATCGGTGTTACCCATCACGCCGACGTCAAACCCACCGCCGCCCGCCTGAATTCCGGATTGCTCCTCCACGCCCGCATAGTTGCCGCTCGCGTTTCCACGGGAGAAACTGAGGCTGCCGGATGCGCCCCCCATACTGACGCTCAGCCCACCGCCCATGCTCTGCTGATGCGCGGAACTCTCGCTCGTATCCTGCACGCTGGCGATGTTCAGATCCCCACCCACGCGAGCAATGACCTTGTCGGCATTCACGTTCGCGCCGACGATGTTCGTGTCGCCACCGCTCGCGATCACCGCAGTCTGGCTCGCGTTGATATGCGTGTTGTTTTGGAATTTGGAATCCGAGTTGGCATCGCCGTTCGACTTTGAGAGCGACGCCGACACGCCCCATCCGCTCGTGCCGTAAGACACCCCGATACTGCCGCTCTTCGATTCGTTATCGCTACGCGACGTCTCGGTGTCGGTGCTATGACTCAGGTTGACTTGATTGTTGGCTTGCAGGAGAACGTCCTTCGCATCGATGTTCGAGCCGATGATATTGACGTTGCCTTTCCCCGACGCCGCGTCCCCGGTCGCGATGAACGCCGCCGTGCCTCCCGCCTTGATGTTGCTCGACACGTTTTGCGCGCTGTCGGACGAAGCCGTCGACTTGCTGCTCGACGACCCCCAACTCAACTCAACCTTCGCCTCAGGCTTGCCGCCGTTGGCGAGCGCATCGAGCGCGCCCTTGGCTTGGCCCATTGCACCAACGGCGCCGCTGGCCGCCGCATAACCTCGCAAGGCCGAAACGCGCGCATCGCCGCCGGAGTCGGCGGCAGCGCGCGTCCGATTCGCGACGTTCTGCGCCGCATCGATCACCGGTGCCTTGACCGCCAAAGTGAAGCCCGAAGGTTTCGTCTCATGTGCATCGGCCCGTCTTAACTTAAATCAACTGGCCTCCCAGAAATCGAGGCGATTCATCTTAGTCACCATCCCCTACGATTGGCAGCCCTTCAAGCAAAAGTTCAAATTGCGCCAATCGGTGCGACACACTTCTAATCTCTTGGATGCTCGACTCCATTTCCCACCTGGCTAAGCCGAGATCGCGAGGTCGATCGATCCGGCCCGTACGCGCGTCTGCAATTGCTTCGAGTAACGGCGGGTAGTTAGATAACCAGTCTACGTCCGCATTCTTGCCGAGGTTTGCTTGAATTTCAGCATTCAGCAGTTCCGCGTATTCTCTTAATTTAACTTGGTCCATTAGTGCAGCCCCTTTATCTCGCCGATCCTATTCGCATTTGGATCTGTCCATTGTGTGCGGTTAGGCACGAGTATCTGTTGCGCACCGCCCGGAGCTGAATAAGCCCCCTGCTGAACGGGGGCGACTTGGCTCGAAAATGCCGCCGGCTTCGTTTCCGGTAGAGGCGACATCGAGTACACGTCGAACCCCAACTGCGAGCCACGAATAGCCTGCTCAGCAGGCAGTCCAAGTCTCGCCGCAATCTGGTCAGCCGGCAATTTCGATAATGATTCGTACTCCGATCGCGTCATAAAGTACGGTGAGGTTTTGGTTATTACGTCGCCAGAATACATTCCCTTTGGAACAATCTTTATCAATTCAGTGTTGGCTGCAACGTCGAAATTCGTTGGCAATGTCGTTCCAGAGCTGATCAAGTTTCTCGTATATCGTATCGCGTCATCTTGTTTCAATCCCGCAGCAATATAAACGTTCAATATCGCCTGCGCTTGTGGCGTTTGCATCACGGCGGCGGACAGCTGAAGACCTTGGGTTCCGAATTTTTCGGTTGTATAAGTCAGGCGAGCCGCTTCGTTAAACGCTGCCACCTGCTTTCCCGCTTGCGTTTGTATGATAGAAGCTGTGGCCGCTCCGCCCAAACTCAACGCGACATAGGTCAACGCTGCTGACTGAGAATCTAAGCCCAAGCTCTGAAGTGCACGCTCTCCGTACGTGTGTACAGAATCTCCATGGACAAGTTGCGTAATACCAGCCTTTGAGTAATCAAGGCTCGTGCCAGCAATCATTGCTCCTGCGCCGCACGCTACAACGCTTGAGCAGCCAGCGCCAATGGCGGCGACGGCAGTGGCAGCACCCATCACGCCTTGCACCGCGCCGACAGCGCGATTGCTGATCTGGAAACGATCGAAGTTGTCGTTCAGGCTATCTATTGTGGTATATCCATCAAAGGCACCAGCCCGCTTCAACGTATTCTGCTCTGCCGTGAACTCCGCCCCGTCCATCTGCAACTGATGCAAAACGGACTTGCTCGGATCCCCATCTGGGACACCGTCGGCGCAGCGAACCAACGCACAACTCGCCGCGGCCAACCTGTATTGCTCCTCGGGCGATTTGCCTTGCTGCAGTTGCTTGAGTTTCTGCTCCTCTGTCGGATGCAACTGCCGATTAAACCGATCAGTATTGAACCCAGTAAACGCCCCCGAAGTCCCGCCCGCCACCGCGCCTACCGCAGTTCCCATTCCCGTGACCACAATCTGGGCCAATGCCTGATCGATATCGGCGTTGCCTGTCGGACTGGCATTCTTGATTTCATTACTCAGCTCATTCAGCGCCCCGCCAAGCTTCGACGTCAGCCCTGCACCAAACGCGCCGCCAAGCGCATTGCCTCCCCCGAGACCCGCCACGATTGCCCCACCGGCCGCGTGCATCGTTGCGCGATAGTCACCGCCGTCGGACCAGTCTTTCGCTTCCTGTAAGTACTGCGCCTTCAACGCCGGGTCGTCGGTCTTCTCCGCCAGCTTTCGCGCCTCATCGGCTTTCTTATCCGCATAAGTCCCGATGTCGCGCGCCACGGCCTCACCCGCTGCCGTTGCTGCCTGCATCAGACGCGACTGGTCGTTGAGCAGATCCTGTAAATCAGGCGTGCGAGTGACCGTCCCATTCAAGTCAGTAGTATCGCGATTCAAACTCGCCAGATCCTGCGTCTGATTCGCCTCGTCGGTCAGCGTGATCGTGCCTTCGCTTACGCCAGTGCGCGTTGTGGCCCGCTCGCTGCCGCTCTCCATTTGCGGCAACATCGGAGAAATCCCACCTGTGTTCTTGCCGGAACTATTGCCCGTCGTACGCTCATTCGCGCCGCCATTACCAACGGTGGCCCCACCACCGACACCAAAACTGTTAGCGCTGTATTCCGAATGGTTCTCAATGTCGGAGAACGTCAACGTGGCTGTCGTCAGTCGGTTCTTTGACGGATCCGCCGTGCTCGCAATGTAGGCACCCTTCAGATCGGTGTTACCCATCACGCCGACGTCGAACCCACCGCCGCCCGCCTGGATTCCGGATTGCTCCTCTACGCCCGCATAGTTGCCGCTCGCATTTCCGCGCATATAGTTCGCGCTTCCCGACGCACCTCCCATGCTTAGATTCATGCCGCCGCCCACACTCTGTTGATGCGCCGAACTCTCGCTCGTATCCTGCACGCTTGCGATGTTCAGATCTCCACCCACGCGAGCAATGACCTTGTCGGCATTCACGTTCGCGCCGACGATGTTCGTGTCGCCACCGCTCGCGATCACCGCCGTCTGGCTCGCGTTGATATGCGTGTTGTTTTGGAATTTGGAATCCGAGTTGGCATCGCCGTTCGACTTTGAGAGCGACGCCGATACGCCCCATCCGCTCGTGCCGTAAGACACGCCTACGCTGCCGCTCTTCGACTCGTTCTCGCTGCGCGACGACTCGGTGTCGGTGCTATGACTCAGGTTGACTTGATTGTTGGCTTGCAGGAGAACGTCCTTCGCATCGATGTTCGATCCGATGATGTTGACGCTGCCTTTCCCCGACGCCGCGTCCCCGGTCGCGATGAACGCCGCAGTGCCTCCGGCTGTGACGTTGCTCGACACGTTTTGCGCGCTGTCAGACGAAGCCGTCGACGTGCTGCTCGACGACCCCCAACTCAATTCAACCTTCGCCTCAGGCTTGCCGCCGTTGGCGAGCGCATCGAGCGCGCCCTTGGCTTGGCCCATTGCACCAACGCCGCCGCTGGCCGCCGCATAACCTCGCAAGGCCGAAACGCGCGCATCGCCGCCGGAGTCGGCGGCAGCACGTGTCTGATTCGCAACGTTCTGCACCGCATCGATCACCGGTGCCTTGACCGCCAACGTGAAGCCCGAGCTCTTGGTCTCGTGCGTCTCGTCATGATGCTGGCGATTGACTGCCGACTCGACGGTGACGTTTTTCCCGATACCCGCCACATTCCCACCCGCGACGATGTCGCTACCTCGCACCAGAAGGTCGTTGCCCGCCACCATGCCGACGTTACCGTTCACGCTGCCGACAAGACTTCCCGTCTGCGTCACGCTGCTGTCATTGGTGCGGTCGCGCTGCTCGTTCTTCCCGTATGAGATGCCCACCCCTCCGGACGAACCGAACCCCGATCGCTTCTCCTCACGGAACGTGCGGCTCTCGCTCACGTTCTCCGTCGATTCGACGCGCAGATCGTGACCGGCCTGGAGGGCAACGTCTTTGGTGCCGACAATCGTGCTCCCCCGTACGCTCATGTCTTTGCCCGCTGCCACCGCCACGCTGTCTGCGGAGATCACGCTGCCGTTGGCGACAGTGTTTTTCGTGTCGGTCATGCTCACCGTTGTCGTACTACTCAAGAATCCACCGCTACTGTCTTCCTGGCGGCTGTGGAACTCATGCGTCTCGGTGACCTCACCGATATTCACGTCGCCCGCCGCCACCAACGTCGCCGTTCCCTTCTCGAGCGCGATACCGCTGCCGAGCACGTTGATATCTTTGCCGGAGACAACCGTAAGGCTGTCGCCGCTTTGCAGCGTAGTGCCGATCACCGTGTCGTCCGACGTACGCAGTGCTTCCGCATCGGTGCCGCGACTGGCGCTGTCCGCACCGCTGCTGTGGAAGGTGGAGGTTGCTACCGACGCCTGCAGCGTCACGTCGCCCTTCGCCGCCAGTACGCCGCCTCCCTTCAGGTTCAGGTTGGCGCCGGTCGCGGTCAGATCACCGCCGACCCCAATCTGCGCCACGCCTCCCACCGTCACTGTGCTGCCTGTCTTCGAGTTCAGATCGGTATCCGACACGCCGCTGCCGATCGACACCGACTTCCGCTCGCCCGTCTGCACCGCGCCAAGATCCCAGTTGCCACCAATGGCCATACCGAGATTCCCGCCCACGTTCAAGTTGCCCGCGTTCTGCTCGAAGTTGCCTCCCGTAGCGATCGCGGCGTTGCCCGTCACGTTCAGATTCGCAACGGGGCCGAGCGTCGTCGTGACGCGTGTGGCTCCCGCGTCGCCGTCCTGCCTGAGTGTGTTCGTCGTCGTGTTCAGCAGAAGATCGCCGCCGGCCATGAGTGCCAGACTTCCGGCATTCACCGTGGCGGAACTCATGTCGATGTCGCCCGCTGTCGTCAACGTCATCAGGCTGCCGCTCTGCAGCGACCCGAACGCGTTGTCGATGGACTTGCCGCCAACCGTGAGGGTGCGATCTGCCTGTACCGTGCCGCTGTTGGTGAGCGTCTGCGTGTCTTTCAGGTCGATGTCACCCGCAGCGATTAGCGGGCCGTTCATTGGCTGTTGACTCGTTTTCGCCAGATAGACCACTGGCACCAGCACGGTTTGTCCGTCCAAGATCTGGGTCTGCATGATCACCACATTGCTGGTCAGTGCTGCGACCTGCGCCGCCGACAGGCTCATGCCCGGCGAAAGGTTCAGCGACTTCGCGAGTTCCGCACCCGACGTCATCAACGCCTGATACATCGACTCGATGTCGGTAAAGGGACCGAGGACCGCCTTGCCAGTGAGCGCCGTGATCTGGTCCCGCACCAACTGCTGCTCGTACATGCCGTCCCCCAGACGCTTTGCCGTCGTCTGCAGATTGACCCCTATCTGCCGGAAATAGTAGTCGCTCGAAATGAAGCGCTTGGCGTCAGTGAAGGCCGGGTTCGATTCGATGAGGTACGCCGCGTCCGGCGCCGTGGCCGGGCGGAACAGACCGCCCTGCGGGATCGTCAGGTTGGCGATGACGCTGACGGCCGTGGCACGTGCAATGATCGGATCGAACTGCACAACACTCGTCTGAATCGATGTTCCGTCGATCCTTGTTCCATTAGCGTTGCCGCCAACAACGCCGATGGTCACGTCCGTCACCGACTGGCCGGGTACGAGGCCGATCGATGGCACGCCTGCATTGCCCGCCGTGTTGTCGATGCTCACGCCCGAGCCGGTCAACTTGCCGTTTGCGACAAAGGTCGATTCGTAGGCGGGCGAGGTGTACGTACGGATATCTGCGGGGGAGCGATTCCAACCCGTCGGACGATACGTCGGGTAATTGGCGTCGCCGAACGGCAATTGCCAGTCGCGGATGCTCTTGTCGTAGTTGTCGTAGTGATAGTGCCCCGAGTAGGTGACGCGTATGACCGGGGCGTTCTGGCCTTTCCAGCTATTTTGGTCCAGCGTTACGGGGGCGGCGATGTCGCCCGCCGCCGAGACCGCACTCCAATAGTTCTGAAACAGATCGACTGACGAGGCATTCAGGTTGGCGCCGGAGATGATTTGCGCCTTCGGGCTGATCGACGTCACGGTGTTGGCTTCCGCCACGCCGGTATAGCTGGTGTAGATATAGTCGCTGTTCCATCTCCCACTCCCGGGAGGTTCGGGGTACGCGCCGCCAATCGCGTTGGGATCTCGCGTATTGATTTTCCCGGTACGTCCGCTCAGGCTGATGCCCAAGCTCGCAAGTAGATCCGCAGAGACCGACGACGTGAAGCCCGACGTCTGCATTTGTCGCCGCGTATTCGTGACCTGATTGGCGTGCAGCGCCATATCGCGTGTGGACTGGATCAGGGCCGATTGGTTGCGGATCAGTTGCGCGTTGGTGTAGTTGCCGCTCGCGTCCTTGCCCCCGGCGAGGACAACCCGGCCAAGACCAAAAATGGCAGCGGTCGCCTGCGTATCGGTGGCCGTCGTGTCGTCGCGGTTCTCGATGATCGGCGCGAGCAGTTCGAGCGTCCCCTCGCTGTTTGTCGCGCCAATGAGCGCCGTTGGACCGACGTTCGATAGTCGCGATGTCGCATTGAGCGACACATCGCCGCCCACCAGGGTGCCCGTGTTTTGCAACGTGTTCGAGTGCGTTGTGAGCGTGCCACCGGCCATCATCGTGCCGCTGTTGGCAATATCCCCCGCCGTGATGTTCAGGTTCTCGACCGCTTCGACCCGTGTGTCGTTCGTGAACGTGCCGGGCAGCGTAATCGCAAGTTCATGCCCCGCAGCCAACTTCAGCGCTGGCGTCATCGCGAAGTCGCCGTCGACGTTCACCGCTACATCGTGGGCCGCACCGTAGGCGCCGCCGCCCGCAAGCGTTGCCGCCGTCACGTTCAGGTCGTTCGTCGCACCGATCTGGCCGCGGGTATTCGTGAGCGCCCCAACCGTCTTGATGGCCACGTCGCCGCGCGAACCGGCCAGGTTGCCGATGCCGCCACCCGTGTTATCGAGCGTGTCGGCATCGATCGAGACGGTCGCGCCGCTCAGTTGTCCGCCCAACGTGTTCGAGATAGTCGAGGCCCCGAGGGCCACACGACCATTGCCCGTGATCGCGCCGGCGCCGTTGACGACCCGCGTGCCGCCCTGAATCGTCGCGTCGCCCGTGCCAAGATTGCCGATGAGACCGCGAGTGTTGTCGATGGACGCGACCTGCACCGCGAGGGTGCTGTCGTCGCCGTCGGTTCCCGACTGGATCCGACCGTTCGTGTTGTCGAGGGCGCCTCCGCCGATAACGGACAGGGACGCCAGCGAGCGCACGACCCCTTGTGTGTTGTTCACGTCACCCGACACTTTCGCCGTGGCGTTGCCCCTTGCGGCAAGCATGCCCTCGGAGTTGTCCAGGCTGCCGACGTTCAGCGCCAGTTGTCCACCCGCAATGATCTCGCCGCGCGCGTTCAACAGCGTCCCCGCACCGTTGCCCGGAGCGATCGTCAGCCGTCCCGTTCCGGCCGCAAGGATCTTGCCGCCGCTGTTGTTGAGAAGGGCTGGCGCAAGCGTCAGGTCCTGGGCGTGACTCTGGATCGTGCCGCCCGCCGAGTTGTCGAGCGTATGCCTGACGTCGATGGTCATCGGCGAGGCACCGTAATGCGTGATCGTCCCCCCGTGATTCAGAAGGTCGGCCGCGGACAACGCCAACTGGTTCGCCTTCACGTTGCCGCCGCTGTTGTTCAGCGTGGCGTTCGTCGTCAAACTCAGGTTCGGCGCCACAATGGCGCCGCCCTTGTTCGTCAGTGAACCGGTGCGGATCGTTTCGTTCGCGCCTGCACCAATCTCGCCGTCATCGTTCGCCAGCGTGTCGCTCGTGAGCGTCAGATCGGTGTTCGACAGCAGCTTGCCGTTTGCATTATCGACCGCGCCGCCAAGCGTTGCCGTGAGCCCGGTCTGCCCCGTGATCAGCCCCGTTGCATTGTCCAGGCTCCCCGCCAGCGCGATGACCTGACCGTTGCTGGTGATCTTGCCGCCCGTATTCGAGAGCGTGCCGGTTCCGTTCCCGACATTCATCGTGAGCGTGCCGGCGCCCGCGTGCGTGATCGTGCCGCCGTGGTTATCGAGCGTGGACGGCGCCAACGTGAGATCCGCGCTATTCGTCTGCAGCGTGCCGCCCGCCGAATTGTCGAGCAGGCCCAGGACGGCGACGCGCATCGACGTGGTACCCGTCTGGGTGATCGTGCCCGCGTGATTGACGAGATTGGTGGCACCCAGCGACAGTTGCATCGCCTGCAGGGCCCCGGCACTGTTGTCGAGTGTGGCCGCACTCACCGACGCCGCCTGACCCGCGACGATATTGCCGCGGTGGTTGGTCAGTTGCGCGCCGGCGTCGATCGTCGCATTCCCCGCCGCTTGTAGCGTGCCATCGCTGTTATCGAGCGACCCGGTGCCGACTTGCAGGTCTGTTTGTGCACTCACCGTGCCGTGGTTCGCAACCCGCTCCGCCGCGAGCGTGACAGCACCATTGCCGCCGATCACACCGCCCTGCGAACCAGTGGCGGTCGTGCCGATCGCGTTCGTGAGCGCACCGGTGACCGTGACCGTCAGACCATCGCCATTCAGGGAGGTGATGCGGCCCGCCGTATTGTCCAGCGAATCCCCCACAAGGGACAGCGCAGCGCCGCTCTGCAGGGTGCCACGGTCGTTTGCGATGGCGCCGCCACGCAATTGCATGGCACCCGCCGAAACGATTTCGCCGCCCAGGTTCGTCAACTGCCCTGAGGTCCGCGCAATGAGCATGGCTTGTGACGCAATCTTGCCCGCCACATTGGACAGCCGGGCCGCGTCGAGCGTCACGCCTTGAACCCCCGCGAGCGTGCCGTCGTCGTTGATCAGCGCACCGACGACCTGTGCCGTCACGTGTCCCGCTGCGCGCGTGGTCGCGCCAGCGAGGTTCAGATCGCCGATGCTGGCTATCAACGTCAGGTCGCCGTTTGCGGACGTTTCGCTGCCCGCGAGATTGAGCCCGCCGCCCGTGAACATCGCGTTGCCGCCCGCCACGCTAAGGCCGCCCACATCGAGCTGAGCCGATGCGGCTACCGACAGGTCGCCGCCGCTGCCGACCGAGCCGTCGCCGTTCACGCCGGCGCCCAGCGTGCCGGTCGATGTCAGGTGGCTCGCCATGACGGACAGATCTCGTTGTGCCGCCAGCGTGCCATCGTTCGTGACGGTGTCCGCCGCGCGGACGGTCGTGCTCTGTTTGGCGTAGATCGTGCCGCTGTTGGCAACGCTGCCCACGTCGATCCCCACGTTCCCGCTGGCGCTTAGCTTGCCGGACTGCACGAGCTGTCCAGCGCTGGTGAGCGTGAGGTCGCCGGCTTGCGCGGCGATCTCGCCCGCATTCGACACACCGACGCCCTTTTCCGTCCCCACCAGCGTGATTCGGTTGGCGTACATGCCACCGAGTGCGCTGACGTCGATCGAGACCCCCGGGGAGGCGCCAGTGCTGCTGATGGCGCTCGCCGAAAGCGTGTCGTGATCGACCTGGTTCGTGCCGGTGATGACGTTCATCGCGTTGCCGTAGATCGCGGCATTGGCCTGCACCGCGCGGGCGATCAGATCGACTTGGTCAACGTTGCTCGCATTCAGCCCCGCGCCCTGAACGGCAATGCTGCCACCCGTCACCTGAAAGCCGCGCAGCCCTCCGTTGGCATCGAGTATCGGTGTGCCGGTCGTAAGAATGCCGCGCGTGGTATTGATGAAGCCGCCGCCATCGACCACGATCCCCGAACCGTTCGCGACGATGACTTCGGCCCGGCTGCCCGCGACCTCTAGAAAGCCTCTTAGCTGGCTCGGCGCGGTGCTGTTGACCTGATTCAGAATAATCCTCGCGGACTGGCCGGGGCCGAGATTCGGGTTGCCGTTGATCATCCCGGCCTGCTGCGTCTGCGTCATTACGGACGCGTTGTTCAGGATCGCACCGCCGCGCGGCACATCGAACTGGGAATAGGTGTTCTGAGACACGCCCGCCGCGCTGGGCGTGTTGATGTCGATTTGCGGGAGACCGTTCGGGGCCTGCACGACGGAGGGGGCCCGTTCACCCGCCCCTGTCACTTGCGCTTGCACCCGCACGGGCACCGCCCCCAGCGTCATGAGGGTGGCAAAGGCCACGCATCGCATCGGAAACAGCGAGAAGCACGCAAGGCGCCGCGAAGCGTGCCGCGTGGCATCACGTCGGCGCGTCTGACCGGCATCTGCCTTCCCGCCCGCGCTGACCGTTTCAGCTACCGCCACCAGCATGCCCCGTGGCCGGCTGTACACCAATCGGAAGAGGTTCTTATTCATTTTCGTGAACGACCTGAAGAGAGATGCCGCGGCGGGGATCCGCCAGGCGGTCATGGAATGCGGATGCCGTCATCGCAATGCGGAGGGGCTGGCCACCCCGATGTGCTGGACGCCTCAAAGTTGAGCGGTCAGTTGAAATCCGACCGTGACTTGCGCTGTGGGAAAACTGGATGGCTTGTAGATCGGTGTGCCCAGGAACACGTCGTAGCCGTAGCCGCCAAAGCGGGTGGCAACGCTTCCCTTGAGACCGATGACGGCGCCGACGAGCTGTGTGCCGTCTTGCGCGACGGGTTGCGGTCCCCAGACCCGGCCGTAATCGAGTCCCGCGTACACGGACTGTCCGGTCTGACCGAGCGGCACCTGAAGCTCGTTGCGCCAATAGAATCCGCGCGCGGCCGAGAGCATCGTCTCGCCGTCGAAGCCCCGCACGGTGTAGCGGCTGCCGATGGAAAGGTTGTCGATGTAGTAAAGCGTGTTGCCCGTGTATTGGCCGTGGAAGGTCGTCACGTAGCGAACCGGCTGCTGCGCCACGGCGAAGCCGACGGCGAGGTTCGCGTCGAGCACGGCCATGCGATAGCGATAAGTCGGGCCTCCCGACGCCGCGAGAAGGTCATCCTGCGCACCGAGCCCGCCGATTCCTTGCCGGTACGCAAGCGCCGCATCGAGTTGCGCGGCACCGAAATAGTGACGATCCGTCAGGCCCCACTCGACGATGGTGTTGTTACGCCGCTGCTGCGAGATCTCGATGTCTTCGATGAAACTCTGACCGAACTGGCGCGACAGCCGAAGTTGGGTCCCAAACACGTGGTTCTGGCTGCGGGAGAGCACGCGGCTGAGCGTGGCGTCGAGCGTCTTCGAGTTGCCGCTTGCGATGAACGTCTCGTTGATGCCCGCAATTCGCTGGTAGTAGCGGCTGGTGTAGGCCGCGAGCGTTGCGCTCCAGTAGCCCCACGGAATCGCGTAGCTCCCATGCCAGCCACGCGAGCCGAGATCGTGGTCTTTGAACAGCAGATCCTGTGTCACCCCGACATTGAAGATGTCGTTCAGGCCGAGCGGGTTGTACACACCGGCCGAGAGGCTGCCTTGCAGTTGACCCGTCGCACGCGACCCGGCGTTGTCCACGGACGCCACGACGGTCCACGGCTTGGTGCGCGTTACATCGAGCACGACGTCGCTCTGGCCCGGCGGATCGGCCGGCACGATCTGCATCGAGACGTCCTGATTCGACACGCGCTTCATCTGCTCGAGACCCTGCTCGAGATCACGCAGATCCAGCAACTCGCCGTCACGCGTCGGGAAGGCGCTCTTCCATGTGCCCCGCAGTGCCGGATCGGCAAAGCGCACTCGACGGATGGCGCCGGGGATCAACGCGAATCGGAGCGTACCGCTCGCGAGGTCCTGTTCAGGCAGCAGCACGCGCGTCGTGAGGTAGCCGCGACTTAAGACGACCTTTTGCAGGCCTTTGACAAGCGCGTCCAATCCCTGCTTGCCTATGCAGGCGCCGGCATAGTGCCCGACCCAATCCTGGGCGAACGTAAATCGGCCCAGCGACCGCGTCTCGGCAGCGGTTGCCCCGAGGGTCTCTTGCGATGTCGTCGGGAATTCAAAGACGAATGTGTCGATCCGAAAGCATGGGGTCTCGTTGGGTAGCGCGGGCCAGACAGGCGCATCGTCACGCGTTGAGCGTACGGATGGCGCGTTGACCGCCGCCTCGCGTCGTTGTGCCTCTCGCTGTTGTTGGATCAACTGGTCTTGCTCGACGCCTGTTCGAGCGGCGGCCGCCGTGTCGGCGGGGGTGGGTGCGGACGTTTGCTGCGCCTGCGCCGTCATCGCGAACAGCGAACAGGCCAGCAGCACGGCTTTCGTTTGGGTGATCGGCATCAGGGCTTTGCAGCGATTTCAAAGTGCGGATTGAGCGAATTACGGTCGACGCGTGGATCGTCATCAACGGCAGCCACTCGTGCCAACGCGTAATCGACCTACGCAGCGTGGGGAGATAACGGCGATGCCGGAGTGGGATGTCACTGAACGTGACGAGGGGGGCATTGAGACGTTGGACTTCACCGCGGTAGTGCGGCGGTGGTTCAACGAAAAACGTTAGCAAGACTAAGGGTTAAGTCACAAACAGACTTCTTGTTCTGGTCGGAAATTTTCGAGTCTGGATGCGTCGGGCGCGACGTCAGAACGCGTCGGTCGTCAACGTCGCCCGAAAGGCTGCGGTGGCAGCGACGTTCGGCTGACGAAGGGCGGAATGAGGGGGGGGCGCGCGGAAAGGAGGGGCAAACGGCGTTGTGCGCTTCGCCGGGCGGCGAAGCTCCGCTGAGTGCGGAGCGTCGTTCAACGGGACAGGATGATTGTCGACCGCGACGAATCAAGGATCGAGCGTCGGGCTCGTGGCGTGTGCGCGCACCGTGTTTGAGGCGCGGGCGGACTTCGCGCCAAATACCCCGGCGGCCGATCCGTACGGGGTTGTCAGTCGCGGAGTTATGCCGGTTCGAGTTCCCGGCTGCTGGATTCGCGCATGGCACGAATGGGCTCGGCCAATATCATCGCGTCGACATTGAGCGGCGGCACATCGCCGAACAGCGGCCGATAGACGAAGTCGCCCACGTCGATCGTCTCGCCCGTCAACGCGCAAACGCCAGGGTGATTCGCCCGGCGAATGCGCCAGATCTGCGCCCCATAATTGCCGCCGGTGGCATCGTTCCACGACACGGTGATTGTCAGTTCGCTGGAGATCTCCAGCACACGCACGATGGGCGCGCGGCGCGTGTACGGAATGACGGGCCGGCACACGACCGGTTCGGCATCGAGCATCGCCACGGTGTGTTGCCACACGCCTTGATCGCGCGGCGCGGCGCGCGACGTGCGCGAAGTCCGTGACGTCGCGGACGTCGCGGATGTCGGGGATGTGCAGGCATCGCGGTGGGTACCGCTTCGTTTGGGGCAGTGAGTTCGGTCGCTTCGCATGGTCAGGCCAGCCGGGTGCGCGGCCCGCGAAGGCCGCCGAGTTTTTCCGCGCCCAACAGCACCGTCGCGCGGGCGAACCCGTGCAGCGCATGCTGATGGCGCCGATACAACATGGCGTGGCTCCACTGCGCGAAGCGTCCGCGCACGATGCCACCTTTGAAAAAGCCGAATCGCCCAAGGGCGCCAAACGCGTTGTAGCCGGAAAGCGAGATCGACGCGCCAGGATCGCGATAGACGAACGGCGGAATCGCGCGTCCCTCAAACCACGCGCCAAGATGTCGGCCCAGATGCGCCGCCTGCTGCGTGGCGACCTGGGCCGTCGGCGGCAACGGGCACTCGCCCTTCGCGGGCACGAGCGACGCACAGTCGCCAAGCGCAAAGATTCGCTCGTCTTGCGCCGTCTGCAACGTCGGGCGCACCACGATCTGGTTGGCATCGTTGGTCAAGAGCCCGCCAATGCCCTGCAAGACGTCGGGCGCTTTCACGCCGGCCGCCCACACGAGCAGGTCGCCGGGAATCAACTGACCGTCGTCACGATAGAAACCGTCACGGTCGGCGCACACGATGCGGGTGTCCGTCAGCACGCGAAAGCCCAGGCGCTCCAGCCCCGCCTGCGTCGACTCGGACACCTCCGGCGGAAACGCCCCAAGCACACGCGGGCCGCTCTCGACGAGCGTGAGCTTCAGCCGCTCGCCAATGCGCGGATCACCATAGCCGGCCGCCAGCGCGAACGTGCGGCTCAGCTCCGCCGCGAGTTCCACGCCCGTGGCGCCGCCACCGGCGATCACGACACGCAGCGCGTCGTCGTTCACGGCGCTGCGCAGCGCTTCACATCGCAACGCCGCTTGAAATGCCTCGGCCTGCGGCTGACTGTCGATGAAATGGCAGACGTCGCGCACACCGGGCAGACACGCATCGTCGGCCTGCGAGCCGAGCGCCAGCACGAGCGCGTCGTATGGCACACGACGCTCGCCCAACAAGCGCGAGCCGTCGGGCGCGTCCATCTCCCCAAGCACAATCTCTCGGCGCGTTCTATCCAGCCCGCACATGCGCCCCGCCTGATACGTAAAGCCGTTGCCGCACGCGTGGGCAAGATACGTCACCTGTGTATGAGTGACGTCGCGCGTGCCTGCCGCCACGGTGTGCAGCATCGGCTTCCAAAGATGGGTGGGATGACTGTCGACCAGCGTCACGTGCGTCGTGCCGGCAAGCCCGAGCGTGCGGCCCAGCCGCGTTGCCAGCTTCAGGCCGGCGATACCGCCACCGACAATCACGATTCGGTTTGCACGAGACATTTGGGGGAAATGCCAAATTCAACAAGTGATGAATAAGCGCATAATAGCGAGCGTGGCCCCGGCGTGTCAAATGGCAATTGCCTGGGCAGGCAGCGGCGTTCGGGTCGGGTAGACTTGGCGCATTGCTGTCGCGAACTCGACCCACCCATCGCTCAATGACTCCGAACAAAGCCGTCTCGCAAGCTGAACCGCCCCGCAAACGCACACGTGGGCGTCCCACGTGCAACTGCTCGCATGGGGCCGACGCGTTGTTGCTCAACGCGCGGCGTATCTTTGCGCAGCGCGGTTTCTATGCGAGCAGCGTGCGGCAGATCGCGGAGGCGTCCGGGGTCGACGCCGCCCTGATCTCGCACCACTTCGGCTCGAAGGAGGCCCTGTGGGTCGCGGTCGTCGATCAGATCGCGACGCTCACGCGCTCGATGATCGAGCAGACGCTGGCGCTGCGGCACGCGCCGCTGGAACCTGCCGAGCGTATCGAGCAGGCGGTACGCGTGTTCGTGGAAGTCGTTTTCGAGAATCCGGACATCGGTATGTTCTTTTCGACGGCCGCGACCGAGGAAGGCGAGCGGCTCGACATCATCATGCAGCGACTGGTGCGTCCGTATCGCGATGCGATGGTGCCGCTCGTGGCCGACTGGCTCGAAGCGCAGAAGCGCCCGGGGCAGGACGCCGACGTGATGTTTTTCATGCTGACGTCGGCCATCAGCAAGACAGTGTCGTATCGCCACATGATGGGACCGTTCCTGCCGCCCGAAGGCATGGCCGATCTCAAGCGCACCGTGCTCGACTGCGCCATGGCGCTGATTCGGCAGTGATTCGCCGGCGCAGGCGGTGCGCAAGCGTCTTATAGGCTTGCGGCACCGGCCGGCCAGCGCTTTACTGCGGCATCTCCTCCGGCGTATCCGTGCTCGGTACGCGCGTGGCATCCCCGTTTGCCGAGGTCTCGCTGCCGATCACGCTGATCTCAAACAACGACTTGCCCGCGAGCGAGCGAGCCTCGGGATCTTCCGGGTAGGTCTTGAGCAACGGCAGGATCACCGAGCCACCGATGACATTGCGACGACTGTTATCTGCCGGCGACAGGCCCCACACGTTCTGATAGGTCATCGGCACGCTTTCGCCGTCGCGCTGCGCATTGCCCAGGTACAGCATGATGTGCCCATTGATGTGGATGAGCGTCATCAGCGGGCGGCCGCGCTCGGCCAGCGTGCGCAACCTTGTGTCGATATCGGCGGCGCGCAGATCGGTGCGTACGCCCGCCCGTAACTGATCCGACGAATGGCGCGGCAGCCACACGCCGAACGGGGCGAAGAGGCTGCGCGTCTCGGCCGAGCAGTCGTTGTAGAACAGCGTGTTGCCCCACCCGTACGGACGCCCAATCAGTTGCTTCATCACCTGCGCCATATGGCGCGGCGTGATTGTCCATGGCATCGGCACCAGCGTCGAGGCGTCGAGCGGGGTCGTGCGAATGTGTGCCTGACGCCGAAGATCGGCCACGGGGAACATCGCGACCTGTTGCCCGTCGCGCAGCATCACAGGCAGCACGGTGCCGATCGGTGCAAACGTTCGGTAGATGGGCGCGGTCGCGCCGGGCGGCGTGTCGGCCAAGGCCACGTCGGTGCGCACGATGGCGCCGAGGCGGCGCTGTGCCGCGTCACGCCACGTGGCGATGAAATGCTCATCGACCGCGGCTACGGTGCGCGCATCGACCCAGCCGATCAGATCCGGCGAATAGACGAGCAGCCACGCGCCGTCGGCGCTGCGGGCGAGCGTATAGACCGGCGTGCCGGGCCGCAGTGCGGAGTCCTGCAGGGCATCGAACGGATAGCCTTCGCCCGCCTGATGAAAATCGTAGAAGGCCGGGTCGTGCGTGGGGAGCTGCCGTACCAGCGCGTTATCGACAGTGACGCCGCGACGGCGCGGATCGTATTGCCCACCGGCCTGATCGGCGTCGAGTTGGGCCAGCGCCATGTTGGCTTCGATGGCGCGGATCCACGACGACGTGTGCGCATGGAAGTTCTCGCCATAGGTCTTGGCAACGCCGGGCACGCCGTTATCGAAACGTCTGGCGCGCCGCGCTTGCGAATCCGCGATCTGCTGGGCACCGGCGGCGTTGAGCAGCGATGTCGACAGCCACGTACCGTTCCACGGCGAGGGGTCGCGCGGCGAGGTGCCGAAGTAGCGCGCGCGGAAGGCCTCGAACCGACGCGTTTGCTCCTGCGCGGAGAGCAGCGGCCGATCGTAGCCGGGCGCATCGGGCCGGATCCAATGATCGACGTTCTGATCGTAATGCTCGATGGGGAAGCGGCCGATGTTGTAGCGCATCGCCGTGCCAGCCGCCGCCGGCTGAGACGCCGTGGGCGGTTGCGGCGCGCCTGCGCACGCCGCGAGCACGACGAGCGGCAGCAGCGACGTGAGGCCGGCAAGGCGGGTAACGGGGCGCTGCGGGGCGTTCGAGGCGTTGCGCCGCGCGATGTGCATGACATGCGCGACGGAAGACGTGGCACGCACGATGACGCCGCGCGCCGCAAGGAGGGCACCCATGTTGTGCGAAAAAGAGTCCGGATGCCGTCATGCTACTCCATCGACACAGGCGCGAAATTGAAGCGCGCGACAAGGCATGCAACGAGACGCTGCTGCGCCTTCGGGTGTGGCGTGAGTGCTGTACAAATATACAGTACAATCACGTCAAGCCGAGCGACGCGTGGATGCTGTCAGCGACTGTCGCATCGGCCTGATACAGTAGTTCCCCCGAGGCGCGCACGCGCGCTGTCAGACGTCACGCTGTTCATTGTCAACCAAGCGGCCCTGATCCAGTGGATACCTCATCCTCGAAACCCGACCCGTCGTCCAACCACGCCATTCGTATTCGTGGTGCCCGCCAGCACAACCTCAAGAATCTCGACGTCGATCTCCAGACCGGTGAAATGACTGTCGTGACCGGTCCGTCCGGTTCCGGCAAGTCGAGCCTGGTCTTCGACACGCTGTTTGCCGAAGGCCAGCGCCGCTACGTCGAAACCTTCAGTGCCTACGCCCGCCAGTTCCTCGACCGCATGGATCGTCCGCAGGTCGATCATGTGGAAGGCGTGCCGCCGGCCATCGCCATCGATCAGACCAACCCCGTGCGCAGCTCGCGCTCGACGGTCGGCACGATGACCGAACTCAACGACCACCTCAAGCTGCTGTTCGCCCGCGCGGCGGCGCTGTTCGATCGCGAGACGGCACAGCCGGTGCGACACGACACCCCCGAGACGATCTACGCCGATCTGATGGCGCGCACCGCGCCGGGCGATCCGCGTCTGGTCGTTACGTTCCCTGTCGAGTTGCCGGGCAGTGTCACCGCCGACGAGGTCGAACAGTGGCTCTCGGCATCGGGCTACACGCGCGTGCAGGCCGAACGCGAAGTCGCATCGGCTGACGGCGCGCGCAAGGTGCTCGATGTCGTCGCCGACCGGTTCCGCTTGCAGAACACCGAGAAGGCGCGCGCGATGGAAGCCATCGAGGCGTCGCTCAAGCGCGGGCGCGGACGGGTGAATGTCTACGTGCTGGCCGACGAAGGTGAGCCCGACATCTGGCGCTATTCGCAGGATCTGCACTGCCCCGACAGCGACCTGCACTACGCCGATCCGCAACCGGCGCTCTTCTCGTTCAACTCGGCCTATGGTGCCTGCGAAGCCTGTCGCGGGTTCGGCCGCGTGATCGGTGTCGACCTCGGTCTGGTGATCCCGGACGAGCGCAAGACGCTGCGTGGCGGCGCGATCAAGACCATTCAGACGCCCGCGTGGAAAGAGATCCAGGACGACCTGCTCGAGTACGCCGGCAAGGCGAGCATTCCGCGCGATACGCCCTGGTCGAAACTCTCGCCCGAGCATCGCGAGTGGGTCATTGAAGGCGATCCCGACTGGAAAGGCGAGTGGAACAAGCAGTGGTACGGCATCCGGCGCTTCTTCGGCTATCTGGAGTCGAAGGCGTACAAGATGCACATTCGCGTGCTGCTCTCGAAGTACCGCAGCTACACCACGTGCGAGACCTGTGGCGGCGCCCGCCTGAAGACGGAGGGCCTGCTTTGGCGGCTCGGCTCGAAGGAGAACGCCGACGCGGTTCTGCCGCCCGCCCAGCGCGTCATGCCGCGTGGCGTGGCGTGGTCGCGCGAGTCGCTCGAAGCGCTGCCCGGCCTCACCATGCACGACCTGATGCTCATGCCGATTTCGCGTGTGCGTCAGTTCTTCGATTCGCTCACGTTGCCGTCGAGCCTGCTCGACGACGCCCTCAAGCTGTTGCAGGAAGAGGTCGGCACGCGGCTGAAGTATCTGTGCGACGTCGGCATCGGCTACCTCACGCTCGACCGTCAGAGCCGTACGCTCTCGGGCGGCGAAGTACAGCGTATCAATCTGACGACGGCGCTCGGCACGTCGCTCGTCAATACGCTCTTCGTGCTCGACGAGCCGAGTATCGGCCTGCATCCGCGCGATATGGACCGCATCGTCGCCGCCATGCATCGCCTGCGTGACGCGGGTAATACGCTGGTGGTGGTCGAGCACGATCCGGCGGTGATGCTGGCCGCCGACCGCCTGATCGACATGGGGCCGGGGCCGGGAGAGCGCGGCGGACAGATCGTCTTCGACGGCACACCCGATGACGTGCGCCATGCCGATACGCTGACCGGCAGCTACCTGGGCGGACGCAAGCACGTGGCGAACGCGTCGAACTGGCGCGCGCGCCCGGTCGACGCCGCGACGCCGCGCCTCACGCTGACCGGCGTGCGCGAACACAACCTCAAACAGGTCAGCGTCGAGATTCCGCTCGGGCGACTCGTGTGCGTGACCGGCGTGTCCGGGTCCGGCAAATCGACGCTGGTACAGGATGTGCTCAACCCGGCGCTGGCGCGTCACTTCGGCGACCCGACCGAAGCCCCGGGGGCCCACGACGAACTCATCGGCGCCGAACAATTGTCGGGCGTGGTGTTCGTCGATCAGTCACCCATCGGCAAGACGGCACGCTCGAACCCGGCGAGCTATGTCGGCGCGTTCGACGAGATTCGCAAACTGTTCGCAGCCGTGCCAGCAGCGCTGCAACGGGGCTACAACGCCAGTACCTTCAGCTTCAATTCCGGCAACGGGCGCTGCCCGACATGCGGCGGCTCGGGCTTCGAACACGTGGAGATGCAGTTCCTGAGCGACGTGTATCTGCGTTGCCCCGACTGCGACGGCAAGCGCTATCGCGCCGAAGTGCTCGACGTGAAGATTCAACGCGCCGTGCCCGGTGAAGCGATGCGCGAGTTGAGCGTGTCGGACGTGCTCGAGCTGACCGTCAACGAGGCGGTGAAGTTGTTCTCGTCGGATCGCGACGTGTTGCGCGTCTTGCAGCCGATCGTCGACGTGGGGCTCGAATACGTCAAGCTCGGTCAGCCGGTGCCCACGCTCTCCGGCGGCGAAGCCCAGCGCCTGAAGCTCGCGGGTTTCCTGGCGGAAGCGGCGCAGAAGAAGACGGCGAGCGGACAGAAGGTGGCGCATCGCGGCCGGCTCTTCATTTTCGACGAACCGACAACAGGGCTGCACTTCGACGACATTGCCAAGCTCATGCGTGCGTTCGCCAAGCTGCTCGACGGCGGCAGCTCGCTGCTCGTCATCGAACACAATCTCGATGTGGTGCGCGCGGCCGACTGGATCATCGACCTCGGGCCGGAAGGCGGCGAGGGCGGCGGCGAAGTGCTGTGCGCGGGTACGCTCGCGCAGGTGGTGGCGTGCGAGGGGTCGCACACCGGGCGCGCCCTGGCCGACTATGAACGCAATATCGTGGCGCCCGGCCGATCAGCGGCGGTGGCCAGCGCCGATGGCGATCCGGGCATGCCGCTGCAAACGGCCTTGCGCGCGGCACGCACGCAGCGCAAGCCGGCCGGCGGCAACGACATTCGTATCGTCAACGCCCGAGAGCACAATCTGAAAGCGCTCGACGTCGCCATTCCGCGCGGCAAGTTCAGTGTGATTACCGGTGTCTCGGGGTCGGGCAAGTCGACGCTCGCGTTCGACATCCTCTTCAACGAAGGGCAGCGCCGTTATCTCGAATCGCTCAACGCCTATGCGCGGTCCATCGTGCAACCGGCGGGGCGCCCGGAAGTGGATGCCGTGTACGGCATTCCGCCGACGGTCGCCATCGAGCAGCGCCTCTCGCGCGGTGGACGCAAGAGTACGGTGGCGACCACAACCGAAGTCTGGCACTTCTTGCGTCTGCTGTACGTCAAGCTAGGCATTCAGCACTGCATTCACGACGGTTCGCCCGTTACGGCGCAAAGCCCCGATTCCATCGTCGCGCAACTGATGCGCGATCGGCGCGGCCAGCATGTGGGGTTGCTCGCGCCGCTGGTCGTGGGGCGCAAGGGGATCTACACCGATCTCGCGAAGTGGGCCAAGGCGCGCGGGCATTCGCATCTGCGTGTCGATGGCGTGTTCCTGCCGGTCGACCCGTGGCCGAAGCTCGATCGATTCCGCGAGCACACCATCGAACTGCCGGTGGGCGACGTGATTGTCACACCCGAGACCGAAGGTTTGCTGCGCACGTTGCTGGCAGCGGCGCTTGAGCAAGGCAAGGGCGTGATGCACCTGCTCGCGCCGCTCGACGGTCTCGGAGACGCGATGGGCCGCGAGCAACCGGGCGAAGGCGTGGGCCAGATCGAGGTGTTCTCGGTCAAGCGCGCATGCCCCGTGTGCGGCACGAGTTATCCCGATCTCGATCCGCGCATGTTTTCGTTCAACAGCAAGCATGGTTGGTGTCAAACCTGCGTGGGTACGGGCCTGGCGCTCACGCGCGAGCAGCGCGAAGCGTTCGACGACACCGTGCTCAATCAGGACAACCGGGGGCGCGAGCATTCGTTGCCGTCGGAGGAGCAGGAGCCGGAGGGCGTGGGCGATCAGCCGTGTCCGGATTGTCACGGGGCGCGGCTCAATACCGTCGCGCGCGCGGTGACGTTCGACGAGCACGCCATCTCCGGCGTTGCGCAGTGGACCGTGACCGATGTGCGCGAGTGGATCGAAGGCCTTGAATTGCGCGGTCGCGAGGCGAGCATCGCGCGCGATCTGATCAGTGAGATTCAGGGGCGCCTGGCGTTTCTCGAGGAAGTCGGGCTCGGCTACCTCACGCTCGATCGCGCGGCGCCGACGCTCTCGGGCGGCGAGTCGCAGCGCATTCGGCTTGCGGCGCAACTCGGCAGCAATCTGCAAGGTGTTTGCTATGTGCTCGACGAGCCGACGATCGGCCTGCACCCGCGCGACAACGGCATTCTGCTCGGCGCGTTGCGCAAACTGGGCGACCAGGGCAACACGCTGGTCGTGGTCGAGCACGACGAAGACACGATTCGCCGCGCCGATCACATCATCGACATCGGTCCCGGGGCGGGCAAACGTGGTGGCACGCTGGTCGCGCAGGGCAGCGTCGCCGATCTGGCCTCGCACCCCGAGTCGCTGACCGGCAAGTTCCTGGCAAATCCGTTGCAGCACCCGATTCATCCGCGCCGCGAGGTCGTGGCGCCCGCCAGGGGTGTCGAGGTGGTGCCGTCGAATTGGCTGACGGTGCATGGCGCCACGCTCCACAACCTGAAGGACGTGACGGCGTCGTTGCCGTTGGCGCGACTCACGGCCATTACCGGCGTGTCGGGGTCGGGCAAATCGACGCTCGCGCGCGACGTGCTGATGACGAACCTGCTCGACGCGGTGGGGCGTTCGGTGCTGTCGTCACCCGCCGAGCGACGTGCCCGCAAGGGCACGGTGCGTCACGCGGTTAAGGCAGACGGCAAGCCGCGTGCGACGTCGGCGGCACCGGCGGTGCCACGCGGTCCTGTGGTGCACGCGTGGCATGGTTGCGCGTCGGTGACCGGCTGGGAGGCGATCGATCGCGTGCTCGAAGTCGATCAGACGCCCATCGGCAAGACACCGCGCTCTTGCCCGGCCACATATATCGGCTTCTGGGACACGATTCGACGCTTGTTTGCCGATACGCTCGAAGCCCGCGCCCGAGGCTATGCGGCGTCGCGCTTCTCGTTCAACACCGGCGAAGGCCGTTGTCCGGCGTGCGAGGGGCAGGGCGTGCGCACCATCGGCATGAGCTTCCTCTCCGACGTGAAGGTGCTGTGCGACGTCTGTCACGGTCAGCGGTTCAACGCCGAGACGCTGGCCGTGACGTGGCGCGGCAAGAGCATCGGCGACGTGCTGACGATGGAAGTGGACGAAGCCGTTGAGTTCTTCGCGTCGATGCCGAGCATCGCGCATCCGCTGCAACTGATGCAGGACGTCGGTCTCGGCTATCTCACGCTGGGGCAGCCGTCGCCGACGTTGTCCGGGGGCGAGGCACAGCGCATCAAGCTCGTGACGGAGTTGACCAAGGTGCGCGACGACATCACGCGTCGCGGACAAAAGACGCCGCACACGCTGTATGTGCTCGACGAGCCCACGGTCGGTCTTCACATGGCGGACGTGGCGCGTCTGATTCATGTGCTCCATCGGCTGGTGAATGGCGGGCATACCGTCGTCGTCATCGAGCACAACCTCGATGTGATTGCCGAAGCCGACTGGATCGTCGATATGGGCCCGGAGGGTGGCAAGAACGGCGGGATGGTCGTCGCCGCGATGTCACCCGACGCGCTGACGCACGTCGCGGCGAGCCATACCGGCATCGCGCTCAAGCCGGTCCTCGGTCACTAGCGCACTCAATACGCCACAGGCGGGAATCGAGCGACGTACGTCTCGCTCGGTTCCCGTCTCTGCGGGCAGACATTCCCCTTCCGTCGTCATGACGCTCAGCCGCCGTCCAGCCGTCGTGAGCGCCGGCTCGCATGGACGTCGAGGCTCGATGCGGGACGTGTCGCGCTAATTATTTCTGAAATAGAAATTACAAATGGACAAATATCATCTTTATTGCAATTGTCGATGCCAATAGACTGCAATTGTCGACGATGAATTGAACATCGCCGCGACTCAAACAGACAGGAGAAAACATCATGAAGCGCGCTCTTATTACCTCAGCCCTGGTTTCCGCAATGTTGGCCGTGTCGGCCGGTTCGGCCTTTGCCAGCGATGCCTTCGACGGCCCGTCGGAATTCTCGTGGGTGCCGCAAACCAGCATGCTGACCCGTGCTCAGGTCGGTCAGGAACTGGCGCAAGCCCAGCAAGCCGGTCTGCTGCAGCAACACGATTCGGTTTATCCGAAGTCGATCGCCAACTCGGGCGCTGCAGCGGTAGCCGCGACCCCGGCGTCGATCATCAACCTCGCCCTTGCCGGCAGCACGTACTTCGGTAGCTGATTCGCGTCACCCATCGCAGTACGGGTGGCACCTCCCGTGAGCCAGCGCCTGTGCGGCGCGTCGCGACTCCGGGTCGCTGCCTCCGATAACAAATCGGCCACCTCGCGTGGCCGATTTTGTTTTGTGCGCCCCCCTTTGCGATGCGTCGCACCCTGTGGACAAATCTGTCGATAACCCTGTGGGTAAGCTGTGGTGCACCTGTGACCAAGCTGTGGATTTCCGGTGGGCAAGTCGCTCCGCATTGACCCAAGGTACCCGTCGTACACGGCTCACTTGCTCACTTCGTGACACGTCTGTTGGAGTATCATGCGCGGCAGCCGGTGGTGGGCAGGGAACCGGCGCCGCCGTCATGTGACCGTCACAGAAATGTCATGCATCCGGCGTAGGCTCCTTGCCCATTTCACAAGGATTTCGCATGGATTATCTGCAAGTGCTCGTGCTCGCGATTGTGCAGGGCGTGGCGGAGTTGCTTCCCGTGTCGAGTTCGGCACACGTCATCATGGCCGAGAAGCTGATGGGTCTCGACCCGTCGGCGCCCGCCATGACGTTGTTGCTCGTCATGCTGCACACCGGCACGATGCTCGCCGTCATCGTCTATTTCTGGAAGTCGTGGCGCGAGCGCTATTTCTCGTCGAAGCACGACTTCGTGCATAACGCGAAGCAAGTCGTCATCGCGACGGGCTTCACGGGCGTGATCGGGCTGGCCTTGATGCTGTTTATCGAGAAGGTCTTGATGCGTGGCTCCGAACACGCCGAGATCGAGCACTTGTTCGGCAATCTGTACATCATCTCCGGCGGCCTCGCGATGGCGGGCATCCTGATTCTGATCTCGGGCAGCAAGCGTCCGCCGATGGGCGATCGCCCGTTGCGCGGTGCCGACTCGGCCTGGATCGGCGCGGTACAGGGTTTGTGTCTGCCGTTCCGTGGTTTCTCGCGCTCGGGATCGACCATCTCGACGGGGATGATGCGCGGGCTCGATAAAATCCGTGTCGAGGAATTCAGCTTCGCGCTGGCCGTGGTGCTCACGCCGCCGGTGATTGCCAAGGAGGCGTACCGCCTGTACAAGTCGGGCGGCGCGCAATCGTTCTCCGGCCACTACATGACGGTGCTCACGCCGAGTCTCGTCGGCATGGTGTTCAGCTTCCTCGCCGGTCTGGTAGCGCTGCGCTGGTTGTCGCGCTGGCTCGAACACGGCCGCTGGTATCTGTTCGGCATCTACTGCCTCGTGGCCTCGGGCGTCGTGCTGGCGGCGAGCCAATATCTGTAATCCGGTCAGGTGACGTCTTGCGTGGGCGGCGTGCCAGGCGCTGCCCATGCCATGCCCACGGGCGTCACACCAGTCCCGCCACGACCTCCAGAAACGCGGCAATCGCCCGCGACGCTCGCCGCTGCGCCAGGCACACAACGACCGTTGTCGTCTCCACGCGTGCGTCGCTGATCGATACGGTGGCAAGTCGCGCGTCGGGCGTATGCTCACGCGCCGACACCGCAGCGATTCCCAGTCCCAGAATGACGGCCTCGCGAATCGCTTCGCGGCTGCCGATCTCCATCGCCACGCTCGGTGTCACCCCCGCCGCTTGCAACGCCGCTTCGAGCGCGTGACGCGTGGTCGATCCCGGCTCGCGCATGAGCATCGGCTCGTCCGCCAGCGCCGCGAGCGGCACGCTGCGTCGCTTGGCGAACCGGTGCGCGCGCGGCACCAACAGCACGACCGGATGCGTGCGATAGGGCACGGCATGCAGACGCGCGTCGTCGTGATAGCGCGCGAGCACCGCCAAGTCCGTGCGGTAGGCCAGCAGGCTCTCGATCATTTCTTCGGAGTTGCCCGGCCGCATGGAAATGCGAATGCCGGGGTAACGCGGCTGGAACGCCGCCACGATCTCCATCGCGTGATGCGGTCCGACAGCGCCCAGGCGTAATTCGCCGGTGCGCAGCTCGCCATGCTCCTTGAGCAGACCAAGCGCTTCGGCTTCGTCGGAGAAGATGCGCAGGCTCACCGCATATAACGATTTTCCGGTCGGCGTGAGCGTCAGTCCACGGCCGTGCCGGTAGAACAGTTCGACGCCGTAAGTCTCCTCCAGCGCACGAATCTGCGTGGTCATCGTGGGCTGGCTCACATGCAGCGCCTGGGCCGCGCGCGTCACGCTGCCGTGGTGCGCCACCGCATGGAACGAGCGCAGTTGGGTAATCCGCATCGATGACGCTCCCGTGACGAGGTATAGGTTTTACCAATACATCGACGAAAAATTGTGAATTGGAAGTATAGGACGGTCCTCACCATAATCCAGCTCAATCTTCGTCAATCGATCGCGGCGCCCGCGGGCGCAGCGGCACCTCCTCACCATGACTGCATGTTCACGTTTCCATAATCCGGTCGACGTTCGCTTCGGTGCGGGTGCCCTTGCTCAGTTGCCCGAATTGGTCGGCGAGCGGCGGGCTGTGCTCGTCACCATGCCCGAAGCGCGGGCGCTCGGCATGACGGGGCAAGTCGAAGCGCTGCTCGGGCAACGGCTGGCGGGGACGATCGATCGTGTCAGCCCGAACCCGGATGTGCGCGAACTTGCCCCGATGTACAGCGATTTCTGGCGGCGGTACGGCCAGTGCGAGGTGATCGTGGCGCTGGGCGGCGGCAGCACGCTCGACACGGCCAAGCTGTTGATGGTCGCGGGCGAGGACGATCGCTTTGCGACGCTCGTCGATGCGCTTGATGCGGGGGGCGTCTTCCGGCCATCGCGGACCAAGCGGCTCATCACCGTTCCGACGACGGCCGGCACCGGCAGCGAAGTCACCCCGTGGGCCACGCTGTGGGATCGTCATGTGAAGCACAAAAAGTACTCGCTGCATTTGACCGAGACGTGGCCGGAGGCGGCGATTGTCGATCCGCGCCTGACGCGCTCACTGCCGCCGGCGGTCACTCTGCAAAGCGGTCTCGACGCCCTCTCGCATGCGCTCGAGGCGATCTGGAACGTTAACGCCAATCCGATTTCCGACACCTTCGCCGTGACGGCGGCGCGCGACATGATGCGCGTGTTGCCGCAGCTGATGGTGTCGCTGGACAACGAGGCGTTGCGCGCTCAGGCGGCACTCGCCGCGCTGCAGGCGGGCATGGCGTTCTCCAACACGAAGACCGCGTTGGCGCATTCGATTTCGTACGACATGACGATTCGTCATGGCCTACCTCACGGCATCGCGTGCTCGTTCACCTTGCCGGCGGTGATGCGTCTGGCGATAGGCCGCCGTGCCGATCGCGACGCGGTGCTGGCGCAGGTGTTCGACGGCGACATTGGCCGCGCCCCCGACAAGCTCACCGCGTTTCTCAACGGTTTGGGCGTGGCGACCGAGTTTTCGGCCTATGGCGTGTCCGAGCCTGAATCGAATGCGATGATCGCCGCCGCGCTCGACGGCCCGCGCGGACGCAATTTCATCGGCGCCACCGCCTGATCGTCAGGTGGCCGCCACGGTCGTATGCGTTCGCGCGCATGCGTGTTTTCGCGTCTTACCCGCAGTCCCCGTAATCCGCATCATCAAAACATAGCCGCGTGATCCAAAGGCGGCACCGAGACATCCAGGAGACAGACGCCCGGCGCAAACCGGCGCGTCGCAGCGCGCCGCCACGGCGCGGCGCATCAACAGGAGGCGCAATGGAACAGGTTCTCACGGGCGTGGGCGGCAGCGATGCCGTCTCCGCCGAAAAAGCGGTGCGCACGGTCGCGCTGGCCAGCCTGATCGGCACGACCGTCGAATGGTATGACTTCTTCCTGTACGGCACCGTGACAGGCCTCGTCTTCAACAAGCTCTTCTTTCCCAGCGGCGACGCCTTCATTGCCACCGCGCTTGCCTACACGGTCTACGCGGTGGGATTCGCCACGCGGCCGATCGGGGGCATCCTCTTCGGTCATTTCGGCGATCGGTTGGGACGCAAGCCATTGCTCATCGTCACGCTCTCCATCATGGGGGTGTCCACGTTCCTGATCGGACTGGTGCCGACCTACGACAGCATTGGCATGGCCGCCCCGCTGATTCTGCTGTTCCTGCGTCTGTTGCAGGGCATTGGCCTGGGGGGCGAATGGGGCGGCGCGGTGCTCATGGCGTTTGAGTACGCGCCGCGCGACCGGCGCGGGCGGTTCGCGGCGTATCCGCAGATCGGGCTCGCCGTGGGGTTGTGCCTGTCGACCGGTGTGGTCGCGTTGCTCTCGTCGACACTGACCGATGCACAGTTCATGGCATGGGGCTGGCGTCTGGCGTTCATGCTCAGCGTGGTGCTCGTGGCGGTGGGCATGTTCATCCGGCTGCGCGTGCTCGAGACGCCCGAGTTCGCGCGTATCAAAGACAGTCAGCGCGTCGCGCATGTGCCGCTTTCCGAGATTGCGCGCGATTACCGGCGCAACGTGCTGCTGGGCTGGGGCGCGCGTTATATCGACGGCGTGGTGTTCAACGTCTATGCGGTGTTCGCCATCTCGTATCTCGTTGGCACGCTGCACTTTCCGAAGACGCCGATCCTGCTGGCGGTCACGCTCGCGGCCATGGTGTTGATCGTCACGATTCCGTATGCCGCGAAGCTGTCGGATCGCGTGGGACGCCGTCGAGTGTTCGGTTGGGGCGCGTTGGCCTGTGGCGTGTCGGCGATACCGGCATTGGCGGTGATGCACTATGCGACGAGCGTCTGGTGGGTGTCGCTCGCGGTGATTGTGCCGCTGGGGGTCGTCTATGCGTTCGTCTATGGTCCCGAGGCGTCGATGTTCTGCGAACTGTTCGACACGCGGGTTCGCTACACGGGCATCTCGGTCGTGTATCAAGTGTCAGGAATCGTTTCCAGCTCGATCACACCACTGGTGGCGGCGACGCTGCTCGAATACGGGGGGCACAAACCGTGGTGGATCGCCGTGTATGTGCTGGCAGTGGGATGCCTGTCCGCCGCGTGCGCGGCAGCGATGAAGCGGACCTACTGAGGGGGAACGGCGGGACGGAGATGCGTGTGGGGTGCCCGAAGCATCGGGAATCCGGCAGGCCGAGCGATGACGCCCCGGCTTGCCGATTTTTTGCGCGGCTTACTGACCGAAGTAGATCGAACCGGCGCGATTCACGCGGCCCGGGACTTCATAGGCTGGGGCGACGGTCGTCGTTTGCGTGGTGGCTGCCACGGCACCCGGCTGGGCCTGCGTTTGCACTTGAACTTGCGCTCGCGTCTGGGGTTGCTGCGGTTGGGCAGCCGATTGGGCATTCTCGGCGGCGCTCGCGGCACCTGCGCTCAACAGCGCGGCAGCGAAGGCCGAAGCGATCAGAATGGACTTCATTGTCATTTCTCCTGTCTGGCGAGACGTCCAACATGGGCGCCGTCATTGACGCCAATCTACGCGCACGCAGCAAGGAGAAAAACGCGCTCCCGGAGAAGGGAGAATTGCGGAAAATGAAATAATCAAACGTCGACAAGCGGGATTCATTGTGCAAGACAAGGAACCCGAGCAGTACGCGCTGCAGTCATGCGCGCAGTATCATTGCGTGTCGAAGCGTTCAGCGACGCGTCACGCGCGCTTGCTGACGGCGCGCACGCGCGGCACGGCTGCGCAGATACGACGCGGTGAGCAGCGAGGCACTCGCCAGCAGAAGGAAAGAACCGAGGGCAGCCATGGTAATGCTCCTGTACGAGCCGGCGTCGTCCGCGGTGCGGTGCACCCTGCGAGCCACGACGTCGACTGACTTCATCATGTTGTCACTCTACTGCTGTCGCACTTCGCGATAAACCCCATCCGATCAAACAAGTTGTTGCGCGCCGCGACATTTCCCTCTAATTCGTGGCGCGGCACGCGTCAGAGCGGTGGCATTCGTCGCTTTTGTTGGAATTAAGTAATTGATTTTCAATGATTTTTGCGAATCTGACGATCCACGAGGTGCCGACGCCGCTGCGTTGCGAAAAAACCACGGGTTTTCCCTAGGATTGGCTGATATTCGTGCAACGGTCGGCGCAACGCAGCAAAAGGGGGTTGCGGCAGATCCGGTCCGGTAGAGCGGTGCAGGTGTGCCACCCGGTCCGACGCCGATGCCCGTCAGTGGCCGCGCGAAAGCAGCGCCGGTGCCTGGGCAATCAAATAGAGCACGGCGCCGATCAGTCCACCGACGAGGGTGCCGTTGATGCGGATGTACTGCAGGTCCTGCCCGACGCTCAGGCGGATTTGCTGTGACAGGTGCTCGGCGTTCCAGCCGTGTACCGTTGCGCGAATGTGCTCCGTCACGAAGTCGGCAAAGCCCGGTGCCATGCGCTCGGCCGCATCCAGCAATTGTGCGTCGAGCGCTTTGCGCAGCGAGTCGCTTCGCGCCAGTTCCTGAGCCATCCACGCGGCCGCGCCGGTGATCTTGGCGCCGATCACCGAGTCGTCGCGTGCGAGGTCACGCTTCACCCAGCTTCGCCATTCGTTCCACAGCCCGCCGACATACGCGTTCAACGCGGTGTCGCCTTTCAACTGGGTCTTGAAAGCGTCGAGCTTCGCCTGAAAGTCGGCGTCATGCTTGAGTCGCTCGATCAGCCCCGCCACCGCGCGATCGAACGCCTGACGCAATTGATGCGATTCGTCTGCTTCCATTTGCGCCAGCAGGCGCGTGACGGCCGCCGAAATCATGTCGGAGCCCTTGTTGCCGATCCACTCCGATGGCAGCACCTTTTCCTTTTTCGGATGATCGCTCTTGAGCCAGTCGACGATGCGCGCTGAAATGAATTCGCGCGTCTGCGGCTCATTGAGGAGTTCGACGAGGTAGTCGAGTGTCTCGTCGAGCAGCGCCTGATGACGGCCGTCGCGCGTGAGCGTGTCGAGAATGGCGGCCGCCGATTGCGACAGGTCGATCCGGTCGATCATCGTGTCGAGCGCACGGCGGATAAAGGCCTGCACGTTGCGCTCGTCCATCACGTCGAGCACCCCGCTGGCCACTTTCACCAGCACCGCGCTCAACTGACGCGTGTTTTCGTACGAGCCAAGCCAGTGCGTGACGGCATCCGCCGGGTTCTGTTGCCGGATGAGCCGAACGACCGAGGGGGTGTCGAGAAATTTCTCGCGCACGAAGCGGGCGAGACCGTCGCCGAGGGCGTCTTTCTTGCGAATCAGGATATTCGTGTGCCGCGCGAGCCCTGGGATCGGAATGCGCCGGAACAGGGCTTCGACCGCGAACCAGTCCGCCAGTCCGCCGACCATCGCGGCTTCGGCCGCCGCCCGGATCCAGCCCGTAACGAAGTGCTCGGGCATGAAGAGTGTGGCGACAAAGATCACCAGCGCGGCCAGCAGAAACCAAAGGGCGCGACGCTCGGCGCGTTGCAGGGCGATGGCGGGGTCCATGCGCAGCCGGCTCCTAAAATACAAAGACGCCCGACAGGTTACCCCGTCGGGCGTCCAATGATAAGTCGCGAACCGATCGACTTATCGCCGTGCGATTACCCGCGTTGCTTCGCCTTCAGCTCGAGACGGTACTTGTGCAGCAGCGGCTCGGTGTAGCCGCTGGGCTGAGTCAGCCCTTCGAACACCAGAGCACTCGCGGCCTGGAACGCCAGCGAGTCGTCGAAGTTCGGCGCCATCGGACGATAGTGCGCGTCGCCCGCGTTCTGCTTGTCGACCACGGCGGCCATGCGCTTCAGGGTCTCTTCGACCTGTGCGCGCGTGATGACGCCGTGACGCAGCCAGTTCGCCAGATGCTGGCTCGAAATGCGCAGCGTGGCGCGGTCTTCCATCAGGCCGATGTCGTTGATGTCGGGCACCTTCGAGCAACCCACGCCCTGGTCGATCCAACGCACGACGTAGCCCAGAATGCCCTGCGCGTTGTTCTCGATCTCCTTGCGGATTTCGTCGGCGGACCATTCGGCCTTCGCCACGACCGGCACCGTCAGCAGGCCCGTGAGCAACGTGTCGCGTTCCTTCGCGTAGTCGATCTTCTCGAGTTCCTGCTGGACGGCCTGCACGTCGACCATGTGATAGTGCAGGGCGTGCAGCGTGGCGGCGGTCGGCGACGGCACCCAGGCGGTGTTCGCCCCGGCCTTCGGATGTGCGATTTTCTGCTCGAGCATGGCTTGCATCAGATCCGGCATGGCCCACATACCCTTGCCGATCTGCGCGCGGCCGCGCAGGCCGGCGGCCAGACCCACGAGCACGTTGCTCTTCTCGTAGGCCGTGATCCACGCCGACGACTTCATGTCGCCCTTGCGCATCATCGGACCGGCTTCCATCGCGGTGTGCATCTCGTCGCCCGTGCGATCGAGGAAGCCCGTGTTGATGAATGCAACGCGCGCCGCGGCGGCGGCGATACAGGCCGAGAGGTTCACACTCGTGCGACGCTCTTCGTCCATGATGCCCATCTTGAGCGTGTTGCGCGGCAGGTCGCACAGCGCTTCGATGCGGCCAAACAGTTCGTCGGCGAAGGCCACTTCGGCCGGGCCGTGCATCTTCGGCTTGACGATGTAGATCGAGCCGGTGCGCGAGTTCAGTCGATGCTTGCGGTCATGCAGCGAGGCGAGCACGGTGACCACGCCGTCGAGAATGCCTTCCGGAATCTCGCGGCCTTCGCGATCGGTGATCGCCGGGTTGGTCATCAGGTGACCGACGTTACGGATGAACAGCAGCGAGCGGCCGTGCAGCGTCACCGGCTGGCCGTTGGCGCCGACGTATTCGCGGTCGGCGTTCAGACGGCGCGTGAACGTCTTGCCGCCCTTCTCCACGGCTTCCGTCAGCGTGCCTTGCATCAGGCCGAGCCAGTTGCGATAGAGGTCGACCTTGTCGTCGGCGTCCACGGCGGCGACCGAGTCTTCACAGTCGATGATGGTCGTGACGGCGGCTTCGACCAGCACGTCCTTGATATGCGCCGCGTCGGTCTTGCCGATCGGGTGGCTGGCGTCGAACTGGATCTCGAAGTGCAGGCCGTGGTGCTTGAGCAGCACGGCCGTCGGCGCTGCCGCGTCGCCTTGATAGCCGATGAACAGGGCCGGCGTCGCCAGGCCCGTCTCGCCGGTCTTGGTCGTGACGATGAGCTTGCCGTTCTCGACACGATAGCCGGTGGCGTCCTTGTGCGAGCCGTCGGCCAGCGGGGCGGCCTGGTCGAGGAAGCCGCGTGCGAAGGCGATCACGCGTTCGCCGCGCTTCGGGTTGTAGCCGGCACCTTTTTCTGCGCCGTCCGTTTCGGGGATGGCGTCGGTGCCGTAGAGCGCGTCGTACAGGCTGCCCCAGCGCGCGTTGGCGGCGTTCAGGGCGTAGCGGGCGTTGGAGAGCGGCACCACGAGCTGCGGACCGGCCTGCTCGGCAATTTCATGGTCGACGTTGGCCGTGGTGGCCTGCACGCTGGCAGGCGCGGGCAACAGGTAACCGATCTTTTCGAGGAACGCGCGATAGGCTGCGGCGTCGGCGATGGGACCCGGGTTGGCACGGTGCCAGGTGTCGAGTTCGCCTTGCAGGCGGTCGCGTTCGGCGAGCAAGGCGCGATTCTTCGGGCCGAGGTCATGAACGATGGCGTCGAAGCCTTTCCAGAACGCATCGACATCGACACCGGTGCCCGGCAGGGCTTCCTTTTCGATGAACGCGATCAGATTGTCTGCGACCGTCAGGCCGCCACGCTGGGAAGTGGAAGTCATGATGCTGTACTCGAGTTTGAAAACCAGGTTGACGCGATTTCGTCCGACGACCTCGCCGCGACACTCACACGTTAACGTGTGAACGCTGGCCGGGGTGGTTGACGATAAGGGGCAGTCTTATATAAGACCCTGAGTGTAATCCTTCTCCGGTCACTCGGAAACCCGGGATTTCGCGTCGTGATACCGCCGTCGCTTATAGGCGGCATAAGGATTTGCGTATGACATCGATGCCACGGGGTTTTGCGCCCGATGTCGGAGGAGCGAGGTGCGGTTGCAGCATTCGGTATGGCATTTCACTTTATGAGAAATGAGGGGGCTCGATGGCGCGATGCGCGCTACGCGGGTCGAGGGGCGTCATGCGTCCGTCGAGGCGGCGGGTACACTCACCGTTTGCATTGAATTTGCGCGATGCGTCCGCGTCGAGCCATTCCCCCGAAAACGTCTGCCCTGGAGGCATGAGTCGTGAAACAGATCTTGATGATGAGCAGTTCCCGCAAGGGCAACCAGGCGTTTCTGGCACATGCCGACGATCAGCTGCATGCGGTGCTCAGGGATCGTGCGAAACGCGTGTTGTTCGTGCCGTACGCGGGGGGCATCACCTACAGTTACGACGAGTATGAAGCGCGCGTGAAGCCGACGTTCGAGCGGCTCGGCTATGCCCTCGAGTCGATCCATCACCACAAGGATCCGCGCGCCGCCGTCGAGCAGGCGCAGGCCGTCGTGGTGGGCGGGGGCAATACGTTCGTGCTGCTCGATCGCCTGTACAACGCGGGCGTCGTGGGCCTGCTGCGCGAGCGCGTGAATGCCGGAATGCCTTATGTGGGCTGGAGCGCCGGGGCGAACGTGGTGTGCCCGACCATTCGCACGACCAACGACATGCCGATCGTCGAGCCGCCGACGCTCAAAGCGCTCAACCTGATTCCGTTCCAGGTCAATCCGCATTTCATCAGTGGGAAGCCGACGGGGCACAACGGCGAATCGCGCGAGGAGCGTCTGGCCGAGTACCTGGCGATCAATCCGGACGAGCGCGTCGTTGCCATTCCAGAGGGTACGGCGCTGCATGTGCAGGGCGAGAACGCCACAGTGCTCGGTGAATTCGACGCGTTGCATTTCAAGCAGGGCGGTGTCGTGGACAAGCTCGCGACGGGCCGCACGTTTGCGCTGGCGTCGATCTGATACGCGCGGGCATCGAGCCATCGCGCAGATGATGGCTGGCTTCGGGGCGGATTGAATATCCGAAAATTCCGAAATCTGACTTTTCGCACCCAACTGCATTCTGCAGGTGTATTTCCACTGGCAGAATGCGAAATCAAACTTGGTGCGCGCTTCCCCCTCGGAGCGTGATGAGGGTTGACGGAGAAAGGGGATGTCCCCTTCCGTCACCGGAACGTTTGGCGGAGGGGGAACATGGTACGGAAATACGCGAGTCTCGCACTTACTGGAGATCAAAAGAGCCGCATCAAGGCATTGTGCGAGCGAAACAACCATCGAGGGCTGGTTTCTATCGTTTCTGATTACGGTTGGATTCTTGTTGGCTGCCTGCTGTCATTAGAGGTGCAGCCGCTGCTGTATCCGTTGTCAGTTCTGATCATCGGGGCTAGACAGCGTGCATTAGCAAGTCTTTTCCATGATGGGGCGCACGGGACGCTGTTCAGATCCAAGGTATTGAATCGCGTTGTGAGCCGAGTATTCTGCGGTTGGCCAATCATGCAATCCATGTTTGCCTATCGGCAATCCCACGTAATTTTGCATCACTCCCGCCTCGGCGACGCCAATCACGATCCCGATTATCGGGAACTGCTGGGCGCAGGGATATATGAGACCCAACGAGGCCCAGACTTCTTCCGGCGATTCATACTGAGCGCGATATATGGCCGGTTCACGCTCCGCTATATCAAGTCCCTGATTCTGAGTCGCCTGTCTTTTTCCGTGCGCTCAAACGAATCCTGGTTGATTCTTGCCTTTCATGCGTCGATTGCCGTGATTGCCTATTCGCAGGGATGGCTGGCGAACCTTATGTTCTTTTGGTGGATTCCGCTGATCCTGGTTTTTCCAGTAATTGGCTGGTTCAGCGAATTGTCCGAGCATTACCCGTTCATGGACGCATCAAGTGAGTGGTGCTTCGGTGCACGAAACCGCTATTCGTGCTGGGTTGAACGCTTCTTCATCGGGATGCACGGCGATTCATTTCATCTTACGCATCATCTGTTGCCTGGGATCCCACATTGGAATCTCGCTGCCGCCACCCGGATTCTTCGAGCAGACAACGCGTTTTCCGAATGGGATGACAAGTGGGGAGGAATCTTCTCGTCGGATCAAAGCGGCCGCGTGACCTTTGTCGACTTCGTCAGAGCACCTCAAAGGCCATGAGTGCGTCGCTTATTGCCTATCTATTAAGTTGAAATCGGGAAATGAGCGTATTTAATCGCACAGCCTACGGGCCGGAGATCTGCGCGCTGGTCGCCGCCGCTCTGAACGGCACGATCGGCGTGTTGACGCGAACCGGATTCGATCAAGGGGCTACGCCCGCGTTGATCGCCTTCTGGAAATGCTTCGGTGCTTTCGTCGTGGTGTCGCTGCTCTGTGCCTGTCGTCACGATCTCGGCACGCAGACCGTTCGGCTGGCCCGTCGCTGGCCTCAGTTCGCATGTCTCGCGTTTCTCGGCATTTTCAGCCTTTACTACTTCGAGACCACGGCGTTCTCGCACGCATCGATTCCGCTCGTCTCGTTCCTCACGTATGCGGCGGGCGGCGCTACGCTCGCGCTGTCCGGGCGGTTTCTCGGGGAGACGACAACGCGTCGTAAGGCGGCCGCCTTTCTGGCAATCGTCCTTGGCGTCGGTGTGATGGGGCTGTTCGAAAGCGGCATCGACGGCAGCACGGCGGGCATCGCCCTGGCGCTGGCCGGAGGATGCGGCTATGCGCTGTTCATCTTCCTCGCCAAGTGGTTCAGGATCGGGTCGGGACTGCCGCAGCTCGTCTGGCTGTTCGGGTTCGGCAGCGCGTTTCTGTCGATACCCCTGATGCGCGAGGGATTCGCCATGCCCAGCGGCGTGGCCTGGATAACGCTATGCGCGCTCGTGTTGCTTCCAACGATCGGGGGCTTCTATTTCACCACTCGGGCGGTGGAAAGCGGTCAGGCCAGCAAAGTGCAGATCATCGAGACCAGCGACCCCCTGTTCGCGACGCTGTTCGGATTCGCGCTCTTTGGCGACCGGCTGAGTCAGGAAGGCATGCTCGGCGCAGGCTTCATCGCCATCGGACTCGTGATTGCCGTCTGGGATCGACCGGGGGATGACGCAACGTCGGCACGCTACGACGCGTAGCCCTGCACAAACGAAACCGCCGCCCAGGCGTGGGCCTCGGGCGGCGGCTTACCGGCATGCGGCACAAGCGACAGCGGCGATGCCGCCCCCTCGTACCGTCGGCGACAGCGACAGTGTCAGGATCGATTCGGGATCAGGCTTCGTCGTCGAGCCAAGGTACTTCGACATCGGTCAGGAAGGCGACCATCGCGAGCGGACGCGCTTCATGGCGACCCATCTTGCCATCGGCGCGGTGCCACACCACCTCGAAGGTTTCCGGATACTTTTCAGCGCTCAACCGCACGGTGCGCAACTCTTCTTCGTCGGCCTCTTCGATGGGGCCGTCGAACGACAGCATGAGCGCCTGCGGCCACACACCATCTTCCGGGTCGTAGACCTTGTCGCCGTTGGGCACGTCGACCACCGCTTCGACGCCGATCGTTGCCGAGGCTGCCACGATCATCTCGCCAAGGGCGCGCAGCAGCGCGGTCGCACGGGCGGAGTTGATCTGGCGCATGGCGAGATCGCCGCGCGTCAGCGCTTGTTCCAGCTTGGGATCGGTTTTTTGTTTGGACATGCGGTTCCTCGGTAAAACGTTAGCCACCACGCGGCAGTCGTGCCATGTCGCTGCGACACCGGTGCGCTACGTGGGGTTCCGATGCTACCACCGTCGCGCATGCCGGGGCGCATTACAATGCGGGTTTTCGTTATTTACGCTTCGCCGGCGCAGTCGTTGTCGTCGACCCGCGCAATCTGGAGCCCGTTGTCATGGATTCGCCCAAACCCGCCCAATCAGTTCAAGCTTCCCAAGCCGCCGCGCCAGGCGCCAGCGACGTGTATCTGCGTCTGCTCGGTGAAACCGCCAAGATCGACTGGAAGGATCTGGAATCGTTCTTCGCGCGCGGTGTGCTGCTGTACGTGGCGCCCGGCGTCGACCTCGTGTCGGTCGCCGAGGCGGTGGCCAACGACGATAAGGCCACCGTGTCTCAATGGCTATCGTCGGCCTTGGTGCAGCGCATGCAAGCCGAGCAAGCCACCGATTTCTCCGCACGCATGCCGGAACTTTGGGCCGTTGTCGTCGCCCCCTGGGTGCTCGTACAGGAACGCGGCATCGTTGCGTGATGGCGTGACGCGCGCGCTGATAAACCCCGTCGACGCCTCCAGTTCGCTACCCGGCGATTACTCCGTAATTCCCGCCTCGATGAGGCGCCGCGTGCAGTCCTCCAGCAGATTCTGCGCCACCGCCGACGCAAACGCATAGTCCGCGTCGAGCGATTCCGTCATTTCATGCGCCGTATACAGGCCGGCTTCGCGCGAGAGCGTGCCGGCCAGTTCGCGCGCGAAATCGTCGCTCAACGTCGAGAGCAGACGCCGCTCTTCGAGCGGTAGCTGAAGCTTCGAGCGTGATAGCCACAGTTGCGCGAGCGTCGCGCCCTGCTTGTCGGTCATCCATTGCCCATGCTCGTAAAAGGCCGACAGGCGCTCGGCCGTCAGCGCGAACAACAGCGCGCGGCGGGTGTTGAAATTCAGACGAATCGGAGTGGCTTCCGGCATGACGGCAACCGCAATGAGCGGACATAATCGGGATCAGGGGGCAAAGGTATCACGCGAAGAGTCGCAGCAGCGCATTGCGCGCGTGACGGATCAGGTCGGTCTCGTCGGCGCGTCCGGGCAGCAGGTGAAATTCCGCGCGCGGCAGCGGAGGCAGGCCAAGCGACGGTGGACACACGACGAGATCGGCGGTGAGTGCGGATTCATTCAGGCACGAAACCCCCAGCCCCGCGCCGAGCGCCAACTGCATGCCGGCCACGCCCGCCGCCGAGTGGGAGATGCGATAGGGCACGTTGTGCCGCTCCAGTACCGTGAGTACGAGGCTTTGCAGCGTGCATGACGGCGGCATTGTCACCAGCGGCAGCGGCGCACCGAGCGGCTCGGCCAGCGTCGACGACATCGCCCATACAAGACGCTCGCGGCGCACCAGCGTGCCCGGCGTTCGGTAGCCCAGCGCTTTCGCGCCCTTGGCGACATCCTCATTCACCAGACGCAACACCAGCCCTACGTCGAAGTGTTCGCCAGTCAGGGCGGTGCGCTCGATCTGCGCACTTTGCATGGCGCTCACATGCAGTCGCAGGCGCGGGTAAAGGCCCGTGAATCGCTTGAGCACGCGGCCGACATCGTGGGGACGGTAGTAGTCGGTAATGGCGATGCGCAACTCGCCGTCGAGCAGCACGCCCTGCAGATCCTCGAACGCCGCCTCGGACAGTGCCGAGATCTGTCGCGCGTATGTCAGCAACCGCGTGCCCGCCGGCGTCGGACGCATGCCTTTGCGCGATCGCACGAGCAACGGCTGGCCGGCGCGCGCTTCGAGCTTCTGAAGTTGCTCGCTGACTGTCGATTGCGACAGGAAGATCTGCTCCGCCGCCGCCGATATGCTCCCGGCGTCGTGGATCGCGATAAAGGTGCGCAACTGCGTGAGGTCGAAGGCGCGGGGGTTCATGGCAGTTCTCGGGAGGGCACCGCGTGGGCGGCGCGGGTGGCGTGCGGCTCGGTTGGATGATGATCCGGAAAACACGATACACGGCATCGAATTTTCCCGCTTTTCCGATGCAATGTCTATCCGTAGGATGCGGTTCATGGGGGCCGAACCGTACGTTGGCGCGCGCCGGACGCCGCGATTCCCCCTCTTCCCCTCCCCCCTATGAGCCGTGTGCCTGCGGGCCGCGCACTGTCACCCATGAACGAACGTTTGTGTACCGCTCCCGCCACTGCCCCGCAGATGGCCCTTGCATCGAATGCGTCGACGGTCCCCCGCAGCTTGGGCCGCAACCACCGTTGGAAGGTGCTGGGCGTTGGCGTGGCGGCCAACGCCAGCTTTGCCGCTGCGATGGGCGGCATTCCCGCCACTGCGGTGCAAATGCGCAGTGCCTACGCGCTGGCCAACAGCGATCTCGGCATCGTGCTCGGCATGATCGGGCTGGGCATCGCCGTCTCCGAACTGCCGTGGGGCATGCTCACCGACCGCTGGGGCGACCGGCGCGTGCTGCTTGTCGGATTGATCGTGACGGCGTTCGCGCTCGTGGGCCTGGCGTTCTGGGGCGTGCCGACGGCGCATTTCGTCCCGTCGATGCCGATGCTTGCGGTGGGGATGCTGGCGATCGGCATCCTCGGTGGCAGCGTCAATGGGTCGAGCGGGCGCGCCATCATGCGCTGGTTTCACGATCGCGAGCGGGGGCTGGCGATGAGTGTGCGGCAATGCGCCGTGCCGCTTGGCGGCGGCGTGGGCGCGCTGGTGTTGCCCGGCGCGGCGCAGCACTTCGGTTTCGCTGCGGTCTATGCCGGGTTGGCGGCGGCGTCGTTTGCCGCCGCGGTCGTGGCATGGCGGTGGCTGCTCGAACCGCCGGAGGAACTGCAGGAGAGCGCCAGCAAAACGGCACGCGGGGAGATGGCCGCCAACGCACACGCGGCCGCAAGCTATTCGCCGTTACGCGATGCCCGCCTGCTGAGTACGGCGCTGGGCATGGCAGTACTTGCCATGCCGCAGATCGCGGTGCTCACGTTCGGCACGGTGTTTCTGCATGACGTTGCGCACGCCAGCGTGGCAACCATCTCGCTCACGCTGGGTGCCGTGCAGGCGGGGGCCGCCATCACGCGGGTGTGGAGCGGCCGCTTCACCGACAAGCGCCGCAACCGTCCGCAATATCTGCGCGTTTGCGCGATGGCGGTGGGGGCGGTGTTTGCCTTGCTCGCGCTGCTCGTGACGGCGCTCGCGCATCGCCCGGAATGGCTGGCCCACGGCACGCCGTGGATGATCGCGCTGCTGATCGCCGGGGGTGTGGTGGCGTCGGCCTGGCATGGGGTGGCGTTCACCGAGTTGGCCACGCTTGCCGGGGCGTCGCGTGCGGGAACGGCGCTTGGTATCGGCAACACCGGTGTCTTCCTGACGATGTTCCTCACGCCGCTCGCGATTCCGCTGCTGCTGTCGATTGGCGGCTGGGGACTGGTGTGGGCCGGGGGGCTCGTGTGTGCCGCGCTGGCATGGCCGCTCTTTGTCTGGTCGCATCGCGGCCTGGCGCGGGCTTGATCGCCCGAGCAGCCCTGGGCGTCAGGCCCCAGACGCGTTGCGTCTGTAAATGGCGGATGAGCCTGAAAGGGACTCGACGCGTGCCACACGTTTGCCCCGCTACGGCAGACGCACGTTCGCCACGAGAAAGTCGAGGAACGCCCGCACGCGTGCGGGCAAATGGCCGCCCTGCCCCACGTACACCGCATGCACGGGCTCCAGGTCGCCCGGGTTGTAATCGTCGAGCACGGAGACCAGCCGGCCGGCGCGCAGATCGTCGTCGATGTGGTAGCGCGAATGGCGGGCCAGCCCCAGCCCCTGGACCGCGAGCTTGCGCATGATCTCGCCGTCGCTCACGACCATGTTGCCGATCGTTGGATAGCGCGTGATGCCACCGGCGCCGTCGAGAAATGGCCAGCCCTGCACCTGACGGTCGAAATTGAAGGCCATGACGTTGTGGTGAATCAGGTCGGCCGGCGTGCGGAGCGGGCCGTTGCGGGCGAGATAGTCCGGCGACGCCACCACATGCATACGACTCTCGCCGAGCTGGCGAGCGACCAGCCGGGAATCTCGCAGTGGGCCGGCCCGAACGGCGACGTCGGCGCGTTGCTCCAGCAGATCGACGACCGTGTCGGTGAGTGTCAGATCGAGACGGATCTCGGGGTATTGCGCGAGAAACGCCGGAATGACCGGCAGCAGATAGTGCGAGCCGATCGGTACGCTGGAATTCACCCGCAGCAGCCCGCGCGGCACCGCCCCCGCCGCCGCTTCGCGCTCCGCGGCTTCGATGTCGGCCAGCACGCGCAGCGCGCGCTCGTGAAAGGCCGTGCCCTCGGGGGTGAGTTGCAGGCGGCGCGTCGAACGATTGAACAAGCGGGCACCCAGGCGCGCCTCGAGCCGCGCAATCAGCTTGCTCACGGCGGACGGCGTCATATGCAGCGCGCGCGCCGCCGACGAGAAGCCCCCAAGCTCGACCACACGCGAGAAAACTTCCATATCGCCTGAGCGATTGACGTCCTGTCGACCCATCGGCGGTGTTCTCCGGCGTTCCTGTGAAAGGGGATGCGGGGCATTGTGACATCAAGTCACAATTCATGTTCCTTTGTGCAGTCTATTTCACCAATGCGAGGGCGTCTATATTCCGCACATTGGTGTATCGCCATTCCCTGAGTGGCCTGACCTTCCTTAATCCCGAGACAGGAGTCTTTCGTGCCTATCGCTCTCTACGCCCTGACCGCCGGTGCCTTTGGCATTGGCGTGACGGAATTCGTCATCATGGGGCTGCTGCTCAACGTCGGCGCCGATTTCGGCGTCTCGATCGCGGCCGCCGGCCTGCTGATCTCCGGCTATGCCCTGGGTGTCGTGGTCGGCGCCCCGCTCATGACCACCGTCACGGCCCGCTGGCCGCGCAAGACCGTTCTGCTGGTGCTCATGGCGATCTTCACCATCGGTAATGCCGCCTGTGCGCTGGCCCCGAGCTATGGGGCTCTGATGGCCGCCCGCGTGCTGACGTCGTTCGCGCATGGCACGTTCTTCGGCGTTGGTTCGGTGGTCGCCACCGGCCTCGTGCCGCGCGAGCGCCGTGCGTCGGCCATTGCCGTGATGTTCACCGGGCTGACTGTCGCCAATATTCTCGGCGTGCCCTTCGGTACCTGGTTGGGGCAGCATTTTGGCTGGCGCGCGAGCTTCTGGGCGGTGACGGTGATCGGCGCGCTCGCGTTTCTCGTGATCGCCGGGTTCGTGCCGAAGATCGCCGCGCCCAAGGACGCGGGTGACTGGCGGGCGGATCTGCGGGCGCTGGCACGTCGTCCCGTGCTGCTCGGCTTGCTCACGACGGTGCTCGGCTGGGTGGGCGTGTTCGGCGTGTTCACGTACATCGCCCCGCTGTTGACCGAAGTGACCGGTTTCGCCGAGGGCGCGGTCTCACCGATTCTGTTGATCTTCGGTGGCGGTCTGGTCGTCGGCAACCTGCTGGGCGGCAAGTTGGCGGATCGTCGCGTGGTGCCGACAGTGCTGGGCAGCCTGCTGGCGCTCTCCGTGGTGCTGGGGCTGATGACGTTCGCCCTGCACTCGCACTGGCTGGCCATCGTGTTCGTGGCCCTGCTCGGGGCAACAGCGTTCGCGACGGTGGCGCCGCTGCAACTGTGGGTGATGGAAAAGGCCTCGGGCGCGGGCGAAAGCCTGGCGTCGAGCTTCAACATCGCCGCGTTCAACCTCGGCAATGCCATCGGCGCGTGGCTCGGCGGCTTCGTCATCGAACACGGTCCGGGGCTGACGGCTGTGCCCTGGGTGGCCGCGCTCGCGCCGCTGGCCGGCGTGGGCGTGGCGCTGCTGAGCCTGCGTCTGGATCGTCGCGACGCAAAGCCGTTTGTCGCGCCGAACTGCGAAACGCCCGCGTTGTGATCCACGTGATGGCTGGACGCGAGCGCGTCAGGCCATCACGCCCAGAATCACACTGGCGGCCGCGAACGCGGCCGTCGCGCCGACACCCACGGTCAACCCGCGAGCGGTCAACGTGTCGTGCGGCATGACGGCGGCGAGCCGGCTGCCGCCGGGCAGCGCCAGAATGACTTCGGCCTGTCCCGCGTCGTCGGCGATGGCGTCCACCGTGCCCGAAAGCCGGTTCGCGGTGGCCAAACCCGCGAGATCGGCGCCGCGCGCGATTTCGATCCACGGCGCCTTGATGAGTGCGAAGGCATCGCTGCCGGTCGCCAGCCCCAGCGTCTGCGTGCTGTGGTGCGTGAGCGACGCCGTGATCGCTTCACCGCCGGGCAACGTGAGCGTCACTTCGTCATTCACGCCGCAGCGCCGAATGGCGGTGACCGTGCCGTGCAACTGATTGCGTGCACTGGTCTGCAGTCCCAGCCGCGCGATAATGGGCCACTGCTCGTCGAAATGTTCCAGATCGGTCGCCACACGCGCAAGGAATTGCCGTTGCGCGACCTCCACCGCCCGAAACGCCGCCACGAGCTTCGCACCGCGTGCGGTGAGGCGGGTGCCGCCACCGCCACGACCGCCCGTGCTGCGCGCCACCAGCGGTTCGCCGGCGAGCTGGTTCATCGCATCCACGGCATCCCATGCGGCCTTGTAACTCATGCCGGCGGCTTTCGCCGCGGCCGTGATCGACCCGTGCGCGGCGATCTGTTCGAGCAGCGCAATCCTGGCGTGGCCGCCAAGCGACGCATTGCCGCGATGCACCCAGAGCGATCCGCTCACTTGCAGCGCATCGTCCAGCCCATGATGCGAAACCCCGTTAGGTGTTGAAGACGGTTCGGAAACCATAAAGATGTTTTCTATTGGACTCAGCAGGTCAGCGCATTGTAGAGGGCCGGCGGACCTGCGAACACCGACGCCGGACAGGGAAGTGTTGCCGCGCACCAACGAAGCCGACGCCGGATTTTTCATTGGGGGACGAATGGGGGACGTTGCTCCTCTACATTGAATTTCGCCGCATGCCCCCCCCTGGCCGGTGAGTCGCGCGTCAGGCCGAAGTCGACGTCTGATGCGGGTCCACCGGGAATGCGACGGTTGTCGAAGTGCCTACTCACCTGACACAACAGAAACGGGGTGAAATGATGCGCGTCAGAAATATCAAGGAAACGGTTGACGGGGCTCGATACTATCGTCTGGTTCGCACGCTGCCCAATGGCAAGCGGCATCAGATGCAAATCTCGTTCTCCGCGGGTGAAATGCGCTTCAGACATTTTGTCGCGCGGCGGTTGTGGTTGCTGCGCGCCGAAATGCGTGACAGTACGCGGGCGGCTGCCATGCCCGCGCCACGCAGCAACATGCCGCAATTGGTCTTTTGACCTGAATGCGGCGTTGCCGAAGCGCCAGCCCGATGATCGTCACCGGTCGGGCGCTTCGGTGCGCGCCAGGGCAACGCTGTGCTCAGCCAGCCTTGAGCGGCGTGAGCGGCACGACGCTCGCCGATGCCGAGTTCACCGACGCCAGGCCTCTGCCCGCGTGGGCTATCGCAAACTGTACCAACTCGTCGAACGCGATCGGACGCGCGAACAGATATCCCTGGGCGTAGGTGACGTTGCGTTCGCGCAGATAACTCGCCTGCATCTCGTTTTCGACACCCTCCGCCACGATTGTCATGTCCAGCCGCTCGGCCAGATGGATGATGGAATCGCAGATATTGCGCGTGACCGTATCGTCTTCGGTCACGGGCAGGAATTCCTTGTCGATCTTCAGATAATTGAAGTCGTAGCGCTTCAGATAGCCGATGGAGTTGTTTTCGGCACCGAAGTCGTCCAACGCCGTTTCCACACCGTGACGCTGGAGTTCCGCCATCACGTGGCGCGCCGCCGCCGTGTCGCGAATCACATAACGCTCGGTGATTTCCGCGATCATCGGATACGTCTCGTTGAGCGAACCGTAAAGACGTTCGATGTCGCGCACGATGGTCGTGTCGCGCAAGTGCCGCTCCGCAAGATTGACGGCAATGTGAAAGCCCGGCGGCAGAGCGCCTCGGGAGACATCGTTGCGGATCTGCTTCAGCAGCGAACGGGTGAGTTCGATGATCAGGCCGTTGCTTTCCGCGATCGGGATGAAGGCGTCGGGGCGCACAAGCCCCGCCTCGGGGTGATGCCAGCGCATCAACGCCTCCGCCCCGGCGCAGCGGTCCGTGGCCAACTCCATCACGGGCTGGTAGTAGACCTTGAACTCATTGCGTTTGATGCCCAGCGCGATTTTCCGGCGCATGAACTGGGCCGGGCCGAGATGGCGGAACGTCAGGATGCCGAGCAAAATCGAGATCACCACGCCGAACGCCAGAAAGATCGGCGCCTGCGTGGCGATCAATGAGCGCGTCAGGGTGGCGCTACCGGCAAGCGACGTCGAGAAATGGTCCGAGTCGAGCGTGACCTGAGCCCCGCGGGTGGCGATGCCGACGGATTCGAGCCGCGGGCCTTCGGACGTCAGCGACACTTTCCCGATGGTCATCGCCGTCCAGGCAAGCTCGTTGGTCTTGACGCTATGCAACGACTCGGTGAGATACACGCTGTCGATGAAGCCCAGGACACCGTCGGTGGCCGACGTCGGGATGAACAATGCCAGTGCGGGGGAGTTGCGCACATAGGGCGTGCTGTCGACAAACATTTCGGGCGTGCCGGTCAGCAGCGGCACGAGTTCGGCCGGCAAAGGCATTTCGATGGCCTCGTCGGAGCGAATCACCGACGAGCAATACATCTTCCCGTGGGAGACGAGCCAGATGGAACGGAAGTAGGGGCTGAGCGTGCCCGTGGCCTGCAACGAGCTGTTGACCTCGCCGCAAGCGCGGCCGACCCACGGGAGGGCGCCCTTGAGGGTGTCTTCGGCCGTCCCGACAATGCGCTCGAGCGCCGCGCGCTGTCGTTGCGCTTCTTGCTGCAGGAACGCCTGCGACATGTGATGAACGCGCAGCCAGCCCAGGATCAGGACGACAAAGAGCGTGACCGTCACGACAAGCCCGGTCACCAGCCACTGCACGACTCTGGAGTGTTGAATCATGTTCTGCTGCCAACCAAGGAAGGAGGGGGCCCTTTCGTGTGCTTCGCGTGCGTCATGTTGCACGGCACAACGCGTCAATCGACTCTACACGAATCCCTGACGGTCTCCAACGCCCGATAAACCCGCACGAGCCATGGACGACGTATGCCCGACAGGGCCCGGCGGATGTCCGGTGGGCGGTTCAAGGCCAGCGGCAAGCGCCTTTTGTCGGTCTTGATGAGACATACCGCGGCGGGCCGGATGGCGGAATCGCGACAAAAGTTGGCGTAACCGCAATTTACGCATGCTCTACACTTCACATATTAGATTTCCGGCAAAAAATAGGCCAAGTCCCAAAGTCAGGTCTATTTGCACGAAAACCGCCGGAAGCGTGCCGATTTCCTGAAGCTTTTGACGTCAAATCCCCCTCCCATGTCGAGCCAACCTGCAACGTCCTTTCCCGGCGCCCCCTCGCCGTCCGCCAAAGGCACCGCGTTCCGTGTGCTGTCCGCGATCAGCTTCTCCCATTTGCTCAACGACATGATTCAGTCGTTGATCCTGGCCATCTATCCGCTGCTCAAGGCGAGTTTCGGCCTGAGCTTCGCGCAGGTCGGTCTGATTACGCTGACCTACCAGGTCACGGCGTCGTTGCTGCAGCCGGTCGTAGGCCTGTACACCGACAAGCATCCGAAGCCGTATTCCCTGCCGGTCGGCATGGGCTTTACGCTGGCTGGCCTGCTGTTGCTGGCTGTCGCGCCGAACTTCGGCATGCTGCTCGTGGCCGCCGCGCTGGTCGGCATGGGCTCGTCCGTATTCCACCCCGAGTCGTCGCGCGTGGCGCGCATGGCCTCGGGTGGGCGCCACGGCCTGGCGCAATCGTTCTTCCAGGTCGGCGGCAATGTCGGTTCGTCACTCGGCCCGCTGCTTGCCGCACTCATCATTGCACCGTACGGCCGTGGCAGCGTGGCGTGGTTTTCCGTGGCGGCGCTCGTCGCGATCTTCGTGCTGTTCCACGTCAGTCGCTGGTACGCCGGGCAGCGCGCCGCGAGCCAGGGCAAGCCGGTCGCACGCCGGGGCGGACACGCCCACCTGTCGCGCGGCAAGGTGATGTTCGCCATCGGCATTCTGCTGGTGCTGATCTTCTCGAAGTACTTCTATCTCGCCAGCATCAGCAGCTACTTCACGTTCTATCTGATCAGCAAGTTCCATGTCTCGGTGCAAAGCGCGCAGGTGCATCTGTTCGTCTTCCTGTTCGCCGTGGCCGCAGGCACGATGATCGGCGGTCCGCTGGGCGACAAGATCGGTCGCAAGTATGTGATCTGGGGGTCGATCCTGGGCGCCGCGCCCTTCACGCTGATGCTGCCGTACGCGGACCTGTTCTGGACCGGCATTCTGACGGTCGTGATCGGCTTGATCCTGGCGTCGGCGTTCTCGGCGATTCTCGTCTATGCGCAGGAGTTGATTCCGGGCAAGGTCGGTACCGTGTCGGGGTTGTTCTTCGGCTTCGCATTCGGGATGGGGGGCGTGGGCGCCGCCGTGCTGGGACAACTGGCCGACTCGACAAGCATCGACTTCGTCTACCACGTGTGTGCGTTTTTGCCGCTGCTCGGGATCGTGACGATCCTGTTGCCCAACGTGGAAGGCCACAAGAGGACGGCGGCGGCCTGAGACGGCTGTCGGCAGGATTCACCCGTTCTCGGCGCACGGGTGGTGCAATGAAAAAACCGCTGGTCCCGAAAATCTCGGGCCAGCGGTTTTTTTGTCTGGAGGACGACTGAATGCTTACTGAGCGCCGCGCTTTTGCAGTTCCCATTGGCCGTTATCGCCCTTCTTGCAGGTCGGCAGCTTGAGCGTGACTTCCTGCCCCTTTGCGCCGAGCACCACGATCAGGTCGCGGCAGGTACGGGTGTCGTCCTTCTGGGTGTTGGTCGGCGTGAGTTGCGCTTTAACGGCCACGGGGTTGCCGGTGCCCTTGTTACTCCAGTCGACGGTTTCGTTGTCCTGCTGATGGGACAGCACGTTGCTGGCTGCTTTGGCGAGCGACGCATTGTCGGCCTTGTGCAGATAGGCCAGCGGCGAGTTGCTCATGAAGAGGAGGTTGGAGGCGGCAAACGCCGGTGCGGCCATGGTGGCGCCGACGACGAGCGCCGCGCCAAGCCCGATCGAGCGGGCAAGCGACAGACGGAAATGCGACATTCGGAGTCCTTGAGAGTGTCGACAGGGGGACGGATCCTGCGCAACGCCGCGTCGGGTCTTGCGTCGACGCCTTCGCCGCAGGCGAGCGCATCGATCATAAAAGAAACCGGGGACGGCGTCATCCTGTGCGTCATCGGCGACCTGCTCGAGCGCGGCGTCGTCGCTTCGCTCACGCGTCCGGTTTGACGCGGGGGCCGCTTCCCGCGCTTCCCTCACTTCCCGTCGGGCTCACGTAAGCGCCGGTGCCGTGCAACTGGTCTTCGGCCAGTTCCAGGGCACGCACCGCCCCGCGTCCCTTGCGGGCGAGCAGCATTTCCACTAGCGTCTCGACGACGGCAATCCCGGCGGTGATCGACGGAAAGAACGACGGACTCTCATGCGAGAACAACACCGTCACGTCGGCGTCGAGGGCGAGCGGCGAGACGGTGGAGTCGGTGAGCGCGAGCACACGCGCGCCCGCCGCCCGTGCCGCTCGCGCAACGATCAGCGCTTCGTTCGAATACGGGGCGAAGCTGATGACGACCACCACATCGCGTGTCGAGAGCGCCCGCAACTCCATCTCCAGCGTGCCGGCTTCGCCGCGAATCAGATGCACCGTCGGCCGGAACAGCCGATAGACGTACTGGAACGTGAACGCGATGGGAAAGCACGCCCGGAAGCCGGCGACATGCACGGTGCCCGCATTGGCGAGCAAATCGACAGCCGCCCCCAGCGACGCATTCGCGCCCGCTTCGGTCAGGTCGAGGTTGTTGTGCTGCACGCGAAACATCTCGGGCACCATGCGGGCGGCGTCGCCCTCGCGAATGACCTGACGGGCGCGACTCGCATAGGGCTGCGGCCCCAGCCGGATCGATTCGAGAAACAGTTCGCGCAGGCCGTGCCAACCGTCGAAGCCGAGATGCTGCGCGAGCCGCACGAAGGTGGCCGGCTGCACGCCCGCCTCGGCGGCAATCGCACGCATGGAGCTGATCGGAACACGCTGCGGGTGGTCGAGCAAGAAACGCGCGCCCGCCTGAAATTGCGGGCTGAGCTCGGGATAGCGCGCACGCAGCAAGGTGTTGAGCTGTTCGAGCGTCTGCGGCAACGCGGGGGCTTCAGGCATAGGGGATGGCAACGCGGCGACGAGGTAATGTAACGATTGTTGCATGAAATGCCCCGACCACGCACGCGCTTTCCCCTGGGGGCCCGACCAATGCGCAAGCGTCGGGCGAGTTCAAGCGATTGAGCAAAATGTTGCGACAACAAAATGAGTGAAACATATGTTGCAAAACCGGTGCGATGCCCCTACACTGAGCCCCATTGTTTGCGTAAGTGGGTGGCTGGTGGGTCATCACGCGACGCGCCATCTTTCCGTCAGAGGTTCAGGCATGACTCATGTGTTTCACCGCAACCCGCGCCAGACCTTGCCCGTCGCGGTCGGCGGTCAGGGCATCGAGCTGATCGACAGCACGGGCCAGCATTATCTCGACGCTTGCGGCGGCGCGGCGGTCTCTTGTTTGGGACACGGTCACCCGCGCGTGATCGAGGCGATGCAGCAGCAGGCGGCGCAACTGGCTTACGCGCATACCTCGTTCTTCACGACGGAAGTCGCCGAGCAATTGGCCGACACGCTGGCCGCGAGCGCGCCCGGCGATTTGAATCACGTGTATTTCGTCAGCGGCGGATCGGAGGGCGTGGAGGCTGCGCTCAAGCTGGCGCGGCAGTACTTCGTCGAGATCGGCCAGCCGCAGCGTCAGTACTTCATTGCGCGCCGTCAGAGCTATCACGGCAACACCCTTGGTGCGCTGGCCATCGGCGGTAACGCGTGGCGACGCGAGCCGTTCCTGCCGCTGCTGGTGCCGGCGCACCACGTTTCGCCGTGCTTCGCGTATCGCGAACGGCTCGAGGGCGAGGGGGACGCCGCTTATGTCCAGCGTCTGGCTGACGAACTCGAAGCGAAAATCCTCGAACTCGGCGGCGACCGGGTGATCGCATTTGTCGCGGAGACCGTGGTCGGTGCGACCGCGGGCGCGGTGCCGCCGGTGGGCGACTACTTCAAGCGCATTCGCGCCGTGTGCGACAAGTACGGCGTGCTGCTGCTGCTCGACGAAGTGATGTCCGGCATGGGGCGCACGGGCCACCTGTTCGCCTGCGAGGAAGACGGCGTGGTGCCGGACATTCTCGTCATCGCCAAGGGGCTGGGCGCTGGCTATCAGCCGATCGGGGCGATGCTGTGCACCGATAAAATCTTCGACGCCGTGGTCGGCGGCTCGGGCTTCTTCCAGCACGGTCACACGTATCTGGGACACGCGATGGCCTGCGCGGCGGCGCTGGCCGTGCAGCGCACGATTGCCGAGGAGCATCTGCTGGAGAACGTGAAAGCGCGCGGCGAGCAACTGCGTGCGCGACTGCGCGAGGTTTTCGCCGATCACCCGAACGTGGGCGATGTGCGTGGCCGGGGACTGTTTGTCGGCGTAGAATTCGTCGCCGATCGTGCGACCAGGCAGACACTCCCGACGGCCGACAAGACGCACGCGCGGCTCAAGGCGGCGGCCAAGGCGCGCGGCCTGCTGATCTATCCGATGGGGGGCACGGTCGACGGCGTGCATGGCGATCACGCGTTGATCGCACCGCCGTTCATCTGTCAGCCGTCGGACATCGACCGCATCGTGGAGCGGCTGGCGTTGGCGGTGGCCGATGTCACCGGCGTGATGGCGGGAGGCGCATGATGACCGGCACGACACGCGCTTTCGCGCTGGCCGTCGCGCCCAACGGCGCCCGGCGCACGCACGTCGATCATCGTGCGCTGCCCATGACGCCGAATGAACTCGGCGCGTGCGCGAAGGCGTGTCTGGATGCCGGCGCGGCAATGATCCACCTGCACGTTCGCAAGGCCGATGGCACGCACAGCCTCGAGGTGCCGGATTACATGGCCGGCATCGACGCGGTGCAACGCGCCGTCGGCAACGAACTCGTACTGCAAGTGACGACCGAGGCAGTCGGCTGCTATACCCCCGAGCAACAGATCGCGACGGTGCGTGCCTTGCATCCCGAAGCGATTTCGGTGGCGTTGCGCGAAGTACTGCCCGACACCGCGCATGCACCCGCCGCCGAAGCGTTCTTCGCCTGGCTCTGGCAAACCCGGATCACGACGCAGTACATTCTGTACGACACCGAGGACGTGGCGCACTACTGGCGCTTGCGTGCGAGCGGGGCGATCCGTCCCGGCCGTCATTGGGTCTTGTTCGTACTGGGCCGGTACAGCAAGGGGCAGTTGTCGTCGCCGTCGGACCTGCTGCCGTTTCTCGCGGCCTGGCAGACGGGGGCACAAGCGCTGGGCGAGGCGACCACGGCCACACCGTGGGCGATGTGCGCGTTCGGACCGCGCGAGGCGGAGTGCGCGCTGGCGGCCGTGTTGCATGGGGGCCACGCCCGGATCGGCTTCGAAAACAATCTCTACCTGCCGGACGGCAGCGTCTCGCCCGATAATGCGGCGTCGCTCGGCGCGTTGACGGCGGCCGCGGCCCCACTCGCGCTCGTGCCCATGACGGCCGACGCCCTTCGCGAACTGACTCGCTGAATGGTCGTTGTGGGCGCCGCCGCGGGCGCCCGCAACGCCTCAAATCAGAAATAAACCCAAATACAAGGTCTGACCGACGTTGCCCGACCGGGCCGCTGTAATAGAATCGGCGTAACCTCAAACAGGCCCGCGTCGCCCCTCCCCCGGCACCGGGTATGAACAACGAACGGGAGCGCGGCGTGAAACACTGGTCGATCCGACATCGCATTCTGGCCAGTTTTGGCCTGATCATCGCCTTGATGGCCCTCATGGCCGGCATCGCCTTTACGCGGCTGATGGCCATCCAGCAGGAGGCGATCAGCGTTGAGACCGACTCCACGCCCGGCCTGTACTACAGCACGATGCTGCGCGGCGCCTGGTTCGAGAGCTACCAGGTGCTTCAGCAGGTCGTGTCCGTCGACGACAACGACAAGACCCGCGCGGTCGATCTCGACGCCCTTCGCGCCGCCAATGGCAAGATCGACGAATGGCTCAAGGACTACGGCACCACGGTCAACCGCAGCATCGACCGCGTTCAGTATGACGAAGTGCGCAGCGTGCGCCAGCAGTATGGCAGCGTCAGCAATCAGGTGGTCAAGCTGGTTGCCGACGGTCAGATCGCCGCGGCGCGTTCGATGGTGTCGGAGCAGCTTTACCCGGAGTGGGGCCGCGGGCGCACGGCGATCCAGCATCTGGTCGATACCAACAAGACCTTTGCCGACGAGTCGACTCACAATATTAGCCAGTCTGTGACGGCGGCCCAGGCGACGTTGCTCATTACGCTGGTCGTGGCGCTCGCGTGCGCGTTGCTGTGCGGCTGGTTGCTGTTCCGCGCCATCAGTGTGCCGCTCGGGAGTGTCATGCAGATTCTGGAAGTGATGCGCTCGGGCGACCTGACCCAGCGTCTCGATCTGGAACGGCGCGACGAATTCGGTGCGCTGGAGGCGGGCTTCAACCGGATGACGGATGAACTCACGGGGCTGGTCGGGCAGGCGCAGAAGTCGGCGTTGCAGGTGACGACGTCGGTGACCGAGATTGCCGCCACGTCGCGTCAGCAGCAAGCCACGGCCTCGGAGACGGCGGCGACGACGACGGAAATCGGCGCGACCTCGCGTGAGATCTTCGCTACGTCGCGCGATCTGGCGCGCACCATGACCGAGGTCGCGGGCGTGGCCGAGCATGCGGCGTCGCTGGCGGGCACGGGTCACGTCGGCCTCACGCGCATGGAGGACGCCATGCGTCACGTCGTGGACGCGGCGGGGTCGGTCAACGGCAAGCTTGGCATCCTCAACGAGAAGGCGGGCAACATCAATCAGGTCGTCACCACGATCACGAAGGTGGCCGACCAGACCAACCTGCTCTCGCTCAATGCAGCCATCGAGGCCGAAAAGGCGGGCGAGTACGGACGCGGTTTTGCCGTGGTGGCGACCGAGATCCGGCGGCTGGCCGATCAGACGGCGGTGGCCACCTATGACATCGAACAGATGATCAAGGAGATTCAATCGGCCGTGTCGGCCGGTGTGATGGGCATGGACAAGTTTACCGAGGAGGTGCGGCGCGGCATGGACGAGATGCGTCAGGTCGGCGATCAGCTCGCGCAGATCATCGCGCAGGTGCAAACGCTCTCGCCGCGCTTCCAGGTCGTCAACGAAGGCATGCAGGCGCAGGCCACCGGGGCCGAGCAGATCAACCAGGCGCTGGTGCAACTCTCCGAGGCGGCGCAGCAGACCGCCGAATCGCTGCAGCAATCGAGTCAGGCCATCGAAGAACTCAATCACGTCGCCAACGGGCTCAAGAGCGGTGTCTCGCGCTTCAAGGTGCAGACGCTGCCGCCCGTGGGGCTGGCGTGAAGTAACGCGCTACTTCGTCATTCGCGGACCTCGCCATGTTGTTCCTGCGTTTCGCCATCGGGACCGATCACTACGTCATCGAAGCCAGTCAGGTGGCTGAGGTGCTGCCGTGGCTCGCGCTCAAGCACCTGCCTGCCGCGCCGGCGTGGGTGGCCGGGGCCTTCAGCTATCGTGGCGAGCCGGTGCCCGTTGTCGACCTGACGCGGCTGGCCACGGGGGTGAGCGCGCCCGAGCGCCGATCCACGCGTCTGGTGCTCGTGCATTACCCGGCGCCCGGTCCCAATGCGCGCCGTCTCGGGGTGCGCGTCGAGCGTGCGACCGACACGTTGCGCGCCGACGCCTCGGCGTTCCAGGCGAGCGGTATCGATCTGCCCGAAGGCCGTTACCTCGGCCCCGTGCTCGACACCGACGACGGCCTCGTGCAGTGGGTGCGAATCGATCAACTGCTGACCGACGAGGCGCGCGCGCTGCTCTTCGACGCCGCGCGCGACGCGTTGGCCGAGACACCGGAGGCGTCGTCATGAGCCGTGTCCACGACATCGAACGCCTGCTGCGCGAAACCATGGGGCTCGACGCGCAAACGCTCGGGGCGCATGCCATCGAGCGTGCCGTGCGCGCGCGGCTCGCCGCGCTCCCACCCGAGATGCACGACGCGCCCGCCTATTCGCAATACTGGCAATGGCTGCAGCAGTCGCCGCAGGAGCTTCAGGCGTTGATCGAAGCGGTCGTCGTGCCCGAGACCTGGTTTTTCCGGCATCGCGAGGCGTTCACGGTGCTGGCGCAATTGGCGCGCGACGAACGGGCCGCGCGACGCGGCACGGTGCGTGAAGGCCAGCCGCTGCGGCTGTTGAGCCTGCCGTGTGCCACGGGTGAGGAACCCTACTCGATGGCCATGGCGATGTTCGACGCGGGGTTCGGTGCCAGCGATTTCACCGTCGACGCACTCGATATCAGCGAACGAGGACTTGCCCTCGCGCGTGAGGGCCGTTACGGCCGCAACTCGTTTCGCGGCCCGCCCGAATCGCTGTCGTTTCGCGAGCGCTATTTCACGCCGGATGACGACGGCTACCGCGTCATCGGGGCGTTGAGCACGCAGGTGCGCTGGCATGCGGGCAATCTGTTCGATACGGCGCTGGTCGATCGGCTGGGCACGTTCGACTTTGTGTTCTTCCGCAACGTGCTGATCTACTTCGACCGTGACGGGCAACGCCGGGCGATCGCCGCGCTCGAACGCCTCATGCGCATGGGCGCAACCCTCTTCGCCGGGCCGGCGGAAGGCGGCACATTGACCAGCAATGGCCTGGCGTCGACCGGACACGTGCAGGCGTTCGCGTTTCGCGTCGCCGGGCCGGTGCGCGACGTGGTGCCACCGCCAGCCGGCGTGTCGCGCATGGCAGGAACACTAGAATCGTTCAACCCGATGCCGCCGGTGAGTGCCGTCGACGCCGTGGTGCAGCGACGCGCCGAGGGTCGGCTCGTGGCCCATGCCGGTCTCGCAGGCACGCCTGCCCCGCTGCAGGCGAGGCAGAACGTTGCGGCTGCGTCCGCTACCGCTGCGTCCGCTACCGCTGCTGCCGCTGTGTCCAATGCCGCTGCCGTCGATGCGCAACTCGAACAGGCGCGCGTGGCGGCCGACGCGGGCGATTTTGTGCGTGCCGTCGCGTTATGCCGCAGCGTGCTTGCGACCGATCGCGCGAACGCGCAGGCCGAGTATCTGCTCGGCTTGGTCGAAGACGCGCGCGGCGATGCCCAGGGCGCACTCGTCCATTACCGTCGTGCGCTGTACCTCGACCCGGGACATTACGAAGCGCTGGTGCATTGCGCGGCACAACTCGACGCGCGCGGTGACACCGCCGGCGCGCGACGTCTGCTCGAACGCGCTGAACGTGCCGAGCGCACGGAGGCCACCCAACGCAAGGCGACAGCGTCGAGCGCATCGCCTGACAACTTGCCGCGTCACGGGACCCGACATCGATGACAAATCGCGACTTCGTGCATGAGGCCGATTCGGTGTCCGACGCACGCCACCCGAATTCGCAAGCTTCCCAAGCGCCCTCGCACGCCGGTGCGTTGCATCGGCAGGCGGCCGAACTGCTCGATCGTCTGCCGGTCGTGCCCGTTGACCCGGCGCCGTGGCGTGCAGCGGTGGGTCGCGAGGCGGCGGCGCGCGGCGCGCCGCTGTTGCTCTTCCGTCTGGGCGACGAATGGCTCGCGTTACCGGCGTCGGCCGTCGAATCCGTGGCGCCGATGTGCGGCTGGCATTCGGTGCCAGGACACCGTCAACCCGCCTGCCTCGGATTGGTCAACCTGCGCGGCGCGCTCGTACCGTGCGTGTCCTTGGAAGCGCTGCTCGGCGTGCAACCGACCCCGCGCGCCGAGACGGTCCCGTCGAATGCGCTGCGCACGAGTGCGTCGCGCCTGCTGGCGCTGCGCCACGGTCATCACTTGAGCGCGTTTCCCGTGGCGGAGGTGCATGGCACGGTCACGCCCGCCCGCCAGGCGCTTGGCGCGGTCCCGTCGACCGCGCTCGGGGCGAGCGACGGCCTGGCGGTCGCCGTGTTGCCCTGGCGAGAGCACATTGTCGGCGTGCTGGATCCGTTGCGTGTGGGCGCGGCGTTCGACAGGAGCCTCGCATGACCGACGACCTGCACGACGCTACGCTGCTTGACCTGTTCCGCATGGAAACGCAGACGCAGGCGCAAGTGCTCGGCGACGGATTGCTGGCGCTCGAGCGCACGCCGACCGACGCGTCGCGGCTCGAAGCCTGCATGCGGGCCGCGCATTCGCTCAAGGGGGCGGCGCGTATCGTGGGCGTCGACGCCGGGGTGGCGCTCGCCCATGTGCTCGAAGATGCCTTCGTCGCGGCACAACGTGGCGCCCTTCTGCTCGACGCGACGCTCATCGACCGCCTGCTGCAGGGTGTCGATCTGTTGATGCGCCTGGCGCATCCGCCGGGCCGCGATCCGAACTGGGCGCAGGGCGCGGGTAAAGCGGAAATCGACGAATTCGTCACGTCGTTCACCGGTCAGCTCGCCACGTTGACGAGTGATGCGGTGCCGACGCCCCCCCACGCCGCCCCCCTGAGCTCCGCGACGCCCACGCCGTCGGCCGAACCCACGGCATTCGACTACGCCAGTTACGGTATGCCGACGTTGGCGACACCGCCCGTGCCCGACGCCATGACGATCGCCGCGCACGTAGCGCCGGCGTCGCCGGCCCCGCCCGGCCCGCCCGAGCCCTACGACGTGCGCGACAATCGCGACACGACCGAAGACAGTGACGTCGCGGACCCCGCATCGCGCGCGTTGCGTGTGTCGGCGGACAGTCTGAACCGACTGCTGCGACTCTCCAGCGAGGGGTTGGTGGCGTCGCGCTGGACACAGCCGTTCGCGCAGTCGTTGCAGCGGCTCAAGCGTCATCAGCATGAGGCGGGCGATGCGCTGGACCGCGTGAGTTCGGCGCTTGCGCAAGTGGCGGATCGCTCCGATGAAGACCGTCAGGTGTTGCTCGCGGCGCTGGCCGATCTGCGGCGCGCATTGGGCGTCGGCGGGCAGTTGTTGGCCGAGCAGATCCACGAGCTGGACGAGTTCGACCGGCGCTCGACGCAACTGTCGCAGCGGCTGTACGACGAAGCGCTCGCGTGCCGGATGCGTCCGCTCGACGACCGGCTGGGCGGATTTGCGCGCATGGTGCGCGACCTGGGCCGCTCGCTCGGCAAACCGGCGCGGCTGGAGATTCGTGGCGCGCATACGCCGGTCGACCGCGACATCCTCGATCAGCTTGAAGCGCCGCTCGGCCATTTGCTGCGCAATGCCGTCGATCACGGGTTGGAGGACCCGGCCGAGCGCGAGGCGGCGGGCAAGCCGGCCGAGGGCGTCATTACGCTCAGCGCGCGGCACAGCGCGGGGCTGTTGCTTGTGAGCGTGGCGGACGACGGTGCGGGCATCGATCTCGAACGCGTGCGGCGGGCTGTGGTCACGCGCGGGCTGGCCACGCCGGACACGGCGCAGCGGCTCGACGACAGCGAGCTGCTTGAATTCCTGATGCTGCCCGGCTTCACGCTGCGCGATACGGTGACGGACGTCTCCGGACGCGGCGTTGGACTCGACGCGGTGCGGGCAATGGTGGCGACGGTACGCGGCACCGTGCGCATCGAGCACACGCCGGGGCGCGGCACGAAAGTCATTCTGCAATTGCCGCTCACGCTCTCCGTGGTGCGCAGCCTGCTCGTGGAGATCGCGGGCGAGCCGTATGCGTTGCCGCTCGCGAACCTGTCGCGCACGCTGGCGCTCCCGCAAGAGCACATCGCTGTGCTTGAGGGGCGTCCGCACTTCACGCTCGACGGCAAGCAGATCGGACTCGTGAGCGCGCAGCAGGTGCTGTGCGGAAGCGCGCCGGTCGCGGTGGCGGGGGATCAACCGGTGGTCGTGTTCGGCGATGGCGACGCGCGTTACGGGCTGGCCGTCGACAAGTTCCTGGGCGAGCGCATGCTCGTCGTGCAACCGCTCGATACCCGGCTCGGCAAGGTACACAACATTGCCGCCGGGGCGCTCACCGAAGATGGTGCCCCGTTGCTCATCATCGATACGGCCGATCTGGTGCGCTCCATTGCCAAGGCGGTGGAGCTGGGGTCGCTCGAACGGGTGCCGGTGCGCGCCGCCCAAGCGAGCGGACGTGCCAGCAAGCGCGTGCTCGTCGTCGACGATTCGTTGACCGTGCGCGAACTCGAACGCAAACTGCTGGTCGCTCGAGGCTACGAGGTGCGTGTCGCCGTCGATGGTATGGATGGTTGGAATGCCGTGCGCAGCGAGACGTTCGATATGGTGATTACCGACGTCGACATGCCGCGCATGGACGGCGTGGAACTGGTCACGCTCATCAAGCGCGACGCGCGCACGGCAGCATTGCCGGTCATGATCGTGTCTTACAAGGATCGCGAGGAAGATCGACAGCGCGGACTCGACGCCGGCGCCGATTATTACCTCGCGAAAGGCAGTTTTCACGACGACGCGTTGTTGCGCGCCGTGGTGGACCTCATCGGGGAGCCGGGGAAATGAGGATTGGGATCGTCAACGATTCGAGCATTGCCGTCGAGGCGCTGCGTCGCACGCTCGCGCAACGCCCGGGGTTCGACGTGGCTTGGGTGGCGCACGATGGGGCACAGGCGGTGTCGATGTGCGCGCCCACCCCGCCGGACCTCGTGCTGATGGATCTCGTCATGCCAGTGATGGACGGCGTGGTGGCCACCCGTGAGATCATGCGACGCTCGCCTTGCCCGATTCTCATTGTGACCTCGGACGTGGGACATCACGCGAGTCTCGTGTTCGATGCGATGGGCGCCGGTGCGCTGGATGCCGTCGACACGCCGGTGCTCGGCGGTGCGGATCGGGCGCGGCCGGCATCGTCGCTGCTGGCGAAGATCGAAGCCATCGCGGCCCAGCAGGCCGACGCGCGCCTGCCGCAGCCGAGCGCCGCACCGCGCGCGCCCGCGAGGACCGACGCGCTGGTCGCCATTGGGGCGTCCGCCGGCGGGCCTGCGGCGCTCGCGGCGTTGCTGGGGCGCTTGCCGGTGAACTTCGGGGCGGGCGTGGTCGTCGTACAGCACGTTGACGAGGCGTTTGCCCCGGGCATGGCGGACTGGCTCGATCAGCAGACGCCGCTCACCGTGCGCTTGGCGCGAGCGGGCGAGCGTCCGAGCGCCGGCGTGGTGCTGCTCGCGGGCGGCAATCGCCATCTGCGCGTGGATGCGAGTGGCCGATGCGCATTTGCCGACGATCCGACGGACGCCGTATATCGCCCGTCCATCGACGTCTTCCTGCAAAGCGTGGCCGACAACTGGCGCGCGCGCGCGGTGGGCGTGCTGCTCACGGGCATGGGCCGCGACGGCGCGGCCGGGCTCGGTGCCATGCGCGCGCAGGGCTTTATCACCATCGCGCAGGATCGCGAGACGAGCGCGGTATACGGCATGCCCAAAGCGGCGGCCGAGGCCGGTGCGGCGTCGCAGATCTTGCCGCTGGCGACCATTGCGCCGCAACTCGTGGCGCTATTTGGAACGGTATGACAGGACGTAAAACATGACGATAACGCCACGCCCCCCCAAGCCGGTCACGCAAGCGGCGGGCGCCGAAAGCAGCCTGAACGAATCGTCGGCGATGGTGTTGCTCGTCGACGACCAGGCGATGGTCGGTGAAGCGATTCGCCGCGCACTCGCGGGGGAAGCGAACATCGACTTCCATTATTGTTCGAGTCCGGAAGATGCGCAGCGCGTGGCCGAAACCACGCGCCCGACCGTCATCCTGCAAGATCTCGTGATGCCGGGCACCGATGGTCTGTCGCTGGTCCGGCAGTATCGTGCCAGTCCGCTCACGCGCGACATTCCGATCATCGTGCTCTCGACGAAGGAAGAGTCGACCATCAAGCGCGAAGCGTTCGCGGCGGGCGCAAACGACTATCTCGTCAAGCTGCCCGACCCCATCGAACTGATCGCGCGCATTCGGTACCACTCGCGCTCGTACATGAACCTGCTGCAGCGCGACGAGGCGTACCGCGCGCTGCGCGAGAGCCAGCAGCAGTTGCTGGAGACGAATCTCGAACTGCAGCGGCTCACGCATTCCGATGGCCTGACGGGGCTGGCGAACCGCCGCTACTTCGACGAGTACTTCAGCGCGGAATGGCGCCGTGCACTGCGCGAGCAACGCGAGATGGCGTTGCTCATGATCGACGTCGACAATTTCAAGATCTATAACGATACGTATGGCCACATCGCGGGCGACGACGTCCTGCGCCGCGTCGCGACCACGATTGCCGATGCGGCGTCGCGTCCGGCCGATCTTGCCGCGCGCTTCGGCGGCGAGGAGTTCGTGATCGTGCTGCCGAACACGACGGCGAGCGGTGCGGCCCTGATTGCCGAGAAGGTGCGCGCGCAGATCGATGCGATGGCGATTCCGCACATCGGCTCGGCCAACGGCCAGCACGTCACCGTCAGTATCGGCGGGGCGTCGTTGGTGCCGCGCACCCACATGGCGTCGACCTCGTTGATCGAATCGGCGGATCTGGCGCTCTACCGCGCCAAGCAACTGGGCAAGAATCGCGTGGAGATGCAGCCGGGCGCTTCCTGAGCCTGAGGAGGGCACATGACCTTCGAGCTGTTCTATTGGCCGGGCCTGCAAGGGCGCGGAGAATTTGTCCGCCTCGCCTTCGAGGCCACCGGCACGCCGTATGTGGACATCGTGCAGGGCGACGCGCCCGGGCAGGGCATGGACGGCCTGATGCGCACGATGGACGACCCTGCCTGCCAGTATCCGCCCTACGCGCCGCCTTTCCTGCGCGTGGGCGACGAATTGATCGGGCAGACGGCGAACATTCTCGCGTATCTCGGGCCGCAGCTCGGTCTGGTGGGCGAGTCGCCACGTGCGCGTCGTTGGGTCAACCAGTTGCAACTCACACTGGCCGATCTCGTGGCCGAGGTACACGACGGCCATCATCCCATCGCGAGCCGCTTGTACTACAGTCAGCAGCGCACGGAAGCGCGCAAGCGCACGGCGGACCTCATCGAGTACCGCCTGCCTGGATTCTTCGCGTACTTCGAGCGCGTGCTGGCGAACAATCCCCAGGCGGGCGGCTGGCTTTCCGAGGGGGCGATGTCGTACGCCGATCTGTCGCTGTTCCAAGTGATTGCCGGGCTGGACTATGCGTTTCCGCGCGCGATGTCGGGATTTGCCAAGGCGTTCCCGCGTTGTCAGGCGGTGCACGACGCCGTAGCGCGCGTGCCACGCGTTGCGGCCTACCTGAAGTCGCCGCGCCGCATCCCCTTCAACACCACAGGCATCTTCCGCCACTACAAGGCATTGGACCGCGCCTCGCCATTTTGAATCGGCTGCCGGTTCACTCCGGCGGGGTCGTGTCGCCGGCGTTCAACAGACGCTGCATGAACACGGTGTCTAGCCACCGGCCGAATTTGAAGCCGACGGACGTAAGCACGCCCGTTTGGGTGAAGCCACATGCCTTGTGCAGCGCCAGCGAGGCCGCATTGCCGCTGTCGCCGACGTTCGCGACCAATTGCCGCCAGGGGCCGCCTTCGCAGCGGGCGATGAGTGCGAGCAGCAGCGCGCGCCCGACGCCCTGGCCCGTCGCATCGGCCGCGATGTAGACCGAGTCTTCGAGCGTGAAGCGATAGGCCGAGCGCGGCCGGTAGTGGGTGGCATACGCGTAGCCGAGGACGTTGCCGTCGCGCTCGGCAACGAGGTACGGCAGTCCGGCGTCGCGTACCTTCATGCAACGCGCGCGCATCTCGACCTCGTCGGGCGGCACTTCCTCGAACGACGCCGTACCGGTGCGCACGTGATGAGCGTAGATCGTCGTGATGGCCGGCAGATCGTCGTCGCGCACGGGGCGCACCGTGCACGCGCTGCGCGCCGGTTGGACGCCGACGCGTTGCGGTGCGCCGGGAGCGGAGGAATGTGAGGAAGATGACGGCATACGAACAGTTCAGGACGTTGAATTTCTACCAGCGAGCGCGTTTTTGAATGACATTCGCTCGTTAAACTTAAGCGGTGCTGCGAACGAAGGCGAGTAGCAACGTGTAGTCATCGACATCCGCAGCGCGCAACGCGGTTAAATATTGCACGCGAGCGTTGTCGGCTTCGACGAGGTTGCCTCCATCGCCCCATGTAAAAGGAGATGCCTTCATATCTCGCAAAAGCGCGTCAGCCATCATTCGTGAGTGTCGACCATTTCCGTTCGGAAAAGGGTGAATCCAGACCAGCTCACGATGAAATCGCGCGGCGATTTCATCCGGCGGGAAGACCTCGTTTTCTATCCAGTAACGCACGTTGCCGAAAAGATCGCGCAGCTTGACGCTCACCTGTGTCCAATCGCATCCGATGTTCTTGTCGGACTTTCGGAATGTACCGGCCCAAGCCCAAGTCTTGTCGAACATCTTCTTGTGCAGCGTGCGGCAGAAATCTTCACTGAGCACGTCCGGCTGGCGGGTTCGGCGAAGCCAGGTTGCCGCCGCCAGGATGTTCTCCTGCTCCCAGTCGTTAAGCTCACTCTTCGTGGCCAGGTGCGTCGGTTTCAATCCAGCGACTTCGTCAGGATCGAGAGGCGTTTGCCCCTCCTGTTCGTCAAAACTTATCGCCATAGTGCGGACCATCGACCGCGAAGCAACTCTTCCGCGCGCTGCTCAACCTGTCGGCGCACACGTTCAGCGGTCGGGCGTTGGTCCTCCAAACTCATGGTGTGCGCGACCCCGCCGACCTCTTGCAGCGCGATGGCATGCGCTCGCTCCGCGACCACTTGCGTGAGTGGTTTGCGGGGTACCAAGGCGTACACCAGCTCACAATCCAACCCCTCTGCCAGCTTGCGCAGTTGCCCGAGTGTGATTCGTTCATCCGTTTCCGCTTGCTCGGACTTGTGCAGTGTCGGCGCAGAGATGCCGAGGCGCTCGGCCTGTTGCCGCTCAGTTAGGCCTAGTGATTCTCGAATGAGCTTCAACCAGCCTCGAGGCGGCGCGCGGCGCTTCGTTAATTCGGCATACGCTTCGGTCGATTTCTGGACTTGTTCGAGCCGGAGTTGATTCATCCTCGAGTTCATCTGCTTGCCTATAAGCTAGCGAAAAATACAAATACGGTAGCCTATAAGCTAGCAAATTACAAGTAATCGCTAGCCTTTAGTGAATCAGAATGTTTCTGGATGCTGCCGTATAGGCTATCAAAATGACTTGATTTAATCGCCTGTGAGCTACTGCGAAATGAAGGAGAAGCGTTCTCCGAGGGGGGCGCATTGTTGCCGGTGCAAAAAGGTTATTGCTTTACGGCACCTCAACATGGCGTCAGTTTTCACGCGATTCCGGATAGTCGATTTCATGGGCCGGTGTTCTGGCCCGGGACTGTCGACAGTCTGCGCTTTGCCCGTTCATAAGAAAAGCTAGTGCTGATTATGAAGCGCATAAGCAATACTTTGAGTTGCTCAAGCGTCCTGCACACTTTCCTCGGCGCCGGCAGGGCTCGATTTCGCGTTCATGACATCGAGCCGATGCCGCACGAAGCCAATGTGCTCGCGCAGCACATAGAACTGGTCGGCGTACGCGAGCGGGATCTTCAGCCGATTGACGGCCGCCTCGATGGCGTCGAGCCGATGGCGCAGGTTCCGGTATTCGGTGTGGGCGTCGTCGGCCAGCGCTTCGCGTTCGAGCGCGATGAGCGCGCCGTACCAGCGGTACAACCGCGATTTCACGCGCCAGCTATACAGCGACGGCACCAGTCGGAATGCGGGAATCAGCACGACGAGGATCGGCACGAGCAACACGACGATGCGATCGGCGAGACTCGCGACCCAGAACGGCAAATGCCGGTACAAAAACCCCTTGCCGGACTTGTAGTAGCGTGCGGCGTCGTCGGAGATCGGGAATTCGTGGACCTGGGCCGATGGGAATTCCCCGGCGCGTTGCAGTAGGTTGGCCTTGCCGTGCACCTCTCGCGCGGCTTCGATCAACAGGTCGGAGAGCGCCGGATGGAGGCTGTCGCGCGCGACGAGTTCGACCGTCGGGCTGATGACGTGCACCGGTTGTGCCGGCAGATTGCGACCGAGGTCGAAAACGCCGCGCGGCAATGTGAGTTGATTCAGATACGTGAAACGGCGCGTGTAGGCATCGGCCTGCGCGAAGTCCATCAGTCGCACACCGGGCGTGCGGATCAGCTTGCCCAATGTCGGGCCGGTGGCGGTGTCTCCAGTGAGCATGGCGGCGTCGACGCGACCGTCGATCAGCGCCTGTGCGGCATCCTGTCCGTCGTACGCCGTAAGCCGGGTCGCACCGCCCGGCTCGATGCCATTCGCCTTGAGCAGCGCGAGCGACAGCGCGCGTGCGCCACTGCCCTCGCGCCCGATGGCGATCCGCTTGCCCGTCAGGTCCGACAGTTTCGTGACGCGCGCCCCACGATAGAACACGGAAATTGGCGCATAGAACACGCTGCCGAGCGAGACCAGGCCATCGACGTCGAGGCCTTGCGACACGCCCCCCTGCACCAGCCCCAGATCGACGTTCTGCGATGCGTCGGCGAGCCGCTCCACGTTCTGGCGCGAGCCTTCGGACGTGAGCACGACGAGTGTGATGCCATCACGCGCGAGGATCGTCTTGTAGCGTTGTGCGGCATTCCAGAAGGAGCTGCCTTCGGGGCCAGCGCTGATCGTCACGGTGCGCGGCGGCGCCGGTCGTACGAGCCATACGGCGAGCCAGATGGCCGCCATCGACAGGAGGATGACCGGGCCGAAGGATACGGCGAGGTCGCGCCAGGAAATGGCGACGAAGCGTGCACGGATTCGCCGGTGGGCGGGTGAGTTCGAATCGGTCGTCATCGAAAGCAGGCAGGCTTGTCCCGCATATCCAACACCCGGCCGATCATACGCCATCTATGCTGACCGATCGGGCCGAGGCGTTTTCGTCAACGATGCGCGAGGCTCTGTGCAAGTTGCTTCCAGAGGTGATCGGCGGCGGGCGACAGACGCCGGCCCACGCGCGTCATCATCTGGCTGGAGAAGCCGGTCGCGATCGGATGATCGATGGGCACGGCGACCAGCTCGCCAAGCTCGATGCCGCGCCGCGCGGTGATCGCCGACATGAAGGCCACGCCGAGGCCGGCCGCCGCGAGCGTCTGCGCGGTGTTGAACAGATCGACGCGGTAGGCGGGCGTTACGTTCAGGCGCACGGTGTCGAGCACCGAGTGCACGAATTGCTGCACGCCGTGGGCCTCGGTCATGAAGATGAGCCGCTCGTGCGCCAGCTCCGAGGGCGGAACACTCGCCATGGTTGCGAAACGATGGGTGGGGGCGACCACGGCGCACAGCGCCTTGGCGGCGAACGGATGAATGCGCATGGCCGGATCGTCGGCGGAGCGCGCGCATAAGCCAATGTCCACGACGTCGTCGCGCACGAGCGAGAGCACGGCGGGCGTCGGGCCCGAGCGAATTTCGACGAGGATGTCCGGGTAGCTCATCGAAAAGCGCTGCAACGCCTGCGCGATCAGGCGGCCGATGAACCCTTCCCCGACACCGATCGCCACGCGCCCTCGCTTCAGATGCCGGTATTCCTCCAGCCGCGCCGACAGGTCGCGCTGACGCCGTTGGCCGTCGCGGTAGTAGTCGATGAGCACCTGACCGATCTCGGTGACGCTCACATTGCGTCCCCGGCGCTCGATCAGCGAAAAGCGCAGACGCCGCTCGAGCGCCGCGATCTGCCGGCTGACCACGGACGGATTCACGCCGAGCGATTCGGCGGCCATGCGCACGCCGCCCGTCGCGGCAATTTCGGCAAGATATTTGAGCGGACGCTCGCCGATGTCGTCGATCCACGCCTCGTAGGTCATACGTTTCTCAGTGTTGTGTTCGTGCGAATGCGTCGGCCTGACTCGACACCGGCCGGGGGCGGTCCAGATCGCGTCGAAAGCTCCAGGAGAATCTCGTCAAGCCGTTGAGTAAAGAGCACTTTTGGCCGATGGCGTCGCCATCTCGACACTTTGTCAGGGCGATCGATTGTTGACTTGAAAGCAACATTTTGACGTGGTTTGCGTCATGGGTGGGGATTTTCGTCGGTGCAATACTCCGCGTTATTCAACAAGAGAGAGGAGCCCCCGATGAGCGAGACTCGCTACTGCGAAGTGAGCGATTTGCTGGAGGCGCGCGCGCCGCTGGCCGAGATGCGTCACCACATCCATCAACACCCCGAACTGTCCTACGAGGAAGTCGACACGTCGCGCTACGTGGCGCAAAAGCTCGAAGGCTGGGGGTATCAGGTCACACGTCACGTCGGCGGTCATGGCGTGGTGGCCTCGCTCACCGCAGGCACGAGCGGCCGCACCGTGGGCGTGCGCGCCGACATGGACGCGCTGCCGATTCACGAGCAGACCGGCCTGGCCTATGCCAGCGTGCACGACGGCAAGATGCACGCCTGCGGCCACGACGGCCACACGACCGTGCTGCTTGGCGCCGCGCAGCAACTCGCGAAGACGCGCAATTTCGACGGCACCGTCCATCTGATTTTCCAGCCGGCGGAAGAAGCCGGTTCGAACAGCGGTGCCGAGCAGATGATCGCAGACGGCTTGTTCGAGCGCTTCCCGTGCGAGGCGATCTTCGGTCTGCACAATCACCCGGGCGTACCCACGGGCACGTTCGGCTTCCGCGCGGGCCCGCTGATGGCCGCGTGCGACACCGTCAAGATTCGCATCCACGGCCGTGGCGGTCATGCGGCGCGTCCGCATCTGGCGATCGATCCGGTCATGATCGGCAGCAGTCTCGTGATGGCGCTGCAAACCGTGGTCGCGCGCAACGTCGACCCGACCGAAGCCGCCGTCGTGACGGTCGGCACGTTCCACGCCGGTTTTGCACCGAACGTGATTCCCGAGGAGGCCGTGCTGGAGATGAGCGTGCGCTCGTTCTCGGCGAACGTGCGTGCCACGCTGGAGACGCGCATTCGCGCGCTGGTGACATCGCATACCGAAGGTTACGGTGCGAGCGCCGACATCGACTATATCCGCGGCTATCCGGTGCTCGTGAACAGCGAGGCGGAGACCGAATTCGCCCGTGGCGTGGCCGAGGAGCTGGTGGGGGCCGAGCACGTCATCTCGCCGTTCCCGCCGATCGCGGGCAGCGAAGACTTCGCGTACTACCTGCAGAAGGTGCCGGGCTGCTTCATTCGCCTGGGGAACGGCGAGGGCAAGCCGATGCTGCACAACGCCAAGTACGATTTCAACGACGACAACCTGACCATCGGCGCCGCCTTCTGGACCCGTCTGGTCGAACGCTTTCTTGCCAAGGAGCGCGCATGAGCATCGCCACTTCCACATTGACGCTTGACGGCGCACAGCCGTCGCCGATGACAGCTGCGCAACAGCGCAAGATCGTGTTTGCCGCCGTCATCGGCAACCTGTTGGAGTTCTTCGACTTCACGGTCTACAGCTATTTCGCGCTGACCATCGGCAAGCAGTTCTTCCCGGCCCACGATCCCGTCACGTCGTCGCTGCTGGCGTTCGCCGTGTTCGCGGTGGGCTTCGTGATGCGCCCGCTCGGCGGTTTCGTGCTGGGCCGCTACGCGGACCGTGCCGGTCGCAAGCCGGCGCTCACATTGACCATCGGCTTGATGGCACTCGGTTCGGCGGCCATCGGCCTCGCGCCGACGTATGCACAGATCGGTCTGGCCGCCCCGTTGCTGATCGTCGCGGCGCGCCTGCTGCAAGGCTTCGCGCAAGGTGGCGAATTCGGTGCGGCGACGGCCACGTTGCTGGAAATGGGCGGTGCGAAGCGCCGCGGCTTTCGCGCGAGCTGGCAGTTGGCGAGCCAGGGGGCGGCCGCGCTGCTCGGCTCGGGCCTGGCCGCGAGCCTGGGCTTCCTGCTCTCTGACGACATCATGCACAGCTGGGGCTGGCGGATTCCGTTCCTGCTCGGCACGCTGATTGCCCCGGTCGGGATCTACCTGCGTCGTCACATTCAGGAAGAACCGCCGAAGGCGAAGACGATCGCCGGCCGCGACGACCCCAAGCGCGGCGTGTACGTGCGCAACTGGTTCCTCACGATCTTCTCGATCATGGGCATGTCGGTGTCGACGTACGTGATGATGTATTACATGCCGACGTACTGCATTCAATACCTGGGCCTGCCCCCGAAGATGTCGATGCTCACGGGCGTGGCGGCCAGCACGATCTCGCTGGTGATGTGCCCGATCTATGGCGCATTGTCGGACAAGATGGGGCGCCGCAAGCCGCTCACGATCATCGGCCGCGTGGCGCTCATCGTGCTGCTGTATCCGGCGTTTTGGATCATGACGCACTTCCCCTCGCTGCCGGTCGTCCTGGCGGCGCTGATCGTGCTCATGCTCTGCTACACGATGGGTTCGGCCCCCGCTTACGCGCTGATGCCGGAGAACTTCCCGAAACATCTGCGCGCGGGCTACATGTCGAGCGCGTATGCCATCGCGGTGTCGGTGTTCGGCGGTACGGCGCAGCTCGTGGCCGGCTGGTTGATTCGTGCGACGGGCAACAAGATGGCGCCGGCCTGGTACATGATCGTCTGCGTGATCATCTCGCTCATCGCCGTGTCGATGTTTGAAGAGACCGGCAACAAGGTGCTCGACGAGTAAGCGTCCGAGGTCGGTAGCCCAGCGCGAACGCGGTGCCAATCAGCTTCGCTGCATGACGCCGACTTTACCGCCGATCGAGGACTTTCATGACCAGCGCGGCGGCGGTCGCGCGGGTTTCCACGTGGAGCTTTCTGAACAGGTGTTCGAGGTGCTTGTTGACGGTGCGGGGCGCCATGCCGAGGATGTCCCCGATGTCGCGATTGGCTTTGCCGCGCGACACCCACAGGAGCACCTCGGCTTCACGTGCGGTCAGGCCGAAGTGCAGGGCAAGCGCCGTGCAGTAAGCGGTGTCGTCGGCTTCCGTGAGCGTGACGATCCACTCGCCGGTCTTCGGGGCCGGGGCGGCCGTGGCGGAACGGCGAACGTTCTCGAGCACGCATTCATGGACGACGTTCGCCTGCGCGCCGTGCGCCAGCCAGGCCACGAACCAATGCAGCAACGGTGCAGGCAAACGCGGTTTGACGACGTCCTCGTGCGTCGCCCCGTAGGCCGCGATCTGCCGCGCCGCCTGAGGACTCTGCCAGCAGATCGCGCCGTCCTCCGAGACGATAAGCGCCGCGCGCGCGCCGAGCGAAAGCGCTGCCTGTGCATAGGATTGCGCGCGCGAGCGCACCACGTGCGCGCCAATGCGCGCGCACACCTCTTCCGGGCGCACGGGTTTCGTCACGTAATCGATGCCCCCGACGCGAAAGCCTCGCACGACATGCTCGCTTTCCGTCAGCGACGTCATGAAGATGACCGGAAGATGCTCGTAACGCGGGTCCTGTTTGATCCGCGTGCAGGTCTCGAAGCCGTCCATCGCGGGCATCATCGCGTCGAGCAGCACGACGTCCGGCGTGACCCGCGACAGACACTTCAATGCCGCCTCGCCGCTTAACGCGACGAGCACGGCGTAACCGTTCGCTTGCAGGGTGTCGGAGAGAAAGGCGAGATTGTCGGGCGTGTCGTCCACGATCAGCACGATGGGACGGTTTCCCAGCCACTCCGGCGGGTCGCTCGCCTCCGTGGGCACATCATGCACCGGTGGCGCGGGGCAGGTGGACAAGCTCATTTTCAAGTTCCCTTAGCTGAAAGCGTTCGGCAAGTGCGCGTAGCGTATCGATCTGGGCGGACAACGCCGGGTGGACGCGACGCGCCTCGTCGAGTTGCTCGACGACCCCTTGCACATAGCCGACGTCGAGATGCTCGCGGATACGCTGCAAGACCGCCTCGGGCAGCGCGAGCTGGATGGCGTCGGACGTCGCCGCCGATGTCTGCGGCCGCGCCGGGCCGGGCGGCGTCATCGGTTCCGACGCAATCCATTCCAGCGAAAGCAGTTGTGCGAGCTTGTCGAGCAACAGATTCACCTGCAACGGCTTGGCGAGATAGCCTGCGCAGCCGGACGCGCCGGCACGCTCGCGATCGTCGGCGAAAGCGTTGGCCGAGAGCAATACGACGGGCGCCGCCGAGAGCTGATTCTCACGAATCAGGCGGCTGGTTTCGTAGCCATCCATCAACGGCATGGAGATGTCCATGATGATCGCGTCGGCGGTGTGAGTGCCGAGCCATCGCAACGCGTCGGGACCGCTGGCGACTTCGGTCACGTCGAAGCCCAGCGGTGTGAGCAGTTGGACGACGATCCCCCGCTGATCGGCCAGGTCGTCCACCACGAGAATCGTGCGGCGCGAACCGGCGTAACCGCGAATACCCGCCAACTCGGTGTAGACATCGGGTGCGCTTCTCACTGCCGGTGCGAAGAGTTTCACGACGAAGCACGTGCCGCGCCCGACCTCGCTGTGCGCGTCCAGACTGCCGCCGAGCGCATGCGTGAGCAATCGGCAGATCGTCAGCCCGAGGCCCGCGCCGTGATCGTCCGCATGCGCGGCGTCGCCGCGCTCGAACGGCAGGAAGAGACGCGCCATTTCCTCAGGCGCGATGCCGGGTCCGGTATCGATCACCTCGAACTTCAGCGTGTCCAGCGCGTGACTCACGCGCAGCGTCACCGTCCCTGCCGACGTGAAGCGAATTGCGTTGCCGATCAGGTTGGTGAGAATCTGCCCGAGGTACTTCTGATCGCACTTCACCGTCCCCGGAATTCGACCGACGGCCTGGACATCGAAGGCGAGCGCTTTTTCCATCGCCAAGGGGCTCATCATCGACGACACGTGAGACACGAAATCGGTCAGCGACACTTTCGTGATGTTCAATTGCAGCTTGCCGGCCTCGATGCGCGCGACGTCCAGCAGTCCGTCGACCAGCGCGAGCAGATGCTCGCCGCTGCGATGGATGGTGCGAACCGCGTTGTATCGCGTGGGGGACAGTTCTTCCTTCGCCTGCATCAGAAGCTGCGCGTAGCCGAGGATGCTGTTGAGCGGCGTCCGTAGTTCGTGACTGAGGCCCGATACGTAACGGCTCTTGGCCTGATTCGCCGACTCGGCGGCCGCGCTCGCGCGCTTGAGCGCCTCGTCGGTCTTCTGGTGCGCTTCGATTTCCTGCATCAGCAATTCGTTCTGCCGTTGCGATTCCTCTTCCGTGACGCGGCGGCTCTCGCGCTCCAACACGAACCACCATGCCGCGATGCAGCCCACGAGGGCGAGCGAGAAGAAGATCTTGAGGAAGCTGCTTCCTATGACCCCAACTTCCGACGCGCTGATCGACGCCACACTTTGCGTCCAGATCAGAAGCAGAACGCCGGCCAACACGGCAAGGATGGCCAGCACGAGGCTGGCGTAGCGAATGAGCCGCAACGCCGCGGGCCCCAGCCGCAGGCGCGGAAACACGGAGTGCAATGCGCGATCGGCCTGCGCGGAGAAGCGCGCATGCGGCTTGCAGCGATCATGGCAACGGGAGTCCAGCGAGCAGCAAAGCGAGCAGATCGTGCCGCCATAGGCCGGACAGTGGGCCGTGTCCTCAGGCTCGAACGCGTGCTCGCAGATCGCGCAGCGCAGCGATTTGGCGTCGCCGGTCGATTGCGGCTTGCGCGCGAGGTAGTATTTGCCGTGTGTCGCGATGGCAATGATCGGCGCGCAGACGAACGCCACCCCGAAGGCGAGGAACATCGACATCGCCTCGCCAAGCTCGCCGAAAGCGCCGGCCCGAGCCGTGAGGGCCGCCACGACGCCCAGCAACATCGCGCCCAGCCCGACGGGATTCACATCATAGAGATGCGCGCGTTTGAACTCGATGTGACGCGGGCTGTATCCCAATGGTTTGTTGATGACGAGATCGGCGCACAGCGCGCCTATCCAGGCCACGGCAACATTCGCATACAGCGAGAGCACTTTGCCGATCACCTCGAAGACACCGATCTCCACGAGCAGCAGCGCGATCATCACGTTGAAGACGAGCCACACCACGCGCCCCGGATGACTGTGCGTGAGACGTGCAAAGAAGTTCGACCAGGCCAGCGATCCCGCATACGCGTTCGTCACATTGATCTTGAGCTGCGAGACGATGACGAAAAGCGTCATGGCCGGCAGCGCCCAACCGGCCAGACCTGCCGGATCGAGCAGCATGTGATAGGCGACGAGATACATCTGCGTGGGCTGCGCGGCTTGAGCGACACCCACTTCGTTCTGGATCGCCACAAATGCGAGGAAGGCGCCGCCGAGCATCTTCAGCGCACCGGGTACGATCCAGCCCGGACCGGCGCACAGCAGCGCGAGCCACCAGCGCTTGCGGTTGCGCGTCGTCAGCGGCGGCAGGAAGCGCAGATAGTCCACCTGTTCGCCGATTTGCACGATCAGCGCGAACACGACCGTCGACGCCTGCCCGAACGCAATGAGACTGAACGCCCGGCCTTGCGGAGCGAATCCCGCGAACGTGGTCCACTCGCGCACCATTCCAGGGTGGTGCCACAGCACTGCGGCGTAGGGCAACACGAACAGCACGATCCACAGCGGCTGCGTCCAGCTTTGCAGCCGGTTGATGAGCGTGATGCCGAACATCACCAGCGGAATCACGACGAGCGAACTCACGACATACGCGAGCGCCAGCGAGATATGGAAATAGAGCTGTAACGCCAGCGCCATGATGGCCGCTTCGAGTGCGAAGAACAGGAATGTGAAGATGGCGTAAAGGAACGACGTCACCGTCGAGCCTATGTAACCGAAGCCGGCGCCGCGCGTGAGCAGATCCATGTCCACGCCGTAGCGCGCCGCGTAATAGCTGATTGGCAGGCTCGTCAGGAAAATCAGAATCGAGACGGCGGCGATGGCCCAGAGCGCGTTGGTGAAGCCGTAATTGATGACAAGGCTACCGCCGATGGCCTCCAGCACCAGAAACGACACGCCGCCGATCGCCGTGGTCGCGACGCGTAATTCCGACCAGCGGCGAAACGAGCGCGGGGTGAAGCGCAGCGCATAGTCTTCCAGCGTTTCGTCGCCGACCCAGGCGTTGTAATCCCGCCGCACCTTCACGATGCGCTGAGTGCTGGGCGCGCTGACTGAACTTTGGTGCATCTTGGCCATGAAGACGTGAAGACGATCCGGATTGGTGCAAAAAGCGTTGGGTGTAAAGCCCAAAGCAAATTACATTCCACCGCCCCACCTGGGGAATACGTCAATCGACGTATTCCGATCGTCAAATTGGCTCCCTACATTGCGTTCAAACCCGTGAACCCCGCCCGCCGCGCTTCTTACACAGGGCCTATGATCAGGAGAACGTGATGTCCGCAGATGATCGATTCGAAGATGACGAGCGCATGGCTTCGCCGTTGCGCAGACGGCTGCTCGGCGGCCTTGCCGCAGCCCCGCTCATGGCACTGGGCCTGCCGCGGACGTCGTTCGCACAGGTGCCGCCCACCGCCAAGGTGAACACCACCGGTCTCGCCGTGACCGACACCACGGTCACGGTCGGCCAGTTGCACTCGGCAACCGGCACGATGGCGATCTCCGAGACGGGCTCGATTCAGGCAGAGCGTCTTGCCATCGAACAGATCAATGCGATGGGCGGCGTACTCGGACGCAAGATCAACATCATTCAGGAAGACGGTGCGTCCGACTGGCCGACTTTTGCCGAGAAATCCAAGAAGCTGCTCGAAAACGACCATGTCGCGGCCGTTTTCGGTTGCTGGACGTCGGCCTCGCGCAAGGCGGTGCTGCCGGTGTTCGAGAAGGACAACGGCTTGCTGTACTACCCGACGTTCTATGAAGGTCTGGAGCAGTCGAAGAACGTCTTCTACACCGGTCAGGAAGCCACGCAGCAGATTCTGTGGGCACTCGACTGGGCGTCGAACACGAAGAAGGCCAAGTCGTTCTTCCTGATCGGTTCCGACTACATCTGGCCGCGCACGTCGAACAAGATCGCGCGCCGTCATATCGAGCAGCATCTTCACGCGAAGGTGGTCGGCGAAGAGTATTACCCGCTTGGCACGACCGAGTTCAATTCGCTGATGAACAAGATCAAGCTCGCGCGTCCCGACTGCATTTTCGCGACAGTGGTGGGCGGCTCGAACGTGGCGTTCTACAAGCAACTCAAGGCAGCGGGCATCACACCCCAGAAGCAATTCCTGCTGACCCTTTCCGTCACGGAAGACGAAGTGCTGGGCATTGGCGGCGAAAACTTCGCGGGCTTCTACTCGTCGATGAAGTACTTCCAGTCGCTGGATAACGACAACAACAAAAAGTTCGTCGCCGCATTCAGGGCCCGCTACGGGGCGAAATCGGTGATCGGCGATGTGACACAGGCGGCCTACCTCGGCCCCTGGATCTGGAAGACCGCGTGCGAGCGTGCGGGCAGCTTCGACGTGAACAAGGTCGTCGCCGCGTCAGCGGGCATTGAACTGCCCAACGCACCCCAGGGCTACGCGAAGGTCGATCCGAACCATCACCTGTGGAGCCGATCCCTGATCGGCGAAGGGCAGGCGGACGGACAGTTCAAGGTCGTGGCGAGTTCGCCGGAGCCGATCCACCCGGATCCGTTCCCGAAGGGCTACATGTAATTCCTCAACCCGCACAGGCGCGACGACCGGACGGTCGTTGCGCGAGGAGCGTCAGATGTCCGCCAACGACATTCTCAATATCACGCTGATGCAAGGCTTTGCGGGACTGAGCCTGTTCAGTGTTCTGCTGCTCATGGGGCTCGGACTGGCCGTGATTTTCGGGCAGATGGGCGTCATCAACATGGCGCACGGTGAATTCATGACCATCGGCGCCTATACCGTCTACATGTTCTCGTGGGTCACCCAGAACGTCTGGCCGGTATTCGCGCCGGTGTATTTCTTCTTCGCCATCGTCGCCGCCTTCGTGCTCGCCTTCGGGGCGGGATGGCTGGCGGAATGGGCGCTGATCCGACATCTGTACCGGCGTCCGCTCGACACGTTGCTCGCCACCTGGGGCCTGAGTCTGGGTATGCAGCAAGTGTTCCGTTCGACATTCGGACCGAAAGAAGTCAGCCCGCTGCTGCCCGACTGGCTCACGGGGTCGTGGGAGCCGACACCCGGTCTCGACATTCCGGTGAGCGGCATGTTCGTGATGGCGCTGGCGCTCGTCATGACGGGTGGCCTGTTGTTGGCGCTGTACCGCTCGCGCTGGGGGCTGCGTGTGCGTGCGACCGTCGCCAACCGGCCGATGGCGAATGCGGCGGGCATCAATACCCGCCGCACCGACCGGATGACATTCGCAATCGGCTGCGGCATCGCCGGCGTCGCCGGCGCGGCGTTCACGGCCATCGGGTCGACAGGGCCGACCAGCGGCTCGCTCTATATCGTCGATTCGTTCCTGGTGGTGACGTTCGGCGGCGCGGCGAGCCTGCTCGGTACGGTGGCCTCGGCCTTCGGCATTGCACAGATGCAGTCGATCAGCGAGTTTTTCCTGTCCGGTTCGATTGCCCGCGTGGTGACGCTCCTCACCGTGGTGGTCATTCTGATGCTGCGCCCGCAGGGCCTGTTCGCCTCGAAGGTCCGGCGCGCGTGATCCACCGGTGCGCCGGTGTCCCGGTCGTCGACCGATTCCTCTGTATGGAGAGATGTACATGGAACCCATCCAAACCTCGGCGGGCGGCGTTTCCCTCCGATCCGAGGCCCCCGTCCCGCCCGTCGGCTGGCGCGCAACGTTGGCGCGCTTCGACGCTTCGGGCTACGCGGGCATCGTGATTCTGGCCGTGCTCATCGTCGTCGTGTTTCCGCTCGCGCTCGACGCGTTTCGCCTGAATCTCATGGGCAAGTATCTGACGTATGCATTCGTCGCCATCGGACTGGTGATCGCATGGGGTTACGGCGGCGTGCTCAGTCTCGGGCAGGGCGTCTTCTTCGGGCTTGGCGGTTATGCGATGGCCATGTTTCTCAAGCTCGAATCGTCGAGCGCCGCGGCCACGAGTACACAGACCACCCCGGGCATTCCGGACTTCATGGACTGGAATCAGATTACCGCGCTGCCGGATATGTGGAAGCCGTTTCACTATCTGCCGTTCTCGATTGTCGCGGTGCTTGTCGTGCCGACGGCACTCGCCTTCGTGATCGGTTACGCAATGTTCAAACGGCGGGTCGGCGGTGTGTATTTCGCGATCATCACGCAGGCCGTGGCGCTGATTCTGTCGGTGCTCATCATCGGCCAACAGGGATATACCGGCGGGGTGAACGGCATCACCGATCTGCGCACGCTGCTCGGCTGGGACATTCGCACGGACCACGCGAAGCTCGTTCTTTACTTCGTCAACGCGGCGTTGCTGATCGTCGCGTTGCTGCTGTGCCGGTGGGTGCAGCGCGGCAAGCTCGGTACGCTGCTGCTGGCCATGCGAGACAAGGAAGACCGCGTGCGGTTCTCGGGCTACGACGTCTCGATGTTCAAGGTGTTCTCGTTCTGCTTCGCCGCGTTGCTCGCTGCGATCGGCGGCGCGATGTTCACGCTTCAGGTCGGCTTCATGTCGCCGTCGTTCGTGGGCATCGTGCCGTCCATCGAGATGGTGATTTATGCGGCGGTCGGCGGACGTATGTCGCTTGTCGGCGCGGTGTACGGCGCGATTCTCGTCAATCTGGGCAAGAGCTGGTTCTCCGAGAGCTTCCCCAATCTCTGGCTGTATCTGATGGCGGCCATGTTCATCGGCGTGGTGATGGCGTTCCCGAACGGTCTGGCGGGTCTTTTCGAGGCACATGTGCGCCCGCGAATTCGACGTTCTCTCGGCGCCGAGGGCACGACAGAAAGGGAGAGAAAAGCATGAGCAACACCGACTTTCTTCTGGCGATAGAAGACCTCTCCGTTTCGTTCGACGGGTTCAAGGCCATCGATTCGCTGAATCTGTATCTGGAGCGTGGTGAGTTGCGCGTCGTGATCGGTCCCAACGGCGCCGGCAAGACAACGCTGCTCGATCTTATCTGCGGCAAGACGAAGGAGACGGCGGGCAGCATCAAGTTTCGCAACGAGGAAATCACGCGACTGGCCGAGTTCAGACGCGTGCACAGGGGTATAGGTCGCAAGTTTCAGACGCCGTCGATCTACGAAAACCTGAGCGTCGCGCAGAACCTCGAAGTGTCGTTCCCGCGTGGGCGCGGCGTGTTCGGCGCGCTTTTCTACCGCACGGATAGCGAAGTTGCAGACCGTGTCAGATCCGTTGCCGAAGAGATCGGTCTGTCGGCCTCGCTCGACCTCGAAGCCGGTTTGCTGTCGCATGGGCAGAAGCAGTGGCTGGAAATTGGGATGCTTCTTATGCAGGATCCCGAACTTTTGATGTTGGATGAGCCGATTGCCGGCATGAGCGTGCGCGAGCGCGAACTGACGGCTGATCTGCTCGATCGAATCTGTCGCAACCGCTCGATGATCGTCATCGAGCACGACATGGCTTTCGTTGAGCGGATCGCGCACAAGGTCACCGTGATGCACCAGGGAATGATTCTCGCCGAAGGCCCGATGGCCAAGGTGCAATCCGACCCGCGTGTGATCGAAGTTTATCTCGGACACTGATCGGAGGACACATCATGTTGGAAGTCGATGATCTTGTCGTCAGCTATGGCCAGAGCGAGGTGCTGCACGGCATCGGCTTTTCCGTCGCCAGCGGCGAAAGCGTTGCGGTGATGGGCCGCAACGGGATGGGCAAAACAACGTTGTTCAAGTCGTTGATCGGCATGTTGCCCGCGAATCGCGGCACCGTTCGTGTGGGCGGTGTCGACGTGTCGAGGGACGAGAGCTTCCGGCGCGTGTCCAAGGGCATCGGTTACGTTCCGCAGGGTCGCCAGATCTTTGCATCGCTCACCGTCGAAGAGAACATCCAGACCGGGCTCGAGAATGCGGCGAGCCAGTCCGTTCCCGACGATCTCTACGCGTTGTTTCCCGTGCTGTTCGACATGCGCCGCCGCAAGGGCGGCAATCTCTCCGGCGGACAGCAGCAACAGCTCGCCATTGCGCGCGCGCTCGCGACCAATCCCAAGGTGCTGCTGCTCGACGAGCCGACCGAGGGGATTCAGCCGTCCGTCATCAAGGACATTGCCCGGGCGCTCAATCAAATCCGTGCGACGCGCAACATCGCCGTCGTCGTTTCCGAGCAGGTGCTGAGTTTCGCGATGGACGTGGCGGACCGATTGTTCGTTATCGAGGGCGGGCGCTTCGTTCATCAGAGCACGCGCGACGCCGGCGATGCCGGGCGCATACGCGAATACCTCTCCGTGTAATCCGACGCCGCGTGGCGTCATTGATCGCCGGTGTCTGGCGCCGGCATTTGAAACCAGGAGCGAATGCAATGGCCGAAACTCTCATCAAGGTCGACCTGAACCAATCCGCGTACGAAAACGAGCAGGTGCACAACCGTTGGCATCCGGACATTCCGATGGCGTGCTGGGTGAATCCCGGCGACGACTTCATTCTCGAGACGTACGACTGGACCGGTGGCTTCATCAAGAACAACGACAGCGCCGACGATGTTCGCGATATCGACCTGTCGATCGTGCACTTTCTTTCGGGGCCGGTGGGCGTGCATGGCGCGCAGCCCGGCGATCTGCTGGTCGTCGATCTGCTCGACATCGGTGCGAAGCAGGACAGTCAGTGGGGCTTCAACGGCTTCTTCTCGAAGACGAACGGCGGTGGCTTTCTGACCGATCATTTTCCGCATGCGCAGAAGTCGATCTGGGATTTCCACGGGCTTTACACGAGTTCGCGGCATATTCCTGGCGTGAATTTCGCCGGACTGATTCACCCGGGACTGATCGGCTGTCTGCCGGATCCGACGTTGCTTCAGACATGGAACGAGCGCGAGGTCGGCCTGATCGCGACGGAGCCGGACCGCGTGCCGCCGCTTGCCAACCCGCCGTTCGCCGCGACGGCGCACATGGGCAAGCTGACGGGCGACGCGCGCAACAAGGCGGCCGCCGAAGGCGCGCGCACGGTGCCGCCGCGCGAGCATGGCGGGAACTGCGACATCAAGGATCTTTCGCGCGGCTCGAAGGTTTTCTTCCCGGTGTATGTCGACGGCGCAGGGCTGTCTGTGGGCGACCTTCACTTCAGTCAGGGGGACGGCGAGATCACGTTCTGCGGCGCCATCGAGATGGCGGGGTGGGTGCACATGCGTGTCAACGTGATCAAAGGCGGCATGGAAAAGTACGGCATTCGCAATCCGGTGTTCCAGCCGAGTCCCATTACGCCGGCGTACAACGACTATCTGATCTTCGAGGGTATCTCGGTCGACGAGCAGGGAGGGCAGCACTATCTGGATGTCGCGGTCGCCTATCGTCAGGCGTGCCTGAACGCCATCGAGTATCTGAAGAAGTTCGGTTACTCGGGGGCGCAGGCGTACTCGTTGCTCGGTTGCGCGCCGGTGCAGGGGCATATCAGCGGCGTGGTCGACATTCCGAATGCGTGTGCGACGTTGTGGTTGCCCACGCAGATCTTCGACTTCGACATCCGTCCGAATGCCGACGGACCGATTCGTCATGTGACGGGCAGTGTCGACATGCCGTGTTCGCCGGATCTGGTGAGGGGCTGACGCGGCGTGCGTCACGCGCATCGCTCACGACATAGGACAACAGGAGGCGGAGATGCCGATTTATGACTTCGAATGTGCGACGTGCGGACCGTTCGCTGTCATGCGGAGAATGGCGGATCGCGATACGCCGTGCCATTGCCCGGATTGTGGGGGTGAGGGCACGCGCGTGATGACGGCGCCATCGCTTGCGTTGATGGGAAGTGCAAGTCGGGCGGCGCACGCCACGAACGAGCGGGCTGCACATGCCCCGCGTCATTCGGGCGACGGGCCGTCGTCGCGTCATCGACCAGGGTGCAGTTGCTGCGCCGGCGGAAAGGTGTCGTTGGCGGGGGCGAGTGGGCAGACGTCCACGACAACGGGCGGGCTGAAGCGGCCGGCGGGACGGCCCTGGATGATCAGCCATTGATTCTTTTGGAAGGGTTCGATACGGCCCGGCGTCTCTGGGCCGTGCGTCGGGCCCGCGAGTTTTGAAGGAGTAGCGACTCATGCGACATGGAGATATTTCGAGTAGCCGCGACGGGGTGGGCGTTGCGGTCGTCAACTACAAGATGCCGCGTTTGCATACGAAGGCGGAGGTATTGGAGAACGCGCGCAAGATCGCCGACATGGTCGTCGGCATGAAGCAGGGGTTGCCCGGTATGGATCTCGTGATCTTTCCCGAGTACTCGACGCACGGGATCATGTACGACCGGCAGGAGATGTTCGACACCGCAGCGACGGTGCCGGGCGAAGAGACGGATATTTTCTCGGCGGCATGTCGCAAGGCGAATGTGTGGGGGGTGTTTTCGCTCACGGGTGAGCGGCACGAGGATCATCCGAACAAGGTGCCTTACAACACGCTGGTGCTGATCGACAATCGCGGGGAGATCGTGCAGAAGTACCGCAAGATTATGCCGTGGACACCCATCGAAGGCTGGTACCCCGGCGACCGCACTTACGTGACGGAGGGGCCGAAGGGGCTGAAGATCAGTCTGATCATCTGCGATGACGGAAACTATCCGGAGATCTGGCGGGATTGCACGATGAACGGTGCGGAGCTGGTGGTGCGTTGTCAGGGATATATGTATCCGGCCAAGGATCAGCAGGTGCTTGTGGCGAAGGCGATGGCGTGGATGAACAACACGTATGTGGCTGTCGCGAACGCGACGGGCTGGGACGGTGTGTATTCGTACTTCGGCCACTCGGCGATCGTCGGCTTCGACGGCCGCACACTCGGTGAGTGCGGCGAGGAGGAGATGGGCGTGCAATACGCGGAACTGTCCGTGAGCGCGATTCGCGACGCGCGCAAAAATATGCAGTCGCAAAACCATCTGTATAAGCTGCTTCACCGCGGATACACCGGGACGATCCATTCCGGCGAAAGCGCGAACGGCGTCGCCGATTGCCCGTTCGGGTTCTACCGCGATTGGGTCACCGACCCGGAAGGCACACAGCGCAAAGTCGAGGCTATCACCCGCTCGACACCCGGGACTGAGGAATGCCCGATTGACGGAATTCCTTGTGGGGGAGGTTGAGAGGTGGCGGGCTGTGAAGGCCCGCCACCGCAGACTCATCCGCCGAACTTCACCTCTCGATCCAGCGGATACACCGGACGATTCACGCGCGAGAACGGGAACAGCGCGTAATTCGAACTCGTCACGCCGTCGCTGTCGCATTCGACCAGCCCTGCGGAGATCGGTACGAACACCGGACGGCAGTACATGCGGGACTTGAGCAACAAGAAGCGTTCGCTGCGCGGGTCGAGGCCAACGCAGGTGAACACGCCGTGGTCCCATGGCTCGTGCGTGCGCTCCGTCACCACGATGCGCGCCGGTCCGATATCGAACAGCACCGTGCGGCCCATGTAGCAGCGCTGCCCCGTGTAGGTCGGGCCGCTCACGACATACTCGCCGTCGCCGATCTTGCGCACGATGCCGGTGAGCACCGGCGGTGTCTTGACGATGCCCAATTGCGTCAACGCACGTTTGTTGCCGACGGCCAGCGTCACCTCGGCGCCCTCGCCTGCCGCGATCAACGTCGCGACCGCTTCCGGATCACACAGCGGACCCACGCCGATACCGGTGAGCCCGGCCGCGAGCGCCGCTTCGAGCACGTCCATCGTGTCGCACGTGCCGCCCGACATGCAGTTGTCGCTGTGATCGAGCAGCAACACCGGCTTGTCGGCGCCGTCGGCCAGACGCTTCGCTTCGGCAATCGAATCGACGAGCGGCGCGCTGCGGTAGACGAACTCGTCGCGCGCCTCCCATATCTGCGCGGCGATACGGTCAGCGACGGCCTGGGCACGCGCCACGCCGCTCTCCCCGTCGCCGGTTGTCACGACGACGCTGATACAAGGCGCGGGGATGTCCGCGAGCGAAAAGCCTGAAAACACCGACACGGCCGGAATACCCTCTTCGGCTTCGGCACGCCGCGCGGCGTCGAGCGCACGCTTCATCGCACCCCCGTGGCTCGTGCTGCGCAGCGTATGCACCATCAACGGCGGTTGTTGCCACACCACGCGAGGGCGGCGTTTGCCGGCGAGCCTTTCGAAGAGCAGACGGCCGGCGTGCTCGCCTGTCTCGTACATGTCGATGTGCGGATACGTCTTGAACCCCACGACGATATCGGCATTCGCGACGATCTTTTGCGTGACGTTGGCATGCAGGTCGAGCGCGACGGCAATCGGTGTATCGGGCGCGGCGGCGCGCACGCGTTCGAGCAGATCGCCCTCGCCGTCATCGCTGTTTTCCGCGACCATCGCCCCATGCAGGTCGAGCAGGATCGCATCGACGCCGCTCGCCGCTGCCACGATCCGGTCGCACAGGGCGTCGTAGGCACTCGCCGCCACCGGGCCGCTCGGGTTGGCCGCGGCCGAGACGGGCGTCACCATCTGCGCCCCGGCGGCCTCGGCGAGATCGATGAACGCGGCCATTGCCGTGCGCATGCCCTTGTTATCGCGATAGGCCGCTTCGTCATACGTCGGTCCGTGGGGGCCGAAGGCGTCGAGCGGTGTGGGCACCGGCGAGAATGTATTCGTCTCGTGATTCATCCGCGCGATCATCACTTTCATGCGACACCTCCCGCGCGTTGCAACATCGCTTGCAACAGCACGTTGCAACCGGCTTCGAGATGCACCGGATCGGCATCTTCGATTTCGTTGTGACTGATGCCGTCCTTGCACGGCACGAAGATCATCGCCGTTGGCGCGACGCGTGCCAGATAGACCGCATCGTGCCCCGCACCGCTGATGGCATCCATCGACGACAGACCAAGCGCTTGCGCGCCCGAGCGAATCGCGTCGATCAGTGCCGGCGCAAACGGCTGCGGCGGAAAGTACACGACCGGCTCGATGGCGACGTCGATGCCGTTCGTGCGCAACGCGTCGCACTCGGCGCGCAGCTTGGCGTCGAGCGCGTCGAGCGTGGCGTCGTCGGCCGCGCGCAGATCGACGGAGAGCTTCACACGGCCCGGAATCACGTTGCGCGAATTCGGATAGTTATCGACCCAGCCCACGGTGCCGCGTGCGTGGGGTGCGTGCTCGCAGGCGATGCGGTTGACCGCCTGGATCAACTGCGCGGCGGCAAGCAACGCGTCGCGACGCAGTTCCATCGGCGTGGGGCCCGCGTGAGCCTCCATGCCCGTGACCGTCACGTCGTACCAGCGCTGACCGAGGGCGCCCTGCACCACGCCGATGGTCTTCCCATGCGCTTCGAGGACCGGGCCCTGCTCGATATGCGCTTCGAAATATGCCCCCACCGCGCCCGCTTGACCCACCGCCGGCGTGGAACCGGCGTAGCCGATGGCGCGCAACGCGTCGGCGACGCTGACACCTTCTCGATCTTTCTGCGCGAGCGCGTGATCCAGCGTGAAGGCACCGGCGTAGACACCGGACCCCATCATCACGGGCACGAAACGCGACCCCTCCTCGTTGGTCCAGACGGCGACTTCGAGCGGCGCCTCGGTCACGATGCCGTTGTCGTTGAGCGTGCGCAGCACTTCGAGGCCGGCGAGTACGCCGTAGTTGCCGTCGAACTTGCCACCGGTCGGCTGGGTGTCGATGTGGCTGCCGGTCATGACGGGCGGCAGCGCGTCGTTGCGGCCGGCGCGTCGCGCAAAGAGGTTGCCGATCGCGTCGACACGCACCGTGCAGCCGATCTCCTTGGCCCACGTGACAAACCGATCGCGGCCCCGCCGGTCGAGATCGGTCAGCGCGAGGCGGCACACGCCACCCTTCTCGGTCGCGCCGATTTGCGCGAGTTGCATGAGGCTATCCCACAGGCGCGCACCGTCGACGCGTACTGCGGCTGCGGGTTGATCGAGACGTTCCATGTTCATCAGTCCTTCAGGGCAGACGCCGCGACGGTCGCGCTGACGCCTGCGTTGGCAGAGTGGCGCGTTCGCCCCATCGCATGGGGGCGTGGCGGCGCGCTTCGGGGGAAACTGGGGCCGCGCGGCTCAAGCCACGCCCACGCCGAGATAACGGTCCTTGACGACCTCGTCGGCGAGAAACGCGGCGTTGTCCGCGCCGTACACGATCACGCCTTGCTCGACGATGTAATGCCGGTCGGCGAGCTGTGTGCAGACCTCCAGATTCTGTTCGACGAGCAGGATCGCGACGCCCGCTTGCTTGATGAGCTTCAACTGCGCCACGATCTCCTCGACGATCACCGGGGCGAGTCCTTCGACCGGCTCGTCGAGCATGAGCAGACGCGGGTGATTCATCAGCGCGCGACCGATGGCCAGCATCTGCTGCTCGCCGCCGGAGAGTTGCGCGCCACCGTTCTTGCGACGCTCCTGCAACCGCGGAAAGATGCGATAGATGTCGGCAAGCTGCCACGGCGAATCGCGTCGCGCCCCGAGCTTGAGGTTCTCCTCGACGGTGAGCAGTTTGAAGATGCCGCGATGCTCGGGCACGAAGCACACGCCGCGCGCGGCGATTCGGTGCGCCGGTTGCCCGGCGACGGGCTTGCCCAGGAACGAGATGCTGCCGGCCTTGGGCGGTACAACGCCTGCGATGGTCTTGAGCGTGGTCGACTTGCCCGCACCGTTGCGACCGAGCAGCGTGACGAGTTCGCCGTCGCCGACGTTCAGCGTGACGCCCTGCAGAATGTGGCTCTTGCCGTAATAGCTGTGAATGCCTGCGACGTCGAGAATCATGCGCGGCCTCCGGTAATCATGTTGCCGAGATAGGCGGCGCGCACGCGGTCGTCGGCGCGAATGGCATCCGGCTTGCCTTCGACGAGAACGCGCCCTTGCTGCATGACGGTGATCGTGTCGGAGATGTCCATCACGATGTTCATGTTGTGCTCGATGAGCACGACGGTGTGATCGTCGCGCAGGCCGCGAATGAGCTGCTTCATGTCGTCGAGATCGTCGATGCCCATGCCCGACGTCGGCTCGTCGAGGAAGATCGCCTTGGGACGCGCCGCGAGCGCCATGCCCACCTCGAGACGGCGTTGCTGCCCGTGCGAGAGCGCACCCGCCGCGGTGCCGGCGTGACGCGTGAGCGCGAGGCGCGTGAGTACGTCGTCAACGACGGACGCGCAGGCGCGCGGGCCGTCGGCCTTGCGCCAGCACGAGAGCGCACGGCGCGGCGTCACGCCCAGCGCGGCCAGGCGCAGGTTTTCTCGGACAGACAGGTTCTGGAAGAGCGCCGTCACCTGGAACGAACGCGCGATACCGCGCTGGACACGCCGGAAATCGGCTTCGGTGGTCACGTCGTGACCGTCGAACAGGATGCGCCCCCCAGAGACCGGCACCGTGCCGGTGAGCATGTGAAACAGCGTGGTCTTGCCCGCGCCGTTCGGCCCGATGACCGAGTGCACCGTGCGGGGGGCCACTCGCAGATCGACGCCGTGCAGCGCGGTGAACTTGCCGTAGCGTTTGACAATGCCGGTGGCTTCGATGAGAGCGTCGCTCATGTCGGGTCTCCCTGCGTATCCAATTTGCCATCGGGATCGCCGCGCTTGCCGGTGATGCGATACCACAACGATTCTCCCACGCCCCACAGGCCGCGATGCATGAATAGACTCACGGCGATGAGCAGCAGGCCGAGCAACAGCAGCCATCGCGGCCAGAGCGTGGAGAGCCAATCGGCGGCGAGCACGTAGAACGCCGCGCCCAGAACCGACGCGAAAAGATTGCCCGTGCCGCCGATCACCGTCATCACGAGGATCATTTCGCTCGAGTGGTACTCGATGTTCGACAGCGGTGCGATGCCCGTCATGAGCGCGTGCAATGCACCCGCCAACGCCGTGACAGCACCCGAGATGGCGAAGGCCACGAGCTTGAAGGTCTTCACGTGATAGCCGACGGCGGCCGCGCGTGCCTCGTTGTCGCGAATGGCCAGCAGCGTGCGGCCGAACACGGAATCGGCCACGCGCAACAGCACCGCGAAGACGATCAGGAAGACGACGGCGACGAAGGTGTAGTACTGCCATGGCGTCTCGAGCGCGATCAGCGTCTTGCCGCCCAGCGCGAGCGAATGACGCGGGATGTCCAGTAGCCCATTGTCGCCGCCCGTCCAGTCCGTCGCGGTGTAGGCGAGGAAGTAGAACATCTGCGCGCACGCCAGCGTGAGCATCACGAAGTAGGTGCCCTTCTGCCGGATCGCGAAGCTGCCGACGATGGCCGCGACCGCAGCGCCCAACACGATCGCTGCAGCGACGGCGAGCGGCATGGGCAGCGCCCAGCGCGTGAGCAGGATGCCCAGCGTGTAACTACCCAGGCCGAAGAAGATGCCTTGGCCGAACGAGAGCAGGCCGGTGTAGCCGAGCAGCAGATTGCAGCCGAGCGCGGCCAGCGCGTAGACGAGCACTTCAGTCGCGAGCGTGCCCGAAGACAGCGTGGCCGGCAGGATCAGCGTGACGGAGGCGGCGAGCAGCCAAAAACGGTAACGTACCAGCATCATCCCCTCCCGAGCAGGCCGTGCGGGCGCATGAGCAACACCGCTGCCATCGCCACATAGATCATCAGTCGTGCGCCTTCGGGCCAGATCGTGCTCATCAGGCTTTGCACGATACCGATCACGAGGCCGCCCACGAGCGCCCCGGCGAAACTGCCCATGCCACCGATCACAACCACCACGAAGGCGATGCCCAGCGCCTCGATGCCCATGAACGGGTCGACACCGCGCACCGGCGCCGCCAAAACTCCGGCCAACGCGGCGGTGCCCGCGCCGAGCGCGAACGCAAGGCTGAACACGCGGAACACGTTGATGCCGAGCAGCGACACCATCTCGGACGACTCGCTGCCCGCGCGCACCGCACTGCCCAGGCGCGTGCCTTCGAGCAGCCACCAGAGCACGGCCGCGAACACGACAGTGAAGCCGATGAGGAAGAGCCGATACTTCGGATAAATGAAGCTGCCCCACATCACCACGCCGTCGAGCGCCGCGGGCACGGCGACGCTATCGCCGAGCGGGCCCCAGATGATGATCACGAGTTCCTGCACGACGAGCGCCAGGCCGACCGTGACGAGGATGTGGAACTCGTGCGCTTTCTCGTAGATGCGAGAAAGCAGCAGTTTCTCGGCGATCCATGCGAGGGCGCCCACGACGATCGGGCAGACGATCAGCGCGAGCCAGAACGACAGGCCCCACTGCATCGCCTGGTAACAACAGTACGCACCGAGGACATAGAAGGCCCCGTGCGCGAAATTCACGAAGCGCAGCAAGCCGAAGATGATGGATAACCCGACGGCGAGCAGGAAGTACAACATGCCGATCCCGACGCCGTTGATGACCTGCAGAAAATAGACGTTCATGCGCGTCCCGGAGAGCTTGGGTGGACGTGGAGCACCGTGCGCCGTCCGGCTTTCGCCGCGCGGCACAGACGACACCTGCGGGGACGGCCAGGCGTCCCCGCGAGCGACACAGCTTGAGCGTTCGCGCAGCGGCGGCGCGCTGCGCTACCGGCTCAGGCCAGCTTGCACTCAGTCTTGTCGAGCGGCAGGAACGACTTTCCGGCGCTGACAATGTCGGCGAAATCGTCGGCGTTGCGCATCTTCGACTTGGCCTTGCCCTTGAGCAGATAATAGTTCTTGAGCACCTGATGGTCACCCTTGCGGATCTCTTCCGGCCCGGTGAGCCCATCGTACTTCATGCCTTCCATCGCGGCGATGACGGCCTTCGGATCGGCGCTGCCGGCCTTGATCATGCCGTCGAGCATGAGCTTCGTGCAGATATACGAGCCCGCGAGGCTGTAGTTCGGGTTCTGCTTGAAGCGTGCCTGCGTGCGCTTGACGAGATCAAGGTTCAGCGGCGAGGCCACCGCGTGCCAGTACTGCGCACCGAAGTACACCCCGTCGCACAGATCGGCGCCGAGCGTCTCGAACTGCTCCAGACCGGAGGCCCACGCCATCAGGATCGTGCAGTTGTTCTTCATGCCGAAGCTCACCGCCTGACGCAACGTGTCGGACGATTGCGAGCCGAAGTTCAACAACAGCAGCACGTCGGGCTTGGCGGCGACCGCGTTCGTGAGATAGCCCGAGAACTCCTTCTCCGACAGCGAGTGATAGCTGTTGCCGACGTGCTCGATGCCCTTTTCCTTGAACACGTTCTTCGCGGCCGTGAGCAAGCCTTCGCCGAACACGTATTGCGGCGTGATCGTGTACCAGCGCTTGGCCTTGGGCATCGATTCGATGAGCGGGCGCACCGTTTGCTCGATGGCGCCGAAGGTCGGCACCGACCAGCGGAACGTGGCGCTGTTGCAGTCCTTGCCCGTGATTTCGTCGGCGCCGGCCGTGGTGATGAATACGCCGCCGGCCTTTTCGACTTCCTTACCCATGGCGAGCGCTTCGGACGACAGAATGCCGCCCGCGAAGAATCGCGCGCCCTTCTGCTGCGCGATTTCCTGCACGCGACGGATCGCCGTGGCGGGCTTGCCTTCGGTATCGAGCGTGGTATAGGCGAGCGGTCGGCCAACCACCTTGCCGTACTGCTCGACAATGAGTTTCATGCCCAGATCGGCAAACTTGCCGTTCGCCGCGAACGGGCCCGACATCGGTACCGGACACGCCAACTGGATGGCGCCGGTGGTTTGCGCGAACACATCGCGCGCGGAGATCAAGGAGGCAGGCAGAGACGCCGCAGCGGCAAGCTTCAACAGTTCACGACGATTCAATTGGGTCTCCAGGGAAGGGAGCAATCGTTCATGGGGTGCAAACGTGCAGCGCGTCACACGCTGACCGGCCGCCGACCTGAAAAACTCGATCTGCGGCAGCGACCTGACAGTGACAACTTGCAACGTCCGGGGCCTTATCCCTATCCGTCATATTTATTATGATAAATAGGATGAATTTGATCGTAGGTATAATATTTCGGGGTGTCAATCGGAAAAAATTCTCATCCGGCACCGCCGGTAGAACACGTTCACAAGCCGGCAAGCCACGTGAACAGACCCTTGTGAGGCGCCCTATGGCACGAGATGCGCAAACGGTGAGAGAGCCGTTGGAAATCAAACAACAAAAGCGTGGCGATCTGGTCGCCGAAGCCATCAAGCGCCTGATTACCGAGGGCAATCTGCTGCCTGGCGACCGTCTGCCGCGCGAAGTGGAATTGCAGCAGATGTTCGCGGTGTCGAAGAGCACCATTCGCGAAGCGCTCAAGTCGCTCGAAGTTCAGGGTCTCATCAAGGTGAGCACCGGGCCGTCGGGCGGCGGCATGGTGGTGGAGGTGCCGCTCGATCGCACCTTCCAGCTCATGCAGAACTACCTGTTCTTCAAGGAAGTGAGCATCGACGACATTTACACGGTGCGCCAGTTGCTGGAGCCGGAGCTGGCCGCCGGTGCGGTGCCGCATCTCAGCGAGGCCGACTTCGACGCGCTGGAACACAACATGGCCTGTTGCAGTCCCGCGTCGCACGACCGGCGCGAATTGCTGCGCCAGCGTCAGGCCGATATGGACTTCCACGATATTCTCGCGGCGGCCAATCCCAACAGCTTTCTGCGGTTCACCTGCGAACTCGTCAACGAGATGATTCGCCAACTGATTGTGTTCGGCAACGAGACGCCGCGACGCGAACACGAGAAGTTCGGTACGGCGAACGTCGACATTCATCGCCGGATTACCGAGGCGGCGCGCGCGGGAGATTCGCAACGCGTGCGTGAACTCATGCAGGTTCACATGCAGGAAGCGCGCACTTACATCAAACGGATGAACGGGAAGCTGCGCGGTCGTCTCATTCTCGACTCGGATATCGTCGACATGCAGCAGCGTGTGCGCTCGCAGCTCGCGACGAACGCGCCGCGTGCACCAGCGGGCGAGGGGAAGCGCGTGGCGAAGTCAGCCACGAAACCCTCGACGAAGCCCACCACGAAGGCCACCAGGAAGCCCATCGCAGGGACGGTCGGGAAGCCGTCAGCGAAGCCGAAGACCACGGGCACGAAGGCCGACTCGGTGGCGAAGGCCGCGCCTGCGCGCAAACGCCGCACGGCGTCGAGTTAAGGCGGGCCGGGGCGGACTGGCGCCGGCGGGCGTCGGTCTCGATGAGCGCGTCGGCAACTCAGGGTGAGACGGCGGCCGGTTGTTGTTGCGTGCAACAGTGAATGCCGCCGCCGCGTCGGGCAATGCCACGCAGCGGTACTTGCGCAACGTGTCGGTCGGGGAACGCCTGCTGCACGATGTCGCGTGCTTGCGCATCGGCTGCCGGATCGCCGAACGACGCCATCACTACGCCACCGTTGGGCAAATAGAAATTCACATACTCCGGCGCGAAGTCGGGATCGTCCGCGACGGCGGCAGGCAGGGCGTCGAAGTCGATGCAGGGCAGCAGTCCGATATCGAAATGCCGTCCGCGGGCATCGCGCGCCAGGCGCAGCGCTCGCAGGTTTTCCCTCGCCTCACGCGCCCATTCGTCATGATCGTCGGCCCCGGTGGCGAGCAACACGCCGGGCCGCACGAAGCTCGCGATGCCGTCGACGTGGCCGTCGGTGATCGTGTCCAGCCACGAGCCGGGCAGCCACACCACATGTGTCGCCCCCAGCCAGTGACGGAACACGTCTTCCGCCTCACGGCGGGTCAGGCCCGGGTTGCGATTCGGATTTAGAATCGACGTCTGCGTCACGAGCATCGTGCCCTCGCCATCCACATGCCACGACCCGCCCTCGGCCACGAGCGGCATCGACGTCGTGGCCACGTCGAGCGCCAGCGCGACGCGTTTCGCGAGCTTCGGATCGGCGTCCGGCATCGGCCGGATCTTCTGTCCCCAACCGTTGAAGTTCCATCCCAGTGCGTGCAGCGCCCCGGCGTCGTCGAGCACGAAGGTCGGGCCGGTGTCGCGCATCCAGTGATCGTCGACGGGCATCGGGTGAAGTGTGGCGTTGGCCGGCAGGAGGCGGCGCGCTTCGTCGAGATGATGCGGATCGACCGCCACATGCAACGGCTCGAAGTGCGCGATCGCGTGGGCCATGCGTCCCAGCTCGACGATGACCTCATGCCGGCGGGCGCCCGACATGACCGTGCGGCTCGGCCACGCCATCCAGCAAGCGGCATGCGCATGCCACTCGGGCGGCATGCGCCAGCGGCCGATGGACTGGCTGTCCGTCGCGACAGGGTTGCGGTGAGGGGGCGTCATCGTTCGCGTTACCGTAAGAAAAGTGCCACCAGTGTATGGGGCTCACGGTCATTGCGGCACGCGTCAACGCATGGGCGGATCGACCAGTTGGACGGAGAGCCGCGCGAGTGAACGTACTTGGCGTAGCGCCACGCGACGATCACACGTCGAAATTAGGCCGATGCCGCCGTCGTCATCGCCAAGCGGCCGTCCGTCGCGTTCATAGACGACGAGTGCGCCCACGCCGACCGGCGTGTTGTACAGCTCATGCCACGAGAACATGACGGTGTAGCCATCGGCGCCTTGCGCCAATACGCAGGCGCGCGTGAAGTCGCGCGCCTGCGGCAGGCGCAGTTGCGCGATGTCGAGCAACGCGCTCAGACGGACGCCTTTGAATTCGCTCGCGCTGCGCACCGTCCTGCCCGACAGGCAGGTGACGTCGAGTGGCCCGGTCAGTTGCGTCGGCAGGCGCATCAGTGCGCAGAGATCGAAGGAGTGACGGCGCTTGACGCAGCCGGAGACAACGACTTCCCGCGAAACCCGCGAAGCGGGGGCACTGGGTTCGACGGTCGCGACGGCAACGGCATTCACCGAGGCGCCGGGCGCGACGCTGTCGGTGGGGCGGATGTCCGGCGAGGCGCCGGCGGGCGCGCGCATGGAGTCGAGAGACATGTCGGTTCGGTGGTTGGGCTCGGGGGGCACCGGTCGCCGCAATATAGCGGCCGGGCCCCGCACGGACATACGGCATGCCTGATAGCGGCTATTCGCGCGGTGCGCGCATGGCCGTCACGGGCACGCCGCCTGCCGTTGCCTGATCAGCTCCCGTAGCGGGCGGTGCGCAGGACGGGCCGGCGTGCGAAAACGTCGGCGATCACCGCACGCGCCTCCTGCACGTCGGCGAGGGTCTCGCCGCCTTGCAGTGCGTCGAGCGCCCCACGCAGCACGGCCACGTACTCGGCGTCGCCCGGCGCGTTGCCTCCGCCCAGACGCAACAGACTGACCGATGCGCGCAAGGTGAGCATTGGCGACGCCTGCGCCTGCGCAATCTCCAGTGCGTGCTCAAGCCATGGACGCACGGCGTCGTCGGGGTGATGACCGGCGCGCAGAAAACTCCCTTTCTGGCGCAGGAATTCCGCTTGCCAATGGGCGTCGCTGCGGCGCGCGGTCACGTGGGTGCCGCGCTCGGCGGCATGCAGTCCGAGCGCAATGTCGCCGGTGCCGGCACACGCTTCCACGAGCAACCCGAAGAAGATGCCCTCGACGCCGCCCATGATTTCGCTTAGACGTCCTACGCTGTCGGTAATGCGCTCGAGGCCGCTCACGTCGCCGCGCGAAGCGAGCGCCCAGCCGCGAATCGTCTGCCCGGCGAGTGCCCAGAGCGCCACGCCGGTCTCCGACGCGACTTCGATGGCCTCGCTCGCCAGTGCTTCGGCGGAGGCCACCTCGCGACGCAGGCGTCGCAGCATCGCGGCAAACACCAGGGCGAACGAGAAGGAATAGCGGCGGCCTTGCTGACGTCCCATTGCCAGCGCCTCTTCGCTGGCCGCGAGCGAGGCGTCGTGCCGTCCGACGAACCAGTACGCCCACGAGAGGAACGAGAGTGCGGTGATGCGAGCGTCTTCGCCGAGGCCGGTGTCGGCGTGCTCGGGACGGTAGTGGGCCAGGCTGCTTTCCAGCGCCGTGACCGCGCCGCCGAAGTCGCCGTGGCAGCACAGGCTGTTGCCCAGCGCGTAGTACGCATGAGCGAGCAACGGTGCGGCCCCGGCCTGTTCCGCGATAAGGATGAGCTTGCGTGCGAGTTCGATACTGCGCTCGAAGCCGCTCCAGGAGCTTGAGCCGAGCCACAGTCCCCAGAAGACCGGGAACAGCGCGACGTCGTCGCCCATTGGCTGCGCGAGCGCGAGGGCCGTCTCGAAGTTGTGGCGCGCCGGCTCCGAGCCGTAGCCGTGTAGCGAGACGAGCGGCACGCCGAGCGCCATGCGCAGTTGCAGCTCGCGCTGCGCGGTCTGGGCGCCGGTGCCGGTCTGACGCAGCACGTCGAGCGCGCTCTGGTAGTGCGCGCACGCTTCGCGGAACGCCTGGCGCCCGGTCGCATATTCGCCCGCGAGACGGTAGTGCTCGATGGCGGCGTCCGGTTCGTTGGCTTGACGGAAATGCCACGCGAGCACTTCGGGTTCGGTCTGCACGGCGGCGGCGTGCTCGCGCATGGCGAGCGCGATCCGGCGGTGCGCGTCCTGACGGCGTTCCTGCGGCTGTGCGTCGTAAGCGGCCTTGTGCAGCAGCGCGTGGCGGAAGACGTAGCGGCCGTTGTCCTGTCGCTGCACCAGCGCGCAGGCGACGAGCGTGTCGAGTGCGCGCTCGACGAGCGCCATCGAACGCCCGCTCGCGGCGGCGAGCAGATCGGCCTGAAATGCCGGGCCGAGGCACGAGGCGAAGTGGGCGACCGGCTTGGCGCTGCCTGCGGCGTCGATGCGCGCCATCATCAGTTCCTGAAGGCTCGCGGGCATGGGCATGGCGCCGGCGGCGGTGCGGGCGCCCTGTTGGGCTGCCGTGGCTCGCGCCAGCTCTTGCAGGAACAGCGGCACGCCCTCGGCCAGATGCACGATGCGCTCGCGCAGGGCGGCGGGCAGGGCCACGCGCGGGGTCGCCGCGCGCACGATCGACGCGGCGGCACCCGCATCGAGCGGTGCCAGGTCGATTCGACGCAAGCCCACGTGATGACGCCACGGTTGCTCGAATTCGGGCCGGGCGCACACCATCAACAGGCGGCCGCGCGGCGGATTTTCCGCCATGAGCGCGAGCCATTCCAGCGTGGACGGATCGGCCCAGTGGGCGTCGTCGAGCACCAGAACACCGCCGTCGGGCAGCAGGGCGGAGAGCAGGGCGGGCGTCTCGTCGAGTACTGCCTGCTTCCATGCGTGCGGCACGTTGGCGTCGGCGTGCCTGTCGAACAGGGCGCACAGGCGGCGATGGGCCAGCAAGGCGGGTTGTGGGAGTTCCGCAGCGCCGTCGGCCGGTCGCGTGCGCAGCCAGCGCGCGATCGGGTGGAACGGCGTGCCGGCGCCGTCCGGCGCACAGGCCAGTTCGATCGCGCGCAGGCCGCGCGTCTCGACGAAATGCCGCACCAGCGCCGATTTGCCAATACCGGCTTCGCCAATCACAAGTGCCAGCACGCCGTGACCGGCGTTGGCGTCGCGCATGGCCGTATGCGCGGCGGTGAGTTCCGCCAGGGTGGCATCGCGGCCGAAGAGCATCGCCGCGCGACGGCGCGAACGGCGTTCCGGCGTCGGATCGGGGTTGACGCGAAACACCGGAATTTCGCGATGGGCGTGGCGCTCGCGCACGCTGCCGTGCGACGTGGTGGCGATGGCCACGCCAATGAGACGTTGCGTGGCGTCGCAGATCAGCACTTCGCCGGGGAGCGCCATGTCGGCAAGCTGTGTGGCCGAGCGCGAGACGCGTCCGCCGGTGTCGGGGCTGTCGTCCGCCACCGAGCTGATGACCAGCCCGGTGTGAATGCCCACACCGATGCCGACGCGCGCGGAGCTTGCCTGCACGCAGCGCATGGCGGCTTCGACGGCGTGGCGTCCGGCGCCTTCGAGTGCGGTGGGATAGCCGAAATAGCCGAGCAGGCCGCCTGTCGGCGTGCGCACCGTGTAGCCCCACGACTGACGCAGGATCGTCTCGCACTGCACCAGCGGCGGGCGCATCGTGCCCACGAGCTGGTCAGGATCGTCGATGCCGTTCGGCGCGAGTTCGATGGCCACGACCGTCAGTTGGCGGCGCTCCGGGCCCGTCGCGCGCTGTTCCATGCGCGCGGGCGGCGTTTCCAGCAACTGGGTGAGCGCCTCGCCGGGCAGCTCACCGAGTTCTTCGTCGAGGATGTCGCGCAGACGGCGGTATTCGGTCTCGGCTTCGTCGCGGCGTCCGGCGCGCAGTAGCAGCGCGAGCAGGCAGTGCCAGCCCGATTCGTCGAACGGGGCGAGCGCGACGAGCTGGCGGGCATGCGCGAGTGCCTGATCGAGATCGCCCAGACGCGCGTAACCGTCGGCGAGCAGCCGCTCGCCAAAGACGCGACGGCGCTGATATTCGTCGCGTTGGAGCTCGATCCACTGGTCGAGATCGGGGGTGTCGCGTACCGACAGTCCGTGCAGGAACGGGCCTTGGTAGAGCGCGACGGCGTCGGCGAGATGTTGCAGATGCGCGGCCAGATCCAGGCCCGTCACGGCGTCGAGCGTGCGATTCGCCTGCTCGATCATGCTCGCGAAGACATGTGCGTCGATCCAGAGGCCAGTCTCGGGGCGCAGACGCACGACCTGGCGGTCGGATTCGAAGAGTTCGTCGCCGAGAGTGTCGCGCAGATGGAAGAGCATGCGCTTGAGCTTGTCGCGGCCCCCCTGGCCATCTTCATCGGGCCAGAACAGGTCGGCGAGTGCGCCGCGCGTATGGAAGCCCGGTTGCAGGGCGAGGTAGGCCAACAGGCCACGCGCTTTCGTGTATTTCACGGCGCAGGCTTGTTTGCCTTGTTCGACCCGCATCGGTCCCAGCAGGTAGAGCGATCTGGTGGCTTGCATTGTCCCTGGACGGCAAATAGGCAACACCGGCGCGCACCCCAGGGGAGTGGCACCGGCGCGGCGAATTCAAGATGTCGTCGAGCCCGACCAACGGATCCGGCGCGCGGCATGGGCTGCCATCGGGACCGGCGCATCGGCAATCTGGCGAAACGTCAAGGCCGTTCCGGGGGGGCTCCGGCCGAATGCTTTCAGTACTGCAGCCCAAAGTATAAACACGAGTCTCGATTTCTTCGGCAATACCCGAGGAATTCACATGTCATTGCGGGCGTCGCGCCGTCCCGGCAGTCACCCGCCGCGCGGTCGCTGCGGCCATCAATCGGATGTTCGGCCCTGCTGCTCGGGTGTTGCCGGGCGCGAGACCCCTGTCGGAGATTTACGTCAGCCATCGCAAATCGATTGTAATGTAAATCATTCTCATTTATATTCGCGCTCCATGTCGAGGGAACCCACCGCGAATGAGGCGTCACCGTTGGGTTCGGCGCACGCCGTCGGTGTTCTCCCTCCCTTTTCCGACCACGACGCCTTTCGAAACCGATCGATCATGATGCAACGCAAGCCTCTGACGGTGGCAATGATGACGCTCTTCGCCACGCCGTTCGCCGTCACTTACGCCTCGCCCACCCTGGCACAGAGCACGGTTGCCGTGCCGTCCCAGAGCACAGCGCAAGACGCCGCACCGGCCACCACGTTGCCGCAGACCGAAGTGTCGGGCACGTCGATTCGTGACGAGTACCAGCGCGACATCTCGACCGTCGGCGGCAAGGTGCCCACGGCGATCCGCGACATCCCGCAATCGGTCACCGTGATCGACAAGGCGGTCATGCAGGCGCAGGGCGCCACGTCGTTCGCCGACGCACTGCGCAATTCGCCGGCCATTACGCTCGGCGGCGCCGAGGGCGGGCAGATCGGCAACAACATCAATCTGCGCGGTTTCGCGGCACGCACCGACATCTATCTCGACGGCTTCCGCGATCGGGGCCAGTATTATCGCGATACGTTCGATCTCGAGGCCATCGAAGTGCTCGAAGGCCCGTCGTCCATGCTGTTCGGCCGGGGTTCGACCGGCGGCGTCATCAATCAGGTGAGCAAGCAGGCCAATCTCAAGCCGCTCAACGAATTCTCGGGCACGCTCGGCACGAACGACCAATACCGCACCTCGTTCGACCTCAATCATCCGCTCTCGGATACTGCTGCGTTCCGGATCAACGGCTTTGCGCAAAATATCCATACGACGCGCGACGTCATGAACAATCGGGATTGGGGCGTTGCGCCCACGCTCAAGCTTGGCATCGGTACGCCCACACAGATCACGCTTTCCGCGCTCGTCCAACATAACCGCGACATGGCGGACTACGGCACCGTGGGCTACAACGGCAGTCCGCTGCCGGTCTCGAAGCAACAGTTCTACGGTCTGACGACCGACCGCACGGTGCAGGACGTGATGAGCCTCTCGGCCAAGATCGAGCACAGGGTCGACGACAGCCTCAAGATCACGAACCAGACCCAGTACAGCCGCTATGTCATCGACGCCATCGAAACATCGCCGCATGCGGTGGGCGTCGCCAACGGCACCGGGGGATTCACGTCGTTGCCGGCCCGTCCGACGGCCGGCCTTCCGTCGTATTCGCTCGATCAGCTCTGGGTGCAGTTGCAGAGTCACGATCGCAAGATCACCGACTCGTCGCTATACAACCAGACCGATGTCGTGAAGACATTCGCGACCGGGCCGGTCAAGCACACCCTGATCGCCGGCGCGGAGTTCGGGCAGGACACATATGAAAATCAGGCGTATTCGCGCACCGGCGCCGGACAGTCGACGGGCTTCCTCGGCTGGATTCCCGCCAACAGTACGGCCTACTATGCGAATCTGCCGAATGTCACGACGACCGCCGGTAACCTGGCGCAGGGAACGGCACAGACCGTCGCGTTCTACGCGAACGATACCGTCGAGCTGAGCCGCCACTGGAAGATCGTGGGCGGCCTGCGCTGGGATCGCTTCAAGGCGCAGCTTTCGAACACTGTCAGTTCGCCGCGCTACGCGACGCAAACGGTCAACTACACGAGCGTGCGCACGGGCGTGATCTATCAGCCGAGCGAGGCACAGTCGTATTACTTCTCGTACGGCACGTCGTTCAACCCGTCGCTTGAAACGCTCACCGTCACCAACAACACGCAGGCCCTGCCGCCCGCGACGAACGAATCGTTCGAAGTTGGAAGCAAGTGGAATCTGTTCGACGACAATCTGGCGATCAACACTGCACTGTTCCAGGTCACGCAGGACAATGCGCGCACGCAGACCGGCACGTCGGGCGAATACACGAACGCGGGCAAGGTGCGCATTCGCGGCGCGCAAGTGAGCGCCACGGGCCGTATCACGTCAAACTGGCAGGTGATGGGCGGCTATATGTTTCTGAACTCGGAAGTGGTGCAGGCGAACGACGGTACGCAGGGCAATGTGCTGGCCAACACGCCGCGACATTCGCTGACGCTCTGGTCGACCTATACGCTCGGTCACTGGGAGGTGGGCGGCGGCATGAAGTACATGTCAATGCGCTATGCGGCGAACACGAACCTGATTCGCGTGGGCGGTTACACGCGCTGGGACGCCACGATCGCTTACCATCAGCCGAAATACGACATTCGCCTCAACCTGCTCAACGTGTTCAACAAGACCTACTTCGACGCCCTGGTGCCGTCCGACGGCGGACGGGCTGCGCCGGGCATCGGGCGCACGGCGCTGCTCACGGGCACTTACCGGTTCTGACGGAGACGCACGCCGATGTTGCTACGCATTCCGAATGTCCTCAATGCCGAGCAGGTGCGCTGGGTTCGCGCAATGCTCGACAACGCGGGCGACGCCTGGGTCGACGGCCTGGCCACGGCGGGCTATCAGGGGGCACCTGTCAAACAGAACCAGCAGATCGACGAGCGCTCGGCCGTGGCTCGCGAACTGGGCGACGTGATTCTCGGTGCGCTGGAGCGCAATCCGCTGTTTATCAGCGCGGCGTTGCCGAACAAGGTGTACGCGCCGATGTTCAACCGCTACGGCGAAGGCATGCACTTCGGCCACCACGTGGACGGGGCGATTCGTTTGCAGCCGGGCAGCGGCATGCGCATTCGCACGGATATCTCCGCCACGCTCTTTCTCGCGTCGCCGGATGCGTACGACGGCGGAGAATTGGTGATCGAGGATCAGTACGGGGCGCACGAGGTGAAATTGGCCGCAGGCGACATGGTGCTGTATCCGGCGACCAGCCTGCACCGCGTGAACCCGATCACGCGAGGCACGCGGGTCGGGTGCTTCTTCTGGGTGCAGAGCCTCGTGCGGGACGACACGCAGCGCACGCTGCTCCTCGATATGGACAACGCGATCCAGCGTCTCAACGCGTCGGACGCTGACGAGACCGCGCGGCGCTCGCTCGTTGGCTGTTATCACAACCTGCTACGCCTCTGGAGCGAGACCTGAGCACCGGCGCGCGCCGGGCCATCGTGCCCGGCGGCGCTGGGCTCGCACCTATGTGACTTACTGCGCTTGACCGGCCGGCGCTTGCGGGGCCGGGGCGCTCTTGTGCATCGGACCGCGATGTTGCCTTGCCTTGTCGTGCCAGGCCTTCATCTTGGCCCAGCGCGCCTTGATCGTGGTGCTCACGAGCGTCTTCTGGTCGTTGTTCAGACCGTTGTACACGTTCAACCAGGCATCCTCCGTCTGGCTGCGAAGCTGACGGTTCTCGTCGAACGCCTTCTCGCGGGCGGCGCGCATGCCGGCCAGGTCGAGGATCGTCTGATCCTTCGTCTGCGCCATCATCTGCCGGAACTGTTCGCCATTCTTGCGCATGGCGTCGTGATTCTGCTTCGACGTGGTCACTGCCTGCTGCCACGCTTGTTCCTGCTGCGCGTTGAGTTTCAATTGATCGTGCAGCTTGTGCATGTCGCCGAGCCCCCACGGGCCGCGCTCGCCGCGCGTGTGGTACGCGGCGGCATGGGGTGCCGTGGCCGGTGCCGCGGCATCGGCGGCATTGGCGGTATAAGCGACGCCGAGCATCGAGGTGGCGACGAGGATGGCCGACGCGGCGGCGATCTTCAGTTTGCGCATGGTGTTGACTCCCTGTGGATACTGCCGGAATTGGCAGTTTCAGAGTAAGTCATCGCCGCACCGAACACGTTGCAAAGTGCAACCGGTGTATTACCTGACGTTACCAGCGCCGGGATTCGCAATATTCCGAAACGACTCGGCCCGCCCTTGCCGGGTGTCGACAAGGGCGGGCCGTTCATGAACTTCGTGCGTCAGTGCGCGCCCGACGCCTGTTGTCGTTCGATCAGTCCCAGGCGCCGCGACCGCCCGACACGCTGTAGCGGCCGGCACCGAAGAGCATCAGGCAAACGCCCATGAACAGATAGAAGGCTTGCAGTTCGAGCGACCAGCCGCCGGTCTTCGCGAGATCGCCGAGTTGGTTCAGGTGTACCAGCGAGAACGCAACCACCATATTGGCCACGACGAGCAGGCCGCCCAGGCGGGTGAGAACGCCGAGAATCAGCAGGACCGGGGCGAGCAGTTCGCCAAGATAGACGCCATAGGCGAGAAAGCTCGGCAGGCCGTGCGACGTGATCATGCCCTCGATGAAGCCGATCCCGTTGATGACCTTGCTGACGCCGTGAAACAGCAGCAGGATGCCGAGGGTAAGGCGCAAGATCAGTTTGCCGAGATCGTCTCTGGTGCTCTGCATGGGGAAGGCTCCTTCTTGACTCGCGAGTTCGCGTAAGGGGGCTGACAGGTACGGAGTGGCACGCTCGCTAGCGCCGCGTGCCGGCCAAATGGGCACCACTGTATCAAATCGTTACGGCGCTGTCTGCGGGTGTCCCAGCGATTTCAGGGACATGGCGCGAATCGAGACAGGCGCGCCGATTACAGGTGGTTACTTTTCGGACTGCCCGGTTACACGCCCGCTGTCGGCGCGGCGCTCGTCTGCCCCGTTAAACCGCCTAAGGACATGGGCATTCGCTGGCAATCCCGCCAACGGCCCGGATCCCCGCCGGTTTCCTGAAGACGCATCACCGCATGCGTGTTCAGGCCAATTCAAAGCAGTGCAAAGCCAATAAGGATTCCATCATGAACGTCCGCAAAACCGTGATTCTGAGCGCCGTGACCGTTGCCTTGGGCGGTCTGTTCGCCTCGCAGGCGTTTGCCCAGACGCCCACGACCGAGACGTCGCGCGACGTCAAGCAACAGCAGCGCATCGACAACGGGCTCAAGAGCGGTCAGTTGACGACGAAGGAAGCGTCGCGCATCGAGAAGGGCGAGGCGAAGATCGACCGGATGCAGGCGCACGCCGATCACACCGGTGACACGGCGGCCGAGAAAGCCCGCATTGCCCGCGCCCAGAACAAGGAGAGCGCAACGATCGAGCAGCTCAAGCACAACGACCGGGTGGGGAATCCCGCATCGGCGTCGTCGGAGCGCATGCAGGCCGACGTGCAACGCAACGTCAATCAGGAGAAGCGCATCGCGCAAGGACAAGCCGCCGGTACGTTGACCAACCAGCAGGCCGGTAGCCTCGAGCGCGGACAGGCGCATGTCGATGCCACCGAAGCGCACGCCGGCAAGAACGGCCATGTGAGCGCAGGCGAGCAGGCCGGCGTCCAGCATCGCGAAAATCATCAGAGCCGACGGATTCGTCACGACAAGACGAGCGGGTGAGTTGCCGCTGTTCGTCATTCGCGTGCGTGATCCGGGCGTATGGCCCGGGCGTATGACCCAAGCGCCACCCTTCGCCGGGTGGCGCTGCTGTTTTGCGGCTATCATCGGCGTCACAACGAAATGGGAGGACGCTCAGGATGGAGCTGGTGCAAGCGCAGAAAATGCTCGACGGGCTCGTGTCGCCGTGGGTGCGGCAATTGAATCTGCGGATCGAAGCGACCGGTCCGGAGCAAAGCGAACTGAGATTGCCGTTCGACGCCGCATTCAAGCATGGCGGCGGCGTGATCTGCGGTCAGGTGTTCATGGCCGTGGCCGACACGGCGATGGTGGTGGCACTCTCCGCCGCGCTTGGCGGCTTCCAGCCAATGACGACCGTCACGCTCAACACGCAGTTCATGCGCCCGGTGACCGATGGCGATCTGCGCGTGATTGCGCGGATTCTGCGTCGCGGCAAGAACCTGGTGTTCGGCGAAATCGAGATTCTCGACGCGTCGGGCAAGATGGCCGTGCATGCGACGACGACCTATGCGCTGCTGTGAGCGCACGGGCGCGAGGCGGTCGACGTGGCTCGCGCGATAGCACCGAGGAGGGCAATTGTTCGATCAGATCGTATTCGCCGGGGGCGGCAACCGTTGCTGGTGGCAGGCGGGATTCTGGGAGCGCGTGACGCGCGACATGCCGCTGCGCCCGCGCGTCATCACCGGCATTTCGGCCGGCGCGGCCACAGCGTGCATGCTGCACATGCGCTCGTCGGACTGGGTGATGGATTACTACCGGCAGGCGCTCGCGAGCAATCGCAAGAACGCCTATTGGGGCAACCTGGTGCGCCGTGAACGGGTATTTCCGCATTACCGCATCTATCGTCAAGCGCTGCTCGCGATCTATGACGGCCAGCTCGACAAACTTGCCGCGGCGCCGGAGATTCGCGTGGGCCTGTCGCACATCCCGCGCTGGCTCGGGCCACGCATGGCGACGGCAGCGGGGCTAGTGGCGTACAACATCGACAAGCACATGCGTCGCACGTTGCATCCAACGCTCGCGAGGCAGCTCGGATTCACCCCTGAATTCGTGCGCGCGCAAGATTGCCGGACGACGGCGGATCTGGCCGATCTGATGCTGCAATCGTCATGCACGCCGCCGTTCACGCCGATTCTGCGGCGCGACGGTCGCCCTGTGCTCGACGGCGGCATGGTCGACAATGTGCCGGTCGATGCGCTCGACGCCACGCCGGGGCAAGTACTGGTGCTGGTGACGCGGCGCTACCCGCGTCCGCAGATCTTTACGCAACATCACGCCGGGCAGGACCGCTTGTACGTGCAGCCGTCCGTGCCCGTGCCGATTTCAAGTTGGGATTATACGCGCCCCGAGATGATGGGCCCGGCCTTCGCGCTGGGTCGCCAGGACGGCGAGACTTTCCTGCGACATCGGGACACGATGGCGTAGGCGCCTCGCCGGCGCTGCAAATGTCAGCGCCCGAAGCCGAGCAGCGCGGCCGGGTTGGCGACGTGCGAGCGGTCGCCGTTCAGGAAATCGACGATATTCTGGAAGGCCACGCGGAAATACAGCTCGTAGCTCTCCCGCTCGACGTAGCCGATGTGCGGCGTGCACACGCAATTCTCCAGTCGCAGCAGGGGATTGCCCTGCAGAATCGGCTCGCTCTCGAAGACGTCGATGGCGGCCATGCCGGGGCGGCCCCGATTGAGTGCCGTGATCAATGCATTCTCTTCGACCAGTTCCGCGCGGCTCGTATTCACGAACAGTGCCGTGGGCTTCATGTGCAGCAGGTCGTCGAGTTTGACGAGGTGACGCGTCTCGTCGTTCAGGCGCAGGTGCAACGACAGCACGTCGATTTGCGTGAACAGTTCTTCCTTGCTGTTCGCCACGCGCAAGCCATCGGCGGCGGCCGCTTCTCGCGATCCTTCTCGGCCCCAGACCATCACTTCCATGCCGAACGCGCGGCCGTAGCCCGCCACGAGTCGACCGATCTTGCCGTAGCCCCAGAGGCCGAGGGTCTGACCGCGCAGCACCTGACCCAGCCCGAAATTCGCCGGCATGCTCGACGATTTCAGACCGGACTGCTGCCAGGCGCCGTGCTTGAGGCTGGAGACATACTGAGGAATCCGGCGCTGGGCGGCCATGATCAGTGCCCAGGTAAGTTCGGCCGGCGCGGTCGGCGAGCCGATGCCCTCGAGCACGGCCACGCCGCGGGCGGTACAGGCGTCGATGTCGATGTGCGCGCCGGCACGCCCGGTCTGGCTGATGATGCGCAGACGCGGCAGTTTGTCGATGAGCTGGGCGGTGATGGCGGTGCGCTCGCGAACCAGGACGAGCACTTCCGCTTCGCCGACGCGGGCGGCGAGTTGCCCGACGCCCTTGACCGTGTTGTTGAAGACCTTGACGTCGTGACCGGCCAGCAGGGAGAAGCAGTCGAGCTTGCGAACGGCGTCCTGATAGTCGTCGAGAATGGCAATTTTCATGGCGAAACGTAATCGGATCGGCGCAGGACGGCGAGCGTTCTGCGCGGGCGGAACATGGGTCTGAGGCCGCCGCGACCGGCGGACGAACGGGTCGACGACAGGGACAGCGTCTGTCGGGGCAACCCAGCGCAGGCCTTGTTGCGACGCAGCACCGGAGCAATTTGCGCGGTGGTATGCTGACGCCTCGTTTTGCATAGTATGGCAGGTGTCCTGGCAACCATGGCGAAACCGCCTCAACACGATGGCAAAAAATCGAACCCACCCCGCAAAAGCAAGTCGGACCCGGTGAGCGAGACGCCTGATGCGCACGTATCGGTGCGCGTGTTGCCCCCTGCTTTCCCGCGTGTGGTCTTGCGTGCGTCGCAAGCTACACAACACGCTTCGTACTTCGTGCGGCCCGTGCCTGCGTGCGCGTTGAGGTTCTGCGCACACGGCGATCGCCGGGGCTATCCTGCCCTTCCGGTATCCCCAACCGGAAGGGTCGCCCGGCCGTCCACGGTGCCTGCACGACGGACGCCCGGCGTCCGCCTCGATTTCCCGACTCTGCATGGAGACAACCCCCATGACGCAAGCCAGTGCGAGCGCAAGTGCGCTCAACGCCTCCTCCTCGTCCAATGTCGCTACCCGTGATCTGCCCACCTGGGTGCGTCATCGCAAGCTGATCGACTGGGTGTCGCACATCGCGGCGATCACCCAGCCCGAGCGTGTCGTCTGGTGCGACGGCTCGCAGGAGGAATACGACCGTCTGTGCGAACAGATGGTGGCCGCCGGCACGATGAAGCGGCTCAACCCAGCCAAGCGCCCGAACTCGTTCCTCGCGCTCTCCGATCCGTCGGATGTCGCCCGGGTGGAAGACCGCACGTTCATCTGTAGCGAAAAGCGCGAAGACGCCGGTCCGACCAATCACTGGGTCGATCCGCGCGAAATGCGCACGACGCTCGACGGCCTGTTCCAGGGCTGCATGCGCGGCCGCACGATGTATGTCGTGCCGTTCTCGATGGGCCCGCTCGGCTCGCCGATTGCCCATATCGGCGTGGAATTGTCCGACACGCCGTACGTGGCCGTGAACATGCGCATCATGACGCGCATGGGCCGTGCCGTGTACGACGTGCTGGGCACCGACGGCGAGTTCGTGCCGTGCGTGCACACGGTGGGCAAGCCGCTCGCCGCCGGTGAGCAGGACGTGGCATGGCCGTGCAACGACACGAAGTACATCGTGCATTTTCCGGAAACCCGCGAGATCTGGAGCTATGGCTCGGGCTACGGCGGCAATGCGCTGCTGGGCAAGAAGTGCTTCGCGCTGCGCATCGCCTCGAAGATGGGCCGCGACGAGGGCTGGCTGGCCGAACATATGCTGATCCTTGGCGTGACGTCGCCCGAGGGCAGGAAGTATCACGTGGCGGCGGCGTTCCCATCGGCCTGCGGCAAGACCAACTTCGCCATGCTGATCCCGCCGAAGGGTTTCGACGGCTGGAAGGTCGAGACCATTGGGGACGACATCGCCTGGATCAAGCCGGGCCGCGATGGCCGTCTGTACGCAATCAATCCGGAAGCCGGCTTCTTTGGCGTGGCGCCGGGTACGAGCGAGAAGACCAACCCGAACGCGCTGGCGACGCTCGGCGAGAACGTCATCTTCACCAACGTGGCGTTGACGGACGACGGCGACGTGTGGTGGGAAGGCCTGACCGACACACCGCCGGCGCATCTGATCGACTGGCAGGGCAAGGACTGGACGCCGGAGAGCGCGAAGGAGACGGGCCGCAAGGCGGCGCATCCGAATTCGCGGTTCACGGCACCGGCATCGCAATGTCCGTCGATCGATGCCGACTGGGAGAACCCGGCCGGTGTGGCGATCGACGCGTTCATTTTCGGCGGGCGGCGCTCGACGACCGTGCCGCTGGTGACGGAAGCGCGCGACTGGACCGAAGGCGTGTACATGGCCGCGACCATGGGCTCGGAGACGACGGCCGCAGCGGCGGGCCAGCAGGGGGTGGTGCGCCGCGATCCGTTCGCCATGCTGCCGTTCTGTGGCTACAACATGAGCGACTACTTCCAGCACTGGCTCGATACCGGCGCGCACCTCGACAAGCTCGGCGCCGCGTTGCCGAAGATCTACTGCGTGAACTGGTTCCGCAAGGGCGCCGACGGCAAGTTCGTGTGGCCGGGCTTCGGCGAGAACATGCGCGTGCTGGCATGGATGCTCGGCCGTATCGACGGCACCGCGCAAGGGGTGGAGCATGCGTTCGGCATCACGCCGCGCTACGAGGATCTGAACTGGAACGGTCTGTCGTTCACGCCGTCGCAGTTCGACGACGTGACCTCGATGGACTCTGCCGCTTGGCACGAAGAGTTGAAGCTCCACACCGAACTGTTCGACACGTTCAATCACCGTCTGCCGCAAGCGTTGCTCGACACGAAGACCGACATCGAGCGTCGGCTGAAGTCGTGATGCTTCAGATGTTCAAATGATCGTGCGCTGAACTTGCAGGATGCCGGCATCACCGGTCAAGTCAGGGCCGCGCACAACGATCCCACCGAGGGAAACTTCGGTGGGATTTTTGTTGCCTTGTGAGACTTCCGAAAGGCTTTTCAGGCAAGGATTCTGGCGGTTTTCGAAAGGGGCGTGGTGATAGCATTTCTCCTGTTGTTCTGTTCGGACAACGACTTTTCCATTCGAAACCCAGGAGGCGCTGATGCACATGATGTTGATCGAAGGGATTGACGAACCACTCATGCGATCGATCCGGTCGCGTGCGGCCATGTACGGGAGAACCCCGGAGGAAGAAGTGCTGACGATTCTGGATAACGTGGCGCGGCGGCCGGGCTACCGATCATTCGAAGACGCGCTGCTTGCCATGCCCAACGTGGGGCTCGACAGCGATTTCGAGCGTGCCAATTGATGCATATCGAGGCCGCCGATGTATCTGCTCGATACCAACATCGTGAGTGAATGCCGCAAGTCCGGGGGCGGTGACGTTGGCGTGCAGCGCTTTATGCGCCACGTCGCCGCCGGTGGTTTGCCTCGTTACGTGTCGGTGCTCACCTTAGGCGAGTTGCGGCGCGGTGCCTGCAAGCTGCGGTATCGAAACGATATTCGTCAGGCAGCGCTCGTGGAGTCCTGGGTTGAGTCGGTGAAGCACGATTTCGACGGCCGAATCCTTGACGTCAATCAGACGATTTGCAACGTGTGGGGCCGGATGCGCGTGCCTCATCAGGAGCACCCCATCGACAAGTTGATCGCTGCCACCGCGCTGGTGCATCGGCTTGTCGTGGTCACGCGCAACGTGAAGGATTTTTCCAATACCGGCGTGGAGGTATACAACCCTTTTGTGCACTGATCACGGTCGGTGTGAGCGCATGACTGTCACCCGACCCACGCGCGCCGTGTGATCGACGCTCGCCTTGCATGCGACCTACAGTCGATTCTCCACCGCGAACTTGATCAACTCCGCCTGCCCTTCGATGCCGAGCTTGCGTTTGATGTTGAGCCGGTGCGTCTCCACGGTGCGGACCGACAAATCCATTTCCGTGGCAATTTTCTTGTTCGCCAATCCGCGCGCGATACGCGAGAGGATTTCGCGTTCGCGAGGCGTGAGCGAGTCGATGGGGGCGTGCGATGTCGAGGCCTGCACCACGCGAGCGGCAATGGCGGCGCTGTAGTACGAATCGCCGCTCGCCACGCGTTCGATGGCGGTCACGATCTCGTGGGCCGGGGCGTCCTTGAGCACGTAGCCGCGTGCGCCGGCGCGGACGGCCTGACGCACATATTCGGCGTTGTCATGCATCGAGAGGATCAGCACGGCGATGTGGGGGAACTGCTCGCGAAACCGGGCCGTCAGTTCAATGCCGTTCGTGCCGCGCATGCTGATGTCCATCAGCGCCAGATCCGGCGACGATGTCTTCGCCCGCGTGAGCGCTTCCTGTGCATTGCCCGCCTCACCGACGACCTGCAGGTTGGGCGAGGCATCGAAGCGTGCGCGCAGTCCATCGCGCACGAGCGGGTGATCGTCGATCAGGAGCAGTCGAATGGGATGCGCTTGCGTCATTGGCGTGAGGCTGTACGAAGCGCCGCTTTCGCGGCGGCGGGCGTGAGGGGCACCCACGCACTGATGGTGGTAAGACCCGGCCACGACTGAATGCCGAGAACGCCGCCGACGGCATCGAGCCGCTCGCGCATATTGCGCAGGCCGATGCCATGGCGAGGATTGTGATGTACGTCGGTCACATCGAATCCGCAGCCGTCGTCAGCAATCGACAGGTGAATGCCGTCGGGTTTGAACATCAACAGGATCGAAACGCGCGAAGCGTGCGCATGGCGTTCGATGTTGGTCAGCGCCTCCTGCGCGATGCGATAGAGCATTGTTTTGATGTTGTCGTCCAGCACGGGGGCGTCGCCTTCGACTTGCATCTCGACAGGCAGATTCGCATGCGAGCCGAACTCCCGTGCGAGCTGGTCGATGGCCGCGGCCAGGCCGAGATCGTCGAGCATGGCCGGGCGCAGCGCCTGCGAAATACGTCGCACTTCCCCGAGCGTGCCGTTCAACCGCTCGATAGCCACGCCCAGCGCAGTGCTGGCGGCGGCGGGCGAGCCCGGCAGACGCATCGACGCCGACTCGAGCAGCAGCTTGACCGACACCAGCAATTGACTGATGCCATCGTGCAGTTCGCGCGAAATGCGCGCGCGCTCGAGTTCCTGCGATTCCACCACCTGACGTGCCAGTTGGCGCAACTTCGCATCGGCGGTCTTGAGTTCGGTGATGTTTACGACGAGCCCGCACAGGGCCACGATCGCCAGGCATGTCGAGGCGATGAGGGTGATCCAGATCAGCGTGCGATCAATATTCGCCTGCGCGCGCTCGTCCGACGCGCGCAGCGTAGCTTCGACGTCGTCGAGATAAATCCCGGTGCCGATCATCCAGTTCCAGCGGGGCAGGGCGACGACGTAGCCGAGCTTTGGCGCCATCTGGTGCAGGGACGGCTTTTCCCACGGATATTGCACGTAGCCGCCGCCGGCGCGCGCCGCCGCGATCAGGCGCTGGATCGTGGGTGCGCCCGACGCATCCTTGAGCGACCAGAGATTGTGGCCGACAAGCTCGGGTTGGCGCGGGTGCATCAGGCTGCGGCCTTCGAGATCGTAGACGAAAAAGTAGCCGTCCTTGCCGAACTCCAGGCGGGCAAGGATGGCGAGGGCGGCCGCGCGGGCGGCGGGTGTGTCGGGGCCGTCGTACAGCGGCTCGATGGCCTTGCGCGCGAGGCCCACGTAATGCAGCAGCTCCGCCCGCTTGTTGGCCAGCGATGTGGTTTGCACGGCGTCGTGCTGCGCGCGCGAAAGCTCGTTGCCTTGGTGTCGCACGGCCAGCGCGATGGCGACCATCGCCAAGGCCACCGGCAACAGCGCCAGGACGAAAAATTTCTGTCGGAGATTCATGGCATTCGGAAAGCTGCGGTGCCGCGTTTCGCGGGGCTTCGCTACGTAATAGCACGTAGCGGACCTGCGTAGTTTCGCGCTTGTGGCGCGGCGGGCAAACGCCAATACTACACGCCGAATCGTGGCCGGGGCTGCCGAGTATCACTCGTCAGCGTCTCGCCGGTGTTACGCAAGTTCGGCGGTTCACATGCCGATGCGCTGCGTAGCACCGCCGGTCCTTGCTGTGCGCAGACCCCCGAAAGAGAGGCGCGCGCAGTGAGCCACGTTCCACGGCGCTGTCATGGCGCCGGGTCAAGAGGCGGGGCAGTGCCGCAACGGCACCGTTCCGGGTTGCTGCCGAAGGAGGCAGTTCCGAGGAGAGACAATGAATCGCATCTGGCAACAACTGCCCTGGGCAGCGGTGGCCGTCGTCGGCGCATGCGCGCTTGGCACGGTGGCTCTATCGCGCGGCGAAACCGTCAGCGCACTCTGGATCGTGATCGCGGCCGTCTGCGTGTATCTGATCGCTTATCGTTTCTACAGCAAGTTCATCGCGACGCGCGTCGCGCAACTCGACGGCTCGCGCATGACGCCGGCCTGGCGTCATAACGACGGCCTGGACTACGTGCCGACCAATCGCTACGTGCTGTTCGGGCACCACTTCGCCGCCATTGCCGGCGCAGGGCCGCTCGTCGGCCCGGTGCTCGCCGCGCAGATGGGCTATTTGCCGGGCATGTTGTGGATTCTCGCCGGGGTGGTGTTCGCGGGTGCAGTGCAGGACTTCATGGTGCTGTTCATCTCCACGCGTCGCGACGGCCGCTCGCTGGGCGATCTCGTGAAGTCCGAACTCGGCATGATCCCCGGGGTGATCGCGCTGTTCGGCGCGTTCCTCATCATGATCATCATTCTGGCCGTGCTGGCGCTGATCGTGGTCAAGGCGCTGGCAGGTTCGCCGTGGGGCACGTTCACCGTCGGACTGACGATCCCGATCGCGCTGTTCATGGGCGTCTACACGCGCTACATCCGTCCGGGCCGCATCGGGGAAGTGTCGATCATCGGCTTCGTGATGCTGATGGCCGCGATCTTTTTCGGCCAGAACGTGCACGACAGCGCCACCTTTGCGCCGCTGTTCACGTTTGACGGCAAGCAACTGACGTGGATGCTGATCGGCTACGGTTTCGTCGCGTCCGTTCTGCCGGTGTGGCTGTTGCTCGCACCGCGCGACTATCTGTCGACGTTCCTGAAGATCGGCACGATCATGGCGCTGGCCATCGGCATTCTGGTGGTCGCGCCCGAGCTGAAGATGCCCGCGCTCACTCAGTTCGTCGACGGCAGCGGCCCGGTCTGGTCGGGCAAGTTGTTCCCGTTCCTCTTCATTACGATCGCGTGCGGCGCCGTGTCCGGCTTCCATGCGTTGATCTCGTCGGGCACCACGCCCAAGCTGCTCGATAACGAACTCAACGCGCGCTTCATCGGCTACGGCGGCATGCTGATGGAGTCGTTCGTGGCCATCATGGCGCTGGTCGCGGCCTCGGTGATCGACCCGGGCGTGTATTTCGCGATGAACAGCCCGGCTGCCGTGATAGGTACGACGCCCGAAGCCGTGGCGCACGTCGTCTCCGGCTGGGGCTTCGCCATCACGCCGGAAGTGCTCACCGCCACCGCACACGCCGTGGGCGAGAACACGATCATCTCGCGCGCCGGTGGCGCGCCGACGCTCGCCGTCGGCATGGCGCAAATTCTGCACCGGGTGATCGGCGGCGAAGCGATGATGGCGTTCTGGTATCACTTCGCGATTCTGTTCGAAGCATTGTTCATCCTGACGGCGGTCGATGCAGGTACGCGTGCCGGCCGCTTCATGCTGCAGGATCTGCTGGGGACATTCGTGCCGTCGCTCAAGCGCACGGATTCGTGGCCCGCGAACCTGACTGCCACGGGCCTGTGCGTGGCTGCGTGGGGCTACTTCCTGTACCAGGGCGTGGTCGATCCGCTGGGTGGCATCAATACGCTGTGGCCGCTGTTTGGTATCTCCAACCAGATGCTGGCCGCGATCGCGCTGATCCTCGCGACGTGCGTGCTCTACAAGCTCAAGCGCGAGCGCTTTGCCTGGGTGACGGTCCTGCCCACGCTGTGGCTGCTGGCCTGCACGCTCACGGCCGGGTGGCAGAAGATGTTCGATGCGAATCCGAAGGTCGGCTTCCTGGCGCACGCGGCGAATTATCAGGCGGCGCTCGCCGACGGCAAGTTGCTCGCGCCGGCCAAGTCGGTCGCGCAGATGCAGCAGATCGTGTTCAACGATTACGTCGATGCAACGCTCTCCGGCGTGTTCATGTTCGTGGTCGTATCCGTGGCGATCTTCGGCGTACGCACTATCCTCGTGGCACGCCAGGCCAACAAGCCGACGGCCCGCGAAACGCCGTTCGAGCCGATGCCGACCGGTCGTCAGGTCTGAGACCGGGGGCGACGCCATGCTCGATGAAGTCGGTAAGGTGGGCCGGTATCTGGGGCAGGCCATGCGTCTGATGGTCGGCCTGCCCGACTACGACACCTATGTCACGCATATGCAGGCCACGCACCCGGATCAGCCGGTCATGAGCTACGAGGCGTTCTTCCGGGAGCGGCAGGAAGCGCGCTACGGCGGCAAAGGCGGCGGACGATGCTGCTGAGACATCGTCGGCCTCGTTAGCCTTGTCAGCCCAGAAAGTGAGAACGCCCGGTGAAAACTTCACCGGGCGTTTTTTCATGGGCCGAACCGTACCGCGCTCACATCACTTTTGCGCAACGCGAGTGAGCGCCGCTGCGGCGATAGCGATCGAAGACCTGGGCGACGACGCGTACCAGCAGGCGTCCCGCCGGCAAGATGCGCAGGCCGTGGGCGTCGATGGCCACGAGGCCATCGGCCGCCAGTTCGGCCAACTCGCCCAGCTCGCTAGAAAAATAGCTGACGAAGTCGATCGCGTAAGCCCGTTCGAGGGGCGCGAAGTCCAGCGACATGTGGCACATCAAGCGCGAAATGACGTCGCGCCGGATATGGTCGTCTTCATCGAGTCGCACGCCACGCGCAATCGCGAGTCCGCCGGCATCGATGGCTTCGTAATACGATTTCAGGGTCTTGGCGTTCTGCGCATAGCTGTCCCCCACGCGGCCGATGGCCGACATGCCCACGCCGACCAGATCGCAATCGGCGCGTGTGCTGTAACCCTGGAAGTTGCGATGCAGGCTGCCGGCGGCCTGCGCACGGGCGAGTTCATCGTCGGGCCGCGCGAAGTGATCCATGCCGATATAGACATAGCCCGCTGCGCTCAGACGGGTAATGATCGTCTGCAACAGCGCCAGCTTTTGCGGGCCGTCCGGCAGGGCGTCGGGCAGGCAACGCTGCATCTTGAACTGTTGCGGCAGATGCGCGTAGCTGAAGACCGACAGGCGCTCCGGCGCCATCTCGATCACGGCGTCGAGCGTATTCGAGAACGACTCGGGTGTTTGATACGGCAGACCGTAGATCAGATCGAAGTTGACCGACCGGAAACCACAGCTTCGCGCGGCGTCGAGCGTCGCTTCGACCAGCGCGCGCGGTTGCACGCGATGAATCGCGGCCTGGACACGGGGATCGAAATCCTGCACCCCGATGGACAGACGATTGAACCCGAGCGCGCGCAAGGCGCGAATTGACGCCGGGCCGGCACTGCGTGGGTCAATTTCGATGGCGTACTCGGCGCTGTCGTCGAGCGTCATCACGAAGTGGCGGCTGATGGCCTCGACAAGCGAGGCGATCTGTTCCAACGACAGGAACGTTGGTGTGCCCCCGCCCCAATGCATCTGCGCGAGCCCGCGGCCGGCGCCGAGCAGCGACGCCTGCCGCGCGATCTCCGTATGCAGGCGCTCGACGTAAGCCTGCGCGTGAGCGCGATTGTGCGTGACGATCTTGGTGCACGCGCAGTAGAAGCACACCGTGTCGCAGAACGGTACGTGGACGTACAGCGAGAGCGGTTTGCCGGTGCGCTTGGACTGCGCGGCTGCCCGCGCATAGCCGTCGGCGCCGAAGTTGTCGCGGAATTGCAGCGCCGTCGGATACGAGGTGTAGCGCGGCCCGCTCACGTCGTAACGGGCGAGCAGTTGCGCATCGAAGTGAATCGGCGCGGACGGGACCGCGGCGTTTCGCGGCGCCGGACGCGCGCCGCATCGTGATTGCCCGTGGCCTTCGGACGACGCCCGCGACGTACAGCCGGGACACGGCGTACCGGCATGCGGTTCGCTGGGGGCTGCGGCGTTGGCGCAAGGCGTCGACGAAATGCGGAGCGTAGTCATGACGCAGCCTGTAACAGTAGGTGACACTGGACTGTAGCGTCGCAGAGAACGCCGCGCCCTGACCTGCGTCAAACACCCGGCTCACAACGTTGAGTGATTTCCCGCATTCGTCGCGGATCCCGGTGCCCGGCGGCGCGTGTCACAGGGCGGTCATGCACCAAAATCGTTGCCACGTCAGGCAAATTTCGGCTGCCTACGGTAAGCTAGCGCCTTATTGAAGTCTCCCCGCCGTGTCGACAGCCTTGGCGGCACGCACGGCCCACCCCGGAACGATCCGGAGCGGGGGGCCGACCGGTGCCCGCAGATACGCGCAGCGCCGGTGAATGGCCGGCCCGCCCATGCTTGTCCTTGCCAGTACGACGCGGCACATCACGATTGGAAACACTATGGATCGTCTGCAATCGATGCGCGTATTCGTCAAAGTGGCCGACAACGGCAGCTTTGCCCGTACGGCTGCCCAGATGGACCTGTCGGCCGCCGTGGTCACGCGGCACGTCGCCGAACTGGAATCGCATCTTGGCGTTCGTCTGCTCAACCGCACGACTCGCAGCCTGTCGCTGACCGGTGCCGGGCAGGTGTATCTCGAACGCTGCCGGCAGATCATCGACGAAGTCGACGAGGCCGACGCCCTCATCTCCAGCGCCTCACGTGATCCGAAAGGCACCTTGAAGGTCGTTGCGCCGGTGTCGTTCGGTCTGCGCAACCTCGCGCCGCTTATCAAGAAGTACCAGGAGTTGCACCCGAAGGTCGTGGTCGATCTCGCGCTGACCGACCGCGCGGTCGATCTGGTGGAAGAGGGCTACGACTGCGGCATTCTGCTCACGCGCATGATCAACAGCGAAAGTCTGATATCACGTGTGCTCGCCGAGACGCGCGTGATGTTGTGTGCGTCGCCCGCCTATATCGCAGAGCACGGCGAACCTGTCACGCCGCAGGAGCTGGGCGAGCACGGTGTGCTCGGTCTGCCGAATGACATCTGGAGCGAAGACCGTGTGTTTTCCGGCCCGGACGGCGAAGTGCGCGTGCGTGTGCAGAACAAGTTCATCTGCAACAACACGGCGCTTCTGCGTCAATCGGTGCTGCTGGGGCACGGCATTGCGTTCCTGCCGTCATACCTCGTGGGTCACGACGTGCGCGACGGCGATCTCGTCGCGCTGATGCGCAACTACTCGCAAACGCCGGTCGATGTCTCGCTCGTCTATCCCAGTCGCAAGTACCTGTCGGCCAAGACGCGCGGTTTCATCGATCTCACCGTCGAGTATTTCCGCCAGAACGAAGGCATTTCGGCGGCCGAACGCTGGGTGCCCCCCAAGATCCCGTCGCCGAGCGCACCGACCACGGGCATTTCGGTGTGAGGTAGCGCGCATCGCGACATGAAAAAACGGCCACTCCCGCAAGGAAGTGGCCGTTTTCATTGCCCGGCGACAACCGGGCGATGCCGTACTCGATCCGCTTAGAACGGCGGATCCTCGTCCTCGACGGCGGCGTTGTCCGACGCGCCGGACACTGCTTCCTTCTTGGCCGGTTTGGCTTTCGCCGCCGTTTTCCGAGCCGCCGTCTTCTTGGCCGGTGTCTTCGCCGCCGCGGTCTTCGTTGCCGTCTTGCGCGCCGGGGCCGCCTTGCCGTCAGCCTCGGCGTCGCCCGCCTTCGCCGCCGTCTTCTTCGGTGCCTTCGCTTCGAATTCGAAGCCGATGGTGCCGTCCTTCTGCTTGGCCAGATACGCCTTGAACGTGCGCCCCGTACGCGACGACTTGAAGCTCGTCAGCAGATCCGTCTTGCCCTCGGTGAGCAGCTTGTGAATCTGCTCGCGCGTGATTTCCTGCTGGAGAATCACCTTGCCCGACGTGAAGTCGCAAGTCTTCGGGCTGGCGACGGCGTTCTCGCAGACATAACGCATGCCGTGCTCGAACACGTTTCCGCCGCACTTCGGACACTTGCCGACCGGCTCCTGTCCCGTGAAATCGGGGGCTTCGCCGTCTTCGTCGCCGTTGTCCTGGCCGAAGTCGAACTCGAGCTTGTAACCCATCTCGTCGTCGGGCGAGAGCTTGAGAATGGCCGAGAACGGACGGCCCATCTTGCTGCGGAATCCCGATAGCGGTCCGATCGTCTTGTTCTTGAGCAGGTCTTCGACTTCCGGGATTTCGAACTGACGTCCGCCCGGAATCTTCGAGATCGAGAAGCTACAGTTCGTGCACGCGAAGCGCCGATAGTTCTCTTTGACCACGCTGCCGCAATGCGGGCACGGCGTGGTGAGCGTGGCGTAGTCGCCCGGGATCGTGTCCGAGTCGTATTCCTTCGCGCGCTTGACGATGGTCTGCGTCATTTGTGCGATCTCGTGCATGAACTCGTCACGCTTGAGGCCGCCGCGCTCAATCTGCGAGAGCTTGGCTTCCCATTCGCCCGTGAGTTCGGGCAGCGTGAGTTCGTCCACGCCGAGCCCGCGCAGCAGTGTCATCAACTGGAAGGCCTTGGCCGTCGGATGCAACTCGCGGCCTTCGCGCACGAGATACTTTTCCGTCAGCAACCCTTCAATGATGGCCGCCCGCGTGGCCGGGGTCCCCAGACCCTTGCCCGCCATCGCCTCGCGCCACTCGCCCTCTTCAACGAGCTTGCCCGCACCTTCCATTGCCGAGAGCAGGGTCGCTTCGCTGTATCGTGCCGGAGGCTTGGTTTGCAGGCCGACCGATTCGACCTTGTCGACGCCGACCTTCTCACCCTTCGCGATCGGCACGAGGTTCGGTTGCTCTTCCTTGCCGTCCTTGGCGTCGCCCTGGGCTTCCTTGCCGTAAATGGCAAGCCAGCCGGCGTTGACGAGCACCTTGCCCTCGGTCTTGAAGTGATGGCCCACCACTTCCGTGATCCGGGTCGTCACCTGATACTCGGCCGCCGGGAAGAACACCGCCAGGAAGCGCTTGACGACGAGGTCGTACAGCTTTTGTTCCGGCTCGGAGAGGTTCTTCGGCGCCTGCAGCGTCGGGATGATGGCAAAGTGATCGCTGATCTTGCTGTTGTCGAAGATCCGCTTGTTCGGCTTGACCCAGTCCTTGTTCAGGATCTGGTTGGCGAACTGGTGGTAGTTGTTGCTCTCCTTGAGCACGGCCATCGTCTCCTTGACGGTGGCCAGATAGTCTTCCGGCAGCGCGCGCGCGTCGGTACGCGGGTACGTCAGCACCTTGTGCTTTTCGTACAGCGCCTGCGCCAGGCCCAGCGTGTTCTTGGCAGAGAAGCCGAAGCGGCCGTTGGCCTCGCGCTGCAGGCTCGTCAGGTCGAACAGCAGCGGCGAGAGCTGCGTCGACGGCTTCGATTCTTCCGTGACCGTGCCCTGCTTGCCGCGCACCGCCGCCACGACCGACTCGGCCGCCGCAACGCTCCACAGACGCGAATCGCGCTGCTCCGGATCGAATTCGTTGCGCTTGAAGCTCGGATCGAACCAGCGGCCTTCGTAGAAGCCTGAGGCGGCAACGAAATCGGCGCGCACTTCCCAGTAGTCGCGCGACACGAACTTGCGAATCTTCTCTTCGCGCTCGACCACGATCGACAGCGTCGGCGTTTGCACGCGACCGACGGTCGTCAGGAAGAAACCACCGCCCTTGCTGTTGAACGCGGTCATGGCGCGCGTGCCGTTGATGCCCACGAGCCAGTCGGCTTCGGCGCGGCTGCGCGCGGCGTCGGCCAGCGGCAGCATGTCGTCGTCGCTGCGCAGACGACTGAAGCCGTCGCGAATCGACTGCGGCGTCATCGACTGCAGCCACAGCCGCCTGACCGGCTGCTTCGCCTTCGCGTGTTGCGCAATCAGGCGAAAAATCAGTTCCCCTTCGCGTCCCGCGTCACAGGCGTTGATCAGGACGTCCACGTCCTTGCGCTTGATGAGCCGGGTGAGCACCTTCAGACGCGACTCGCTCTTGGCGATCGGCTTGAGGTCGAAATGCGGAGGAATCACGGGAAGGTTGGCGAAACTCCACTTGCCGCGTTTGACTTCATAGTCTTCCGGCGCGCCGATTTCGACGAGGTGGCCAACCGCCGACGAGACGACGTAGTCGTCGTTCTCGAAGTACTCGTCATGCTTGGTAAAGCCGCCCAACGCCCGCGCGATGTCATTCGCGACGGACGGTTTCTCGGCAATGATCAGAGCTTTTGACATGACGTTAGGTAATGGTGAGGGGGCGTCGCCAAGCGACATTCGTTGGCTTTATAACATATAGCCAATCCGGCGTTGCCGTCGGATCGGGCACAAGGCGTGCCTGAAAGCGGCACATCATAAGCGCGTCGCAAGCCGGCGGCAAGCGTGGGACGGGAGGCACGGCCCCACGGCCGTGACGCGGCGCCGCGCGTTGCCCGATGCGCGTGCCGCCCGGCTCCGGCGGGGTTATCCGGCAAGCAGGTGCTCGCGCAGCGCGGGGGCGGCCACCGTCGTGTCGCCCAGCACATGCGCGTCGAGCATACGCTCGAGAATGCCGATGGCGGGCAGCACCGGGCCAAAAAAACGGGCCTGGCCGGCTGTCTGCCGGGCATCCTGAACCAGCAGGGTCGGAAAGTTCTCGATGTCGTGATCGTCGAGCCAGTCCGCATGCGCCTCGATATCCACCCAGACGAAGCACAACGCCGGATGACGGGCCGCCAATTGCTCGAACGCCTGCGCATACTCGCGGCAGGTGCCGCACCACGCCGCGCACAAACAGGCCACGAGACGTGTGTTGCCATCGGCCAGCGCGGTGGCCAGCGCGGAACGGTCGGCGACTGGATCGAAAACGGGCATGGTGTCGGTGATGTCGGTATCTCGGAATTGGGAGGGGGCGTAGCCGTGACCGGCGCATTTCAGGCATCGGCCTCGGCGGCTGGGGCATTCGCTAGCGTACGCCCGGGTCGGTCCGACGGGCAAACCGTCCACCGGGCAGCCGGACGATCCGGCCATCGAGTTCAAGCACGCTCAGATGCGCAAGCACGGTGGTGATCGCCAAGCCGGAGCGTCCGCAGAGGGTGTCCACGCTGACTGGATCATACCCCAGCGCTTCCAGGACCGCCGCCGTGCCCGGTGGCACCTCGGCTGGCGTTGCCATGGCGGCGTGGGCCATCGGCGGGCAACTGGCGCGCACGGCCTCGGGAATGCTGAAAAGATCGAACGCCCCGACGTCGGACGGCGGGCGCCGCGATGCACGGGCGTGTCTGCCGTGAGCGCTTTTGCGCGCATCTCTCGCGCTTGCCCCGTCTTGCATTGGGCCGGTCTCGATGGTCTGGGTGGTCGCGTCGGGCGGCGCGATGCCCAACGCTTCGAAGACGTCCTCGGGCGACGTCGCGAGCGTAGCGCCGTCTCGGATCAACGTGTGGCAGCCGCGGCTTTGCGGTGCGTGGATCGAGCCCGGCACGGCGAGCACGTCGCGACCCAGGTCGCCCGCCAGACGTGCCGTGATCAGCGAACCCGAGTGCGTGGTGGCTTCGACGACCACGGTGCACCGTGCGAGCGCGGCAATCAGCCGGTTGCGCCGTGGGAAATGATCGGCACGCGGTGGTGTGCCCACAGGAAACGCGGACAGCAAGAGGCCGCGTTTGGCGATGCGCTCGGCCAGGTCGCGATGGCGCGTCGGGTAGACGAGATCGACCCCGGTGCCCACGACGGCACAGGTGCCGCCCGCCGTCTCGAGCGCGCCTTCGTGCGCGGCAGCGTCGATGCCGGCCGCCAGCCCCGACACAACAGTCACGCCCGCATCGCCGAGCGCGCGGGCGAAGTGTCGCGCATTGTCACGTCCCTGCGGCGTGGCGCGGCGGCTGCCGACCAGCGCCGCCGCGATGGCCCCCGCGCGGTTTGGCAGACCGGCGTCGCCGCGGCAATACAGAATTGGGGGCGCGTCGCCAAGCGTCAGCAGCTCACGCGGGTAGGCCGGCTCGGACAACGTGACGACCGTACACCCGGGATGGCTGGCCCAGTCGACGGTGCGGGCGATCTGCGCGGTCAACTCGGCGGACATCGGCGCGAGCAGCCTGGTCACGAGCGTCTCCGGCAGCACGGCAGCGAGCCTGGCGCGCGACGCACGGAAGATCGCTTCAGGCACCCCGAATGCCGCCAGCAGACGCCGTACCGCAGCCGGTGGCACCCCGGGCGTGTGGCACAGCCGCAGCCAGTCCTTGATTTCCGCGCGGTCGGCCCCGATATGAGGGCTATCGCGCGTGGCGTCGGCGTGAAGGGCGCTTTCGCGGGACATGACGTCAGAACCGGCATCGGGACAGGGCTCGGCGCAAGCGGCTCGGGCGGGTCGCGCGTCGTCAGACGCCAGCGTCGAGAGGGGCGCTATGCTAAAATTTTTCATCATCCGGTAAGCATTGACCGGGGGGCCAAGGCGGACATCCCCTGCGGCGCGAGCATCGCGACGCAGCCGCCATCGCAAGATTGTGCGTTCACGGCCACTCGCAGGGCAATGCGGCGAATTCCCGTTTTCATCATGGCATTACTGACAATTCTTCAATATCCCGATCCGCGTCTGCACAAGGTGGCCAAGCCGGTTGCCAAGGTCGACGACCGGATCCGCAAGCTCGTCAAGGACATGGCCGAGACCATGTACGACGCCCCCGGCATCGGCCTCGCGGCCACGCAGATCGACGTGCACGAGCAAGTTATCGTGATGGATCTCTCGGAGACGCGCGACGAATTGCGCGTGTTCATCAATCCCGAGATCGCATGGCGCAGCGACGAGCAGAAGGTCTATGAAGAGGGCTGCCTCTCGGTGCCCGGCATCTACGACGAAGTCGAGCGCGCCGACCGCGTGCGCGTGCGTGCCCTGAACGAGCAGGGCGAGGCGTTCGAACTGGACGCCGACGGCCTGCTCGCCGTGTGCATCCAGCACGAGATGGATCACCTCAAGGGCCGCGTGTTCGTCGAGTATCTCTCGCCGCTCAAGCGCAACCGTATCAAGCAAAAGATGAAAAAGCAGGTCGAACGCACCTGAGCCGCTCCGGCGGCGCCCCGCGTGGGCGTGGCCGATAAAGTCCTCTATACTTGCAGCGCTCGCGGGCGCATGTGCCCGCTTTCTGCCGCTGCGACGGGGCGTCATCGAACGTCCGCCGTCGGGCCAACTCCCGACTGTTTGCCGAGATGTCCATCGCCATCGCTTCGTCGTCTTCCCGCACCCGCACGATCTACTGGCTGAGCGCCGCACTCCTGTTCGCCTTCCTGCTGGCGGGCCTGTTCGACCGCGACCCCTGGAAAGCCGACGAGCCGTATTCCGTCGGCATGGTGCTCAACTTCTTTCGCGGCCACGATCTGGTCGTGCCGCACGTGGCCGCCGATCCGTTCGTGGAGAAGCCCCCCGTGATGTACTGGACCGGGGCGTTTTTCGCTCGGCTGGCGTCTGGTGTGCTGCCGGTCTTCGATGCGGCCCAGCTCGCGGTGCTCGCCTGGCTGGTCATTGCGGTGATCTGTGTCGGCCGGCTGGCGCAACGCCTCTACGGCCCCGCGGATACGCACAATACGGACACGTTCAACTGGCTCGCGCCCATGCTCATGGTCGGCAGCTTCGGGGCCATCGAGAACATTCACAAACTGACGGCGGATATACCGCAACTTGCAGGCGCCGCGCTCGCGCTGGCGGCGCTGGCCCGCTTGGCCAAAGCCGAAAACTCGCCGCGCTTGTGGGGGCTGCTGTTCGGCACGGGCGCCGGTATCGCCTTTCTGAGCAAGGGCTTGCTTGTGCCCGGTGTGCTGGGGCTCACCGCGCTGACCGTGCTCGCCGTGCCGGCGTATCGCACGCGCCGCTATGCGGGCGCACTCGCCTGGGCGGTGCTGGCGTCGCTGCCGTGGCTGATCGTCTGGCCGGCGCTGTTCTGGCATGCCTCGGAGCCGCTTTTCATTGAGTGGTTCTGGGATAACAACTTCGGCCGGTTCTTTGGCTTTGTCCATCTCGGCGGGGAACGCACGACGTATGGGAGCGATCTCGCGAGCTTGATCGGTCTGACCTTCCCGGCGGGCTGGCTCGCGCTGGGTGCGCTGATCGCGCAACTGCGACAGGGCGGCGGGGTGCGGCGTTACGTGATCGATTGCCCGGAGCAGGCCATGCTCTGGCTGTACGCCGGTTTGTTCGTGGCAACGCTCGTCGCGTCGTCGGCCATTCGCGACATCTATATGTTGCCGCTCTTTCCGGCCATCGCGGTGCTGGGGGCGAACGCACGCTTGCCGGCGTGGCTCGAGAAGACGTGGTCGGGCGTGGCGCTCGTGCTCATGAGCGCGCTGGGACTGTTCCTCTGGGTGCGCTGGGGGCTGCAACTGACCGGGAACGGACACGTTGCCGCGGGCCCGATCGGCAAGTGGCTGCCCCTCGATTACGTGCTGCCATTCTCGCCGGGACTGGTGCTCGCGGCGGTTGTTGTCGCCGCGTTGTGGGTGAGCGCCATCGTGCACCGCCGTCAGCTCGGTGCCCTGGTCTTCGGTTTCGCCGGGCTGATGTTCGTCTGGGGAACGCTTTCCACGCTGTTGCTGCCCTGGATCAACGAGGCTCGCAGCTATCGCACACCGTTCGACGGACTGCGCGAGTCGCTTGCCCATGCGGCGCCACATGGCACGCCATTGGCGACCCGATGCGTCGGGTCGTACAACATCGGCGAGTCGGAGCGCGCCATGCTCGACTATTTCATCGACGTGCGTCCGGTACAGCTTCCGGATCTGGCAGAGGCGTCGCGCTGCGGCGTGCTGCTGGTGCTCGACAAGGCCAATGCCCGCATCCCCGCGCCGGACGGATGGCGCGAGATCTGGCAGGGCGGTCGTGCAGGCGATACCAATGAGCGCTTCCGCGCCTTCGTGGCGCCTTCGGCGGCGGTGGCTGCGTCCTCCGGCGCCGTCAAATAAGTTATCGCGTTCAGCACAAGGAAGTTCGTCATGTCGCTTCGCATCGTCTTCGCCGGTACGCCGGAATTCGCACAAACCGCGCTTGCCGCCATCGACGCCGCTGGCTTCCCTGTTGAGTTGGTGTTCACTCAGCCGGATCGTCCGGCAGGTCGCGGCATGAAGCTGCATGCCAGTCCGGTCAAACGGTACGCCGAGGCGCATGGCATGCCGGTGTCGCAGCCGTCGTCGCTGCGCCGTAACGGCAAGTTTGCGGAGGAAGCCGCAGCCGCCATCGAACAACTGCGCGCGCTGGCACCCGATGTCATGGTCGTGGCCGCTTACGGCCTGATCCTGCCGCAGGAAGTGCTCGATCTGCCTCGATACGGGTGCTTGAACATCCACGGCTCGCTGTTGCCGCGCTGGCGCGGTGCGGCACCGATCCATCGTGCCATCGAGGCGGGCGACGCCGAGACCGGCATCACTATCATGCAGATGGACGCCGGCCTCGACACCGGCGCGATGATTCTGCGCGAGGCCGAGCCCATCCGCCCGGACGACACCACGGCGACGCTGCACGACCGCATGGCGGCGCTTGGCGGCAAGTTGATCGTCGACGCCTTGCGTCAGCTCGCGCGCGACGGGCATCTGCCGAGTGTTGCCCAGCCCGACGCCGGGGTGACCTACGCGGAAAAGATCGCCAAGCAGGAAGCGGTGCTCGACTGGCGCAAACCCGCCGAGGGACTGGCGCGCCAGGTCCGGGCGTTCGATCCTTTCCCGGGGGCGCTCGGCACAGTGCACGACACCCCGGTCAAGCTGTGGCGCGCGTGCGCCATGGCGGGCAAGCCGGGGGCTGCACCCGGCACCGTTCTCGAAGTGAGCGCCGACGCCATCGTCGTCGCGTGTGGGGCGGGCGCGCTTCATGTGACCGAGTGCCAGAAGCCGGGCGGCAAACGTCTGCCGGTGCGCGAATTCCTCGCGGGGTTCGCACTGGCGCCCGGTGACGTTTTCACGGCAGGCCACCCGCCGGCGCAGTAATATCGACCGACTCGACTGTTCTGGTCATTGAAACCGTACGGAAAGATCGTAAAACGTCGTGGAATCGTCGGGAAATTCCGGCGAACGTCTGAAAAGTATGTAGGCGGACGCCGCTGCCGTTGAATTTTTGACGCCCGGCACCATCTAACGCCCGAGGACACGCAAAGTGCGTGGTTTCCTCGGGTCATCAAGATTTGCAGAGGAGAACACCATGTTCAATTGGATGAAGACCACCCTGCTGATGGCGGCCATCACCGCGTTGTTCATGGTGGTGGGCGGCATGATCGGCGGCAAGCAGGGCATGATGCTCGCGCTGGCGTTCGCGCTGGCGATGAATTTCTTTTCGTATTGGTTCTCGGACAAGATGGTGCTGCGCATGTACAACGCGCAGCAAGTCGACGAGACGAGCGCACCGCAGTTTTACAATATGGTGCGCGAGCTGTCGCAGCGTGCCGGGCTGCCGATGCCGAAGGTCTACCTGATCAACGAGGACGCGCCCAACGCGTTCGCGACCGGGCGCAATCCGGAGAACGCGGCCGTGGCCGCCACGACCGGCATTCTGCGAGTGCTCTCCGATCGAGAGCTGCGTGGCGTGATGGCGCATGAGCTGGCGCACGTGAAGCATCGCGACATTCTCATTTCGACGATTTCCGCCACGATGGCGGGTGCGATTTCGGCGCTTGCCAACTTCGCCATGTTCTTCGGTGGACGCGACGAGAACGGTCGTCCCTCCAATCCGATCGCGAGCATTGCCGTGGCGATTCTCGCGCCGTTGGCCGCCTCCCTGATCCAGATGGCGATTTCGCGTGCTCGTGAATTCGAGGCGGACCGCGGCGGCGCGGAAATCTCCGGCGACCCGCAGTCGCTGGCAATGGCGCTCGACAAGATTCACCGTTATGCGCAAGGTATTCCGTTCGAGGCGGCCGAGCAGCATCCGGCCACGGCGCAGATGATGATCATGAACCCGCTGTCCGGCGGTGCGATCGCGAATCTGTTCTCGACCCACCCGGCGACCGAAGAACGCGTCGCCCGACTGATGGAGATGGCGCGCACTGGGCAGTACCCGGCCTGACCTCGCGTGCCGTGTGCGCAAAAGTGAGGACTGACCTCGCCGGCCGTGGCCTCGCCCGCCAGCGCAGGCACCACCGTCGGGCGCGGATTGCCAGTCTGCTATTCTGTGGCCCGACAGCCGTCCGATATCTCCCATGCCCGCCGTCGCGCGGGCATGTTCGTTTGTAGAAAGCCCATGCCGCAACCGAGTCTGCCCACCGAATCCCTGGCCTATGCGCTGCAGCGCGCCGCGCAGGCTCTCGAATCTGTCCAGAAGGGCACCGCATTGCCGCAAGCGCTGGCCCAAGCCACCACGCAATGCGCACCGACCGTGCGTGCCGCCGCACAGGATCTCGCTTACCGCGCGGTGCGCCGGCTGGGCAGCAGCCGCGCGTTGCTCGCCTTGCTGGTCAAGCCCGCACTGCAAGCGCGCGTGCGCGACATCCTGCTGTGCGCCTTGGCGTTGCTGCAAGACGCCGCCGAGGATGCTGCGTACACCGAATTTACGGTCGTCGACCAGGCCGTGGAGGCGATTGCCGTCCAGCGCCGCACCGTGGCGGCGAAGGGGTTGGCCAACGCGGTACTGCGTCGCTTCCTGCGCGAGCGCGAGACCCTGATGGCCGCGATCGCGAAGCAGCCCGAAGCCCGCTGGAACTACCCCGCGTGGTGGATCGACACCGTGCGCGAAGGCTATCCCGATCAATGGGAGACGTTGCTTGCCGCTGGCGACAGCCGCGGGCCGATGACGCTGCGCGTCAACACACGTCGCGTCAGCGTGGCGGCCATGCAGGCAAGCCTGGCGGCGGCGGGCATGGATGCCGAGATCATCGGTCCGGTCGCGTTGCGGCTCGCGCAAGCCGTGCCGGTGGACCGTCTGCCGGGTTTTGCCGAAGGATGGGTGTCGGTTCAGGACGCCGGGGCACAACTGGCCGCGCCGCTCGTGCTGGGCGAGTCACCGCGTGCAGGCATGCGCGTGCTGGACGCGTGCGCGGCCCCGGGCGGCAAGACCGGCCATTTGCTGGAATTGGCCGACGTGCAGGTCACGGCGCTCGAGTCGGATCGCCTGCGCGTGCCGCGCATCTACGAAAACCTCGAGCGTCTGGGACTCGGTGCGGACGTGCGCATCGGTGACGCCGGCACGCCGTCGAAGTGGTCTGGCGGCGGCTGGGACGGCGTGCCGTTCGATCGCATTCTGGCGGACGTGCCGTGTTCGGCGTCCGGCATCGTACGGCGTCATCCGGATATTCGCTGGCTGCGTCGCCAGGCCGACATTGCGGCTCTGGTCGAAGAGCAGCGGCGCATTTTGCTGGCGCTCTGGGAGACGTTGGCCGTGGGGGGCGAGTTGATCTATGCAACGTGCTCGATCTTCCCGGCGGAAAATGAGCAGCAGGCGCAATGGTTTGAACGTATTCGCACAGATGCGGTACGATTGGGCGCTCCCGGGCAATTGCTGATGACCCCTGGCGGCGCCCACGACGGCTTCTATTACGCTCGCTTCCAGAAACGGTGACTTTTTCCCAACGGCTACTGGCCAGTCTGCTGCCGCTGCTGCTGTGCATTTTTGCGCTCGGCTTCGCTGCGCCCGCGCGTGCCGAAAATGACATCCAGGTGCGCGAAGCGCGGCTCGAACCGTCCGAGGGCGGCTGGTTGCTCGACGCGCGCTTTGCCTTCGAGCTCAACAGCAGCCTGGAGGACGCTGTCAATCGCGGCATCTCGCTCTATTTCACGACCGACTTCGAACTGACTCGCTCGCGCTGGTACTGGTTCGACGAGAAGGTTGTGACCACGTCGCAGAGTGTGCGGTTGTGGTTTCAGCCGCTCACGCGTCAGTACCGGGTCTCCAGCAACAACGGCAACAGCAGCAACAGCGGATTGCAACTTGGCTTCGGCTCGTTGCGCGAGGCGCTTGCGCTGGTGCGCAACGTGAGCGGTTGGCGCGTCATCGAGAAGGGCGTCGTCAAGCCGGGCACGCAATATCAGGCCTCGGTACGCATGCGGCTCGACAACGCGCTGATGCCCAAGCCGTTCCAGATCGACGCGGTGAACAATCGCGACTGGAATCTCAGCTCCGATTGGGCGCGCTTCATGTTCTCGCCCGCGCCGCCGCCGCCGCCGCCGCCACCGGCGGCCAGCGTGCCGGCACTGCCGGTCGTGGCGACGAGCGCGCCGCTCGACCCCGTGAATCATGCGTTCCGTCTGAGGGGCCATTTGCCACTTGCCTTCAGCGCGGCGCTGCCGCCCGGAGTCGCCCGTGTCAAATAACGGCGGCGGCCTGCTCAAGCGCATCGTCATTCGCACGCTGATCGTCACGATGGCGCTCGTCGCCATCGGGCTGTTCGGCCTGCTTGCGCTGGCATCGGCCAATACCGAATTCTTCGATCGCTACTATTCGCTGCTCTACACCGCGAACATCGCGGTGGCGATCATCTTCGTCTTCATTGTCGGTGCGCTCGTCTGGATCATTCTTGCGCGGCTGCGCGAGCGACGCTTCGGCACGCGACTTCTCGCCAAGCTGGCCATCTTCTTCGCGCTGGTGGGGGTGCTGCCGGGCGGCATCATCTACCTGGTGTCGCTGCAGTTCGTCTCGCGCAGCATCGAGTCGTGGTTCGACGTGCGCGTCGAGACAGCGCTCGATTCCGGGCTCGAACTCGGGCGCGCCATCCTGAACAACGGTCTGTCGGACCTCAGCGCCAAAGCACAACTCGTGGCCGACAACCTCGCGTCGACCGGCGAAAAGGGCGGGACGCTCGCGCTGCTGCGCATGCGCGACCAGTTCGGCCTGCAGGACGCCACCATCGTCGACGGCAACGGGCGTGTGCTCGCGTCGGCGTCTGGCAGCTTCAATGCGCTGGTGCCGGATCTGCCGACACCGCTCATGTTGCGTCAGGCGCGCACGCAGTCGCGCGGCTATACCGCCATCGAAGGCGGCAGCGAGGGCTACGACAAGCATCAGGCGCGGGATCAATTGCGCTGGCGGGTGGTGATCCGCATTCCGTCCGGGTACACGTCGTCGTTGCAAGACGAAGAGCGTTTCCTGCAAGTCACGCAACTGGTGCCGGCCAATCTTGCGCAGAACGCCGAGGCGGTGCAGAGCGCCTATCGCGAATATCAGGAAAAGGCGCTGGGCCGCACGGGCCTGCGCAAGATGTATATCGGCACGCTGACGCTGTCGCTGTTCCTCGCCACGTTCGTGGCGATGATGCTCGCGCTGGCGCTCGGCAACCAGCTCGCGCGGCCGCTCTTCCTGCTCGCGCGCGGCACGCAGGAAGTCGCGGCAGGCGATTTGTCGCCGAAAGGGGAAATGCGCACCAACGACGAACTCGGCTTCCTGACGCAGGCGTTCAATGCCATGACGCGTCAGTTGTCCGACGCGCGCGCCACGGTCGAGCGCAATCGGCTGGCGCTTGAAAGTTCGAAGGCGCACTTGGAGAGTATTCTGTCGAGCCTGACGGCCGGCGTGTTCGTCTTTGATCGCGACTTCCGCCTGACGACGGCCAATGCCGGCGCCGAACGCATCTTCAAGCAGAGCTTGCAGGGTGAGCTGAACCGCTCGCCCGCGCATATTCCGGCGTTGGTGGAGTTTGGTGAGACGCTGCGTCGCGCGTTCGCCGATCGCGATGCCAACGCCGATCTCGGCCCGGGTGGACACTGGCAGCAGCAGATCGGCCTGACGCTGCCGGGCGAGACCGATGCCGTGACGCTGCTCGTGCGCGGCTCGCATCTGCCGGAGCCGATGGTCGCGGTGGCGGGCGTGCCGACGCGTGCGGGCGGTGGCTACGTCGTGGTGTTCGACGATATCAGCGATGTGATTTCGGCACAGCGTTCGGTCGCGTGGGCCGAGGTGGCGCGGCGTCTGGCGCACGAGATCAAGAACCCGCTCACGCCGATCCAGCTTTCCGCCGAGCGGCTGCAAATGAAATTGTCCGACAAGCTGCCGCCGGCCGATGCCGAGGTGCTGCGCCGGGGCGCGACGACCATCGTCAACCAGGTGGCGGCCATGAAGCGCATGGTCGACGATTTCCGCGACTACGCGCGCCTGCCGCCGGCGGTCATGCATGCGCTGCAACTCAACGAGTTGATCGGCGAGGTGCTGACGTTATATGGGGTGGATGAAGGGCGCGGCGCGATTCGTCCGAATCTGGATGCAGACCTGCCGGAGATACGCGGCGACTCGACGCAATTGCGTCAGGTTATTCATAATCTGCTGCAGAATGCTCAAGATGCCGTCAGCGCAACCGAAAAGCCTCTTATCACGGTGGAAACGAAGACAGTAGAATACGCAGGAACGGATACGCATCCCGGCGAACCGAAACGCACGGCAGTGCGCTTGACGATCACGGACAACGGGCCGGGCTTCCCGGCGCGCATTCTGACCCGCGCATTCGAACCCTACGTGACCACGAAGTCGAAGGGCACTGGGCTCGGACTGGCGATGGTCAAGAAGATCATCGACGAGCATCAGGCGCGCATCGACATTCGCAACCGGTCGTTACCGGAGGGCGAAGGTAGTGCAGGCGCACAGATTTCGATCTTGTTTACTCAATTGGCTGACGACCAGGAACTGCCGCGCAACAAGCCGGCAGAACACACGAAGGTAGCGTAAATGGCAACCATTTTGGTGGTGGATGACGAAATGGGGATCCGGGAGCTGCTCTCCGAGATTCTGAGCGACGAGGGGCATGTCGTGGAGGTCGCGGAGAACGCGCAGGAAGCGCGCGCCTTTCGCGCCGCGCACACGCCCGATCTCGTGCTGCTCGATATCTGGATGCCCGATACCGACGGCGTAACCTTGCTCAAGGAATGGGCGGCGCAGCAGTTGTTGACGATGCCCGTGATCATGATGTCGGGCCACGCCACGATCGATACCGCCGTCGAGGCAACCAAGATCGGTGCCCTCAATTTCCTCGAAAAGCCCATCGCCCTGCAGAAGCTGTTGCAGGCGGTGGAGCAGGGGCTCGCGCGCGGCAAACGCGATCCGTCTGGCGGCGCGCCCAGCGCATTCGCCGCAGACGACGATGCGCCTGACGCGGGGGTCTTCGGCGAGAGCGAACCGCGCCACGCCGGCGCGGGCCTGAACGGCTCGGCGATGCATCACGCACCGCTCGGTGCGCACGATCTCGATGGCGGCGTCGCGGGGACGGTGGTCGGCATGTCGGGCGACATCTCGTTCGACGTTCCGCTGCGCGAGGCGCGCGATGCGTTCGAGCGTGCCTACTTCGCCTACCATCTGGCCAAGGAGCACGGCAGCATGACGCGCGTGGCCGAGAAAACGGGCCTGGAGCGCACGCACCTGTATCGCAAGCTCAAGCAACTGGGCGTGGAGCTCTCGAAGAGCAAGACATGACGGTGGTGCGGCGCGCCCGAGCGCGCTGCGACGCCGCTTTCCAGCGGATTTTTTCAACGAAGGGCTTGCGCGAAGCGTCGGCAGTCTCTATAATCGCTTTCTCTTGGCCCGGTAGCTCAGTTGGTAGAGCAGCGGATTGAAAATCCGCGTGTCGTTGGTTCGATTCCGACCCAGGCCACCAAATTCGAAGGGCTTGCGCACATCGCAAGCCCTTTTTGCGTTTGAACGAAAACGCTGCCCGATGATGGGTATCACGCCTTGGCGATAGCCGCGCCGGGCGTCGCGGTTCACAATCGCGTGACCTATCCCGCACGCGGGCTGCCCGAGGGGCGGCCGCAAGCGCGTGTCCCGGCCCCCGTCGCCCTGACGGCGAGGGCGATACTGCTAGCGCAAGATCATGACGACAAGCACCGATTCCGCTCTGGTCCTGTTCTCCGGTGGACAGGATTCGACCACCTGCCTCGCGTGGGCACTGTCGCGCTATGCGCGCGTCGAAACGCTGGGCTTCGATTACGGCCAGCGTCACCGCGTGGAGCTGGAATGCCGCACCGACGTGCTGGCCAAGCTGCGAATGCGGTTTGCGCAGTGGGCGCCGCGTCTCGGCGACGATCACATGATCGACCTGTCGATTCTGGGCCAGATCAGCGAGACATCGCTGACGCGCGAGACCACGATCGCGATGGCGGCGAACCAGCTGCCGAACACCTTCGTGCCGGGCCGGAATCTGCTGTTCCTGACGATTGGTGCGACCATTGCGTATCGACGCGGTTTGCGCGTGCTGGTGGGCGGCATGTGCGAGACGGACTTCTCGGGCTACCCCGATTGCCGCGACGACACCATGAAGGCGCTGCAGGTCGCGCTCAATCTGGGCATGGACCAGCGCTTTATCGTCGAGACGCCGCTGATGTGGATCGACAAGGCCGACACGTGGCAGATGGCGCAGGACCTGGGCGGCGACGCGCTGGTCGAGACCGTGCGCGAAGACACGCACACATGCTATCTGGGCGAGCGCAGTGTGCTGCATCCGTGGGGCTACGGATGCGGCGAATGTCCGGCGTGCCAGTTGCGCCAGCGCGGTTTCGAGCAATGGCGCGCACGCGGTCACGATCAGGATCGCGGCGCGGTCTGATCCTGGGAGAATCGAGAGCATCATGACGTACGCGGTAAAGGAAATCTTCTACACCTTGCAGGGCGAGGGCGCCAATGCCGGACGTCCGGCGGTGTTCTGCCGGTTTGCAGGATGCAACCTGTGGACCGGCCGCGAAGAGGACCGCGCGGACGCCGTCTGCCAGTTCTGCGACACCGACTTTATCGGCACCGACGGCGAGAATGGCGGCAAGTACCGTACGCCGGCCGATCTCGTCGCGCAGATCGCGGCGTTGTGGCCGGCGGGCGACCGCGCACACCGGTTCGTCGTGTGCACGGGCGGTGAGCCGCTGCTCCAGCTCGACGCGCCGCTCATCGACGCGCTGCACGCCGAAGGCTTCCGCATCGCGGTGGAAACCAACGGCACGCAAGCGATCCCCGAGGGGATCGACTGGGTGTGCGTGAGCCCGAAGGCCGATGCCGAGCTGATCGTCACGCGCGGCGATGAGCTGAAAGTTGTGGTGCCGCAAGATCGCCAACGTCTGGCTGAGTACGAAGCGCTCGATTTCCAGTACTTCTACCTCCAGCCGATGGACGGACCGCTGCGCGACACCAATACGAAGTTGGCGATCGACTATTGCAAAGCGCATCCGCGCTGGTCGTTGTCGATGCAGACGCACAAATACCTGAATATTCCCTGAGCCGTTGCCGTGATTACGATTACCCGGAAACTCGAATTCGATGCGGGCCACCGCATTCCCGACCACCGAAGCCAGTGCCGTAACTTGCACGGGCATCGCTATGTGCTCGAGATCACGCTCGCGGGCGAAGTGAGCCGCGAGAGCGGCGCATCCGACAATGGCATGGTGATGGACTTCGCCGACGTGAAGGCCTTGGCCAACGAGCATCTCGTGTCGGTGTGGGACCACGCGTTCCTCGTTTACGAAGGCGACACGGCCGTGCGCAATTTTCTCGAGACGATGCCCGACCACAAGACGGTAGTCTTCGATCGCGTGCCGACCGTCGAGAATCTGGCGGCCGCTGCCTTCGACACGCTGAGCCACGTTTTTGACGCGCATTACGGCCGCGACCTGCGCCTGGTGCGCCTGCGTTTATACGAGACGCCGAATTGCTGGTCGGAAGTCACGGCGTAATTCGCTTCGACGCTTGCGCGATCCTCGTTGATGCAGCCCCCGCCGCTGGGATGACGCCCACGCCGCCCCGAATTCGACACTTCCGCCGGCGAATTCGACGGCGGCCGGTGGCCACCTGACCGAAAGTGCCAACCCGCCAGATCTTGAGTCTGGCGGGTTTTTTCATTTCAGGAGTTGGCATGACAAGAATTTCAGCGGGCAGCGACGTGATTGCGCAGAACGTGCAGACCTTCGTGCAGCTTGTCGCGATGCGGCGGCGAGACTCGCACGGCAATCTGCATTCCCTGGATCAAGTGGCGAATCGACCGGTGGCTGCCGTGCTCCCACGGCGGCAGCCAAGTGCACCGCCGCTCGATCATGGCGATTTCCGAGCGGATTTTGTGAGCTCGGGACCCGCAGGCCATGCGCGGTTGCCCGATCCGGCGCGAGAGGGGCGGGAGGGACGTTCCGACGCCGCGACGCAGACCGACGCGGGGTGGGAGGGGCCGCCGCCGTATTCGGTGCGGGATGTGACGCCCGGCGCGCCGGGCTCGAGCGATGCCCTGGGGCGGGCCAACGCGCTATGATGCGGCTGACACCACGTAACCAATAGGAGACTCCGCAAATGAAGACGCTGCTGCGCGGCTTGCTGGCCGCATTCCTGTTTACGGCACTCGCCGTGCCTGCCACACAGGCGTTCGCGCGCGACAAGGTCGTGTACCACATCAACGACGCCGAGCAACAGGCGCTGGCCGCTTTGCGCAACGTTCGCAACCAGCTCGACACGGTGCCGGATACCGACATCGTGGTCGTGGCGCACGCGAAGGGGGTCGACTTCCTGATGGAAAGTTACAAGGATGCCGCGACCGTCGGGCCGCTGATCGCGGCGTTGCATGCGCGTGGCGTCAAGTTCGAGGTGTGTGAAATCACGATGAAGCAGCGCAACCTGAAGAAGGACCAGTTTGTGCTCGACGCGGACTTCACGCCGTCCGGTGTCGTCGAACTCACGCGCTTGCAGCAGAAGGGGTACGCGTACATCAAGCCGTAAGTCGGACGTCTTGCCTCCCATCCAAGCCCTGGCCCGACGCCGGGGCTTTTGCATTGGGCGATGCGATCTCGATTGTCGACACGACGGCGAAACCGGAACCGGCATGGGCCCCGGCGCGTCTTTTCCATTTGGCGCACAATACGACCAAAGCCTGTCTCAGGAGGTTCGCGATGTCGACGTCTTACGCCATGCGCCGGCTGCTCACCGGTCTTGCCGCCACGTTGGTGGGCGCGGCCTGCCAGCCGATTCCCTATGCGGTCGCCGCCGCGCAAGCCCCAGCCCAGGGACTGACCGATCAGGCCGTGCAGCACTATGAGGCGGGCCAGCAGTCGCAGGCGCTCGGCGAGTTTCGCCGGGCGGCCGAGCAGGGCAATCGTCTCGCCCAATTCGACTACGCCATGATGCTGCTCAACGGCGAGGGCGGCACGCCCGATCCGAGCGGCGCCGTGCAGTGGCTCGAGCGCGCCGCGAACGCAGGCATGACCCAGGCGCAATACGTCTACGGCAAGATGTTCGACGACGGGTACGTCGTCGGCAAATCGATTCCCCAGGCCAATCTCTGGTACGAAAAGGCGGCGAAGCAGGGCCATGTGCAGGCGCAGGCGGCCATCGCCAACGAGTATTTCATCGGGCGCGGCGTCCCCAAGGATTACAAGACGGCGTTTGGTTGGTACGAGAAAGCCGCGCGCGGTGGCGATCTGCCGTCGCAGTACATCGTGGCGAGCTACTACGAGCGGGGCTATGGCGTCGTGACGCCGGATATCGGACGCGCGCGTCTATGGTACGAAAAGGCCGCCGCCCAGGGCGACGTGGCCGCCCAAGGCAAGCTCGACGCGATGAATCGGGTGCCGATGCCCACCTCCCCTGCGTCGGCCCGCTGGTGACCATCCGTCACCGCGAATCACCGGTCGGCGCAGCGCGCCGGACCGTCAACTCTGCATCAGACGCTTCTCGCGCGCCACGCTCATCAGAATGCCGATCCCCAGGCCGAGCGTCACCAGCGCGGTGCCGCCGTAGCTCATGAACGGAAGCGGAACGCCGACCACCGGCAGAATGCCGCTCACCATGCCCATGTTCACGAAGGCGTAGGTGAAGAAGATCATCGTGACGGACCCCGCCAGCAGCCGCCCGAACAAGGTGGCACCGGAGGCCGCAATCACCAGTCCGCGCGCGATCAGCAGCAAATACAGCACCAGCAGAACGGCTTCGCCGATCAGCCCGAACTCTTCGGCAAACACCGCGAAAATAAAGTCGGTGTGCTTCTCGGGAATGAACTCGAGGTGGGCCTGCGTTCCTTTGAGCCAGCCCTTGCCAGTCGTGCCGCCTGAGCCGATGGCAATGACCGACTGGATGGTATGGAAGCCCTTGCCGAGCGGATCCGACGTCGGGTCCAGCAGCGTGCACACACGATGCTTCTGGTAGTCGTGCAGGAAGTACCATTCGACCCCCGGCTGACAAATCTTGTCCTGCACGGCGAGCACGGTGCCGATGCCGATCACGACCGCGACGAGTACCGGCAGAATCAGCTTCCAGGACAGCCCGGCCAGATAAATCACGTAAAGTCCGGCGGCAGCCACCAGCAGGCCAGTGCCGAGGTCCGGCTGTTTGGCGATCAGCCCCACGGGCAAGCCGAGCAACACCATGGCGACCAGGTAGTCGAACCAGCGAATATTGCCTTCGCGCTTCTGGAAGTACCACGCCAGCATCAGCGGCATGGCGATCTTCATGATCTCGGACGGCTGGATCACCATCCCCACGTTCAGCCAGCGCTTCGCCCCTTTTTTCGTCAGCCCGAACATTGCGACTGCAATGAGCAGCGCAATACCGGCCGTATAGAGCGGCACCGCGAACTTCATCAGTGTCTGCGTGGGCAGCATCGCCAGCAGCCACATCAGAATGAACGTCAGCACGATGTTGCGCACCTGGTCTTCCACGCGCCCGGGCACATCGATACTGGCGCTGTAGAGCGTGACCAGTCCCACGCACAACAGCAGGAAGACGATCAGCGCCAGGGGTTTGTCGAAACCCACGAACAGGCGCTTCACCTGCTGTTTCCACGTATGTTTGTCGAGCGCCATCATGGCGTTCCTCCTTGCGCGCGAATGGCCGCGCGATGGCGAGCTTCGTCGGCGACGGTCGGACTCACGGCGGGCTGACGAAGCGGCGCCGGCGCGGGCTTCGGTGTGCCGGCGGCGGAAGCCTTGCCGTCGGCGGTACGCGATACGCTGGCCGTCGCGTTGGACGCGACCGGGGCAACGCGTGCCACGGTCGTGCGGCCGCTCAGATCGGCAGCGCTGGCGGTTGCGGCATTGGGCGCCGCTGCGGACACGGCCGAGGCGCCGGACGCCGCGGCCGGCCCCGAAGCGGCCGCCTGCAACGCCGCCGCTTCGGCGGCGCGCTCCTTCGGCTCGTCGATGAGGTAGTAGTCGAGCAGACGACGGGCGACCGGACCGGCTTGTGCGGCGCCCCATCCGGCGTTCTCGACGATGAGCGCGACGGCGATCTTCGGGTCGTCGGCGGGGGCGAAGGCGATGAACAAGGCGTGATCGCGTTTGAATTCGGGAATGGCGTTGTGGTTGTACTTCTCGTTCTTGCCGAGCGAGTAGACCTGCGCCGTGCCGGTCTTCCCACCGGCCTCGTACGGCGCGCCCGCGAACGCCTGGCGGCCGGTGCCTTCCTTGATCACCCCGACCATCGCGCGTTTGACGAAATCGATGTTCGCCTGCTTGTAGGGCAGCCGTGCGCTTTCGTGCGGCACGGTGAGCTGGCGGGCGTGCGTGACGGGATCCTCGATGGCCTTCACGAGGTGAGGCTTCATCACCACGCCATTGTTGGCCAGCGTGGCCGTCGCGTGCGCAAGTTGCAGGATCGTGAACGAGTTGTAGCCTTGCCCGATGCCCAGACTGACCGTCTCGCCGTCGTACCACTTCTGCTGCGCGGGCGTCTTGTACGCCTTGCGCTTCCATTCGGTCGACGGCAGAATGCCGCGCGCCTCGCCTTCGATGTCGATACCCGTCAACTGACCGAAGCCGAGCGGCGCCATGAAGTCGTGAATGGCGTTCACGCCGAGATCGTGCGCGAGCATGTAGTAATACGTGTCGTTCGACACCACGATCGAACGGTACATGTCGATCCAACCCTGGCCGTTGCGAACGTCGTTGCGGAACGTATGGTTCCCGAGTGTGAACGCGCCCGTGTCCTGGAAGCCCCAGCTCGTGGTGCGCTTGCCCAGTTCGAGCGCGGCGAGCGCCATGAACGGCTTGTACGTCGAGCCGATCGGATAGGTGCCGCGCAACGGACGATTGAGCAGCGGCCGGTCGGGCGAGTTGTTCAGGGCGTCCCAGTTTTGCTGGTCGATCCCTTCGACGAACATGTTCGGATCGAAACTCGGTGCCGACACGAACGCGAGTACGTCGCCCGTCTTCGGCTCGATGGCGACGACGGCGCCGCGCCGCCCGGCGAACGCTTGCTCGGCCACTTGCTGGAGCTTGATGTCGAGCGACAGCACCAGGTTGTCGCCCGGCGTGGCCGGGGTGCGCGAGATCGTGCGCACCGGGCGGCCACCGGCGGTGACTTCGATTTCCTCGAAACCGGTGATGCCGTGGAGCTGCGTCTCGTAGCTCTGCTCGACGCCGATCTTGCCGATGTAATCGGTGCCCTTGTAGTTGTTGACGTCGCGGCGGATGTCGTACTTGGCGCTGTCGCTGTCGTTCTCTTCGCTCATCGCCTCGATACGCTGGCGATCACGCTGCGAGATCCGGCCGATGTAGCCGATCACGTGCGCGGCGGTCTCGCCCAGCGGGTACTGACGGAAGAGCCGAGCGTGCACATCCACGCCGGGGAAACGGAAACGCTGCGCAGTGAAGCGCGCAACTTCCTCGTCGGTCAGGCGCGTGCGGATCGGCAGGCTCTCGAAGCTCTTGCTGTCGTCCATGAGCTTCTTGAAGCGGGCGCGGTCGCGCGGTGTGATCTCGATCACGTCGGACAGATCGGTGATGAGATCTTCGAGCGGACGGCCGATCTTCGACGGCGTGATTTCCAGCGTGTAAGCGGAATAATTGCGCGCGAGCACCACGCCGTTGCGATCCATGATCACGCCCCGGTTGGGCACGATCGGGGCGAGCGAGACGCGATTTTCGTCGGCCTGCAGCGCGTACTGGTTATGGCGGAAGACCTGCAGGTAGACGAAGCGTACGCCGAGCAGGCCAAAGCAGATCAGCACGAAAAATGCAGCCGCCGTGATCCGCAGATGAAACGTCTGCAGTTGTTGCTGGGGATTCTTGAACTCGGTCATGCAAGCAGGGCTCGGTGGCGCGATCGGGTGGGGACGGGGCCCATCAGATCGGACGCGTGTCGTCGCGGTCGACGGCGCGTTTCTGCGGCGCCAGCAACAGGATACTGATCACCGGCCAGAGCAGGGCTTCGACAAACCCCGCCGCGAGCGGCCACCAGCCCGGAAACGCCGCACCGGTCGCCAGACGAATGATGAATGGCACCACGTGCGCGAGCATCAGCAACGGCAGCACCGTCAGCGCCTGACCAAGCAGCGTAAAAAACAGGACACGGCGGTGAATCATGATAGCGCCGTAAGACAGCAACGTATAAGCGAGCGCGTGCTCGCCCAGCAGGCCGGCGTTGTGCACGTCCATGAGCAGGCCAACGAGGAACGCCACGCCCATGCCCACCTTGCGCGGCTGGTGGATGTTCCAGAACATCAACACCAGCGCGACGAAGTCGGGCATGGCGGGGGCGTGGCCCCACGGCATCAGGTTGACCAGGAACGCCACCACGAGGCTGAGCGCGATGAAGTACGGATTGACCGGCAGCAGTATGTATTGCGGTCGTGACATGTCGATTCCTCAATGACCCTTGCGGGTGGCCGGGGCGCGCTTCGGATCGGCGCGCGTGCCGCCCTTCTGGCCGGGCTTCTCGCCGCTTGCCGACGGATCGGACGCGCGCGCGAGATCGGCAGCGGCGTCCGGATGCAGGGCGAGCGGCGTGGTGTATTGCAGCACCAGCACCTGACGCTGGCTGCGCAGATTGGCCACCGGTTGACACAGAATGCGCGCGAACGCGGTGTCGGAGACGCGGTCGACCTTGGTGATGCGGGCCACGGGCAGGCCGGCGGGGTAGATGCCGTCCAGGCCGCTGGTGGCGATTTCGTCGCCGACCTTGACGTCGGCCGACAGCGGAATGAAGCGCAGGTCGAGCACGTTGCCGCGCAGCCCGCCGTAGATCACGCTATGCACACCGCTGCGCGTCACCTGCACGGGCACGGCTTGCTCCTTGTCGGTAAGCAGCGTGACTTCGCTTTGCAGCAGGAAGACGCGCGAGACCTGACCGAGCAGGCCCTGTTCCGTGACCACCGGGGCGCCGAGCTTCACGCCGTGCTTCGTGCCGCGATCGATGACCACGCGCTGCGTGAACGGATCGCGCGTGTCGTATTCGATCTCGGCGGGAATGCTCGGTACGGGCAGACGCTCGCGCAAGGCGAGCATCTGGCGCAGATGTTCGTTCTCGGCGGTCAACTGGTTATTGCGTTGGGCCTGCACGGAGAGTTCGAGGTTTTGCGCGAGAAGCGCCCGGTTCTCGCCCGAGAGTTGCGATTCGGTCGAGAAGAAGCCCGCCACGCCGAGAATGGCGTCGCGCGGCAAAAGCATCATGCGTTGCACCGGATACAGGGCGGTGCCGACAACGGCCCGAACCCGTTCCAGCGTGTTGTAGTGCGAGTCGACCACGAGCAGGCCGATGGCAAGCGCGACGAAACAGATCAGCCGGGCCAACGCCGACGGACCCTGTTTGAACAGTGGCGGCGGACTGTACTGCATGGTGGGCCCTTCAGGGGAGCACGCGCAGCGAGGTGCCGCGGTGCACGAATGGTGTCAGTCGGGTGCGACGGCGCGGCATGATGACAAGCTCCGTGCGCATGGTCTTGCTGCGTGGCCAGTCGTGTCGGGCGAGGGGGGGAAGGGATGGCCCCACCGCGCCTGACGACGAACCACGCACGTTGGCTTACTCGTAAGAGAAGATGCTGCCGAGCTTGTCCATGCGCTCGAGCGCCATGCCCGAGCCACGCACCACGCAGGTGAGCGGGTCTTCGGCCACCAGCACCGGCAGGCCGGTTTCTTCGGCGAGCAGACGGTCGAGATCGCGCAGCAGCGCGCCGCCGCCCGTGAGCATCATGCCGCGTTCGGCGATGTCGGCACCGAGTTCCGGCGGCGTCTGTTCGAGCGCGATCTTCACCGACGACACGATCTGGTTGAGCGGATCGGTCAGCGCTTCGAGGATTTCGTTGCTCGAAATGGTGAAGGCGCGCGGAATCCCTTCCGAGAGGTTGCGACCCTTGACTTCCATTTCCTTGACTTCGGAACCCGGGAAGGCCGAGCCGATTTCCTTCTTGATCGCTTCGGCGGTCTGTTCGCCGATCAGCATGCCGTAGTTGCGGCGGATGTAGTTGACGATGGCTTCGTCGAACTTGTCGCCACCGACACGCACCGATCCCTTGTAGACGATACCGCCCAGCGAGATCACGCCCACCTCGGTCGTGCCGCCGCCGATGTCGACGACCATCGAGCCCGTGGCTTCCGAGACCGGCAGGCCGGCACCGATGGCCGCGGCCATCGGCTCTTCGATCAGGTACACCTGCGAGGCGCCCGCACCGTGCGCGGCTTCCTTGATGGCGCGGCGCTCGACCTGGGTCGAACCGCACGGCACGCAGATGATGATGCGCGGCGACGGCGAGAACAGACGCGACTCGTGAGCCATCTTGATGAACTGCTTGATCATCTGCTCGGTCACGGTGAAGTCGGCGATCACGCCGTCCTTCATCGGGCGAATCGCCTCGATGTTGCCCGGCACCTTGCCAAGCATTTGCTTGGCTTCCTTGCCGACGGCTTGAATCGTCTTCTTGCCGCTCGGGCCGCCTTCCTGGCGAATGGCGACGACCGACGGTTCGTCGAGCACGACGCCCTTGCCGCGCATGTAGATGAGCGTGTTGGCGGTGCCCAGGTCAATGGCCAGGTCGTTGGAGAAATAGCTTCGAAGAAAACCGAACATGCAAAATCCTGTGTCTGCGTGAGGCCGTCCCAATGGATGTGACTGGGACGGCGGCCTGTCATCTGGGTTCCGGCCTGTTCGCAAAAAAATCGCCAGACGCCACGCGGCGGCTCGCGAAACGTGCGGACAAACCGAGGAATGCGGTACCGGGCAGGAGGCGGGACTGCCGTTATCCATCCGTCGCGTCAGGGTCTTCCAATGGACTGCGCGAACGTCTGTCGCGCCCCCCGGACTGGCCGTGGCCCACCTGCGCGACAGCGGCGAAGGGTGCAAAAACACGCTCCGACGCAAATTTAATGCGCAATGATACCTTATAATTTCGCAGGTTTTGCAGGAAAAACGAGCACGTTGACACCCCATTCGACGCCCCCGGTGCGCCCGCCGGGAGCCTTGTGGCACGGCGCGCCAGCCCTCCTGCGCAGCCCGGTGCACGGAGTAAAACGGCAGACGAGCCCAACGCCGTCCGCACATTCTCCGCATTCTGTCCCTAATATTGGCGTCAGGCATGCACCCGGCTGCTCTCCAATGCGCATTTTTTCGGGATTTCTTCATGGCTTTGAATCTCTCAGACGTCAAACGCATCGCCCACCTCGCGCGTCTCGAGCTGGCCGATGACGAGGCCGCTCACATGGAAAAGGAGCTGAACGGCTTCTTCGCGCTCGTCGAGCAGATGCAGTCGGTCGACACGAAAGGTGTGGCCCCGCTGGCGCATCCGATCGAACAAATTCAGGCCGTTGCTCAGCGCCTGCGGACCGACGCGGTGACGGAGCAGGTCGATCGCGAGGCCAATCAGCGTCCCGCGCCCGCCTTGCAGGACGGCCTCTATCTGGTGCCGAAGGTCATCGAATGAGTCCGGCCCGTTGCGCGATGTGTGTGCCCGGCGCGCCGGACGCTCGTGCAACGCAGAGCCGCGCGCCCTCGGCGCCCCGCATGTCCTCATGCCTTCATGCGCGATAGCGCACAGCAGCCACCATGGAACAAGATCTGATTCATTTGCAGGATTTGCGCGCCGCGCTCGACGCCAAGCGCGTCTCGAGCGTCGAGCTGACGCAGCACTACCTGGACCGCATTGCCGGGGCCGCCGACCTGAACGCCTTCGTGCACGTCGACGCCGAGGCAAGCCTCGCGCAGGCGCGTGCCGCCGACGCACGCATCGCCGCCGGCGAGGGCGCGAACCGGCCGTTGCTGGGCATTCCCGTTGCCCACAAGGACGTATTCGTTACGCGTGGCTGGCGCAGCACCGCTGGCTCGCGCATGCTCGAGAACTACGTGAGTCCGTATGACGCCGCCGTCGTCGAGCGCCTGGCGCACGCGGGCATGGTCACGCTGGGCAAGACCAATATGGACGAGTTCGCCATGGGCTCGTCGAACGAAAACTCGTATTACGGCCCGGTGAAGAACCCGTGGGACACGCGCGCCGTGCCCGGCGGCTCGTCGGGCGGGTCGGCCGCCGCGGTGGCCGCGCGTCTCGCACCGGTCGCCACCGGGACCGACACCGGCGGCTCGATCCGTCAGCCGGCGGCTTTCTGCGGCGTGACCGGCATCAAGCCGACGTATGGCCGCGTGTCGCGTTACGGCATGATCGCGTTCGCCTCGTCGCTCGACCAGGGCGGCCCGTTCGGTCATAGCGCGGCGGATTGCGCGTGGATGCTCAACGGCATGGCGGGTTTCGATGAACGCGACTCGACCAGCCTGGACCGCGCCGACGAAGACTTCGCGCGGGGTCTGGGCAAGCCGCTCGACGGCGCAACGGCCGACAAGCCGCTGGCCGGTCTGCGCATCGGCTTGCCGGCCGAGTACTTCGGTGAAGGCCTCGACGCCGACGTGCGCGAAGCGATCGACAACGCGCTGCGTGAGTTCGAGACGCTCGGCGCCGTGCGCGTGCCGGTGTCGCTGCCGAAGACCGAACTGTCGATTCCCGTGTACTACGTGCTGGCACCGGCCGAAGCCTCGTCGAACCTGTCGCGTTTCGACGGCGTGCGCTACGGCCACCGCGCGGCCGAGTACCGCGATCTGCTCGACATGTACAAGAAGTCGCGCGCCGAAGGCTTCGGCACCGAAGTCAAACGCCGCATTCTCGTGGGCGCGTACGTGCTCTCTCACGGCTACTACGATGCTTACTACCTGCAGGCGCAGAAGATTCGCCGTCTGATTGCGCAGGACTTCCAGAATGCGTTCGCGCAGTGCGACGTCATCATGGGTCCGGTGGCGCCGTCGGTTGCGTGGAACCTTGGCGAGAAAAGCGCCGATCCGGTGCAGATGTACCTGGCCGACATCTACACGCTGTCGGTGAGCCTGGCCGGTTTGCCGGGGATGAGCCTGCCGGTCGGCGCGGGACGCGACGCGCGTCCGGTCGGTCTGCAACTGATCGGCAACTACTTCGACGAAGCCCGCCTGCTGCAAGTGGCCGACGCGTTCCAGCGCGCGACCGACTGGCACAAGCGCGCTCCGGCGGGCGTCTGATCGTGCGCGGCCAACGTTTGACAACGTCGCTCGCACCGCAGGGGGCGCGCGTCGCCGCGTGGGCATCGAAGGGGCTGGCGCTCGCCGGCACGGTGCTCACGCTCGCGTCGTGCAGCCTGCCGATCGGGCGTCCGACGCCGATCGCCTACCGCGAGATCAATCTGTCGGGTTACTGCTCGCAGACGGATGAAGACGGTTTTCGCGAACAGGCAACGCTCAAGGTGGTGTCCAACCAGGTGCAGTCGCTCGACTGGCGTCTGTGGGTCGGCCAGCGCGGGAGCTGCCACTTCAATCTGGCGGATTTCCACCAGACGCAGTGGCGTCCGAGCATCGAACTGCGGGCGAACAGCGGGAGCTGCAAGCTGCTCATCTGGCAGGATCCGGGCAACGTGACCATCGGTCATGCCAATTGCGAGGCGTATTGCACGCCGGGCATTTACCAGAACGCCTGGCCGGTGAGTTTCGATCCGCGCTCTGGGATTTGCGCGGCGGATACTCGCCGGTAGACGCGAACCAGCGCAAGCCAGCATCGGCGAGCAGGAACAGAGGCCGGAGCGTCACCGTCGCGGCGACGACCGGCGGCAAGGGCAGGGCGAACGCGCCATGCCGACAAGTTGAGACAGGGTGAACCTTATGCAATGGGAAGTCGTTATTGGTCTGGAGACGCACACACAGCTCTCCACCGCTTCCAAGATTTTCTCGGGCGCATCGACGCAGTTCGGCGCGGCCCCCAACACGCAGGCCTGTCCCGTGGATCTGGCGCTGCCGGGCGTGTTGCCGGTGCTCAATCGCGGGGCTGTCGAGCGCGCGATCGAATTCGGCCTGGCCATTGGGGCGACGATTGCACCGCGCAGCATTTTCGCGCGCAAGAATTACTTCTATCCCGATCTGCCGAAGGGCTATCAGATCAGCCAGTATGAAATCCCGGTGGTGCAGGGCGGCTCGCTGAAGATCCAGGTCGACGCGGATGCCCGCACCGGTCGCGAAGCGTATGAAAAAGTCGTGACACTCACGCGCGCGCACCTTGAGGAAGACGCGGGCAAGTCGCTGCACGAAGACTTCGCCGGCATGACCGGCATCGACCTGAACCGCGCCGGCACGCCGCTGCTCGAGATTGTGACCGAGCCCGACATGCGCAGCGCGGCCGAGGCCGTGGCGTACGCGAAGGCCTTGCACGGCCTGGTGGTGTGGCTCGGTATTTGCGACGGCAACATGCAAGAAGGCTCGTTCCGCTGCGACGCCAACGTCTCCGTGCGTCCGGTCGGTCAGAAGGCATTCGGCACGCGTGCCGAAATCAAGAACCTGAACTCGTTCCGCTTCCTCGAAGAGGCGATCCAGTACGAGGTGCGCCGTCAGATCGAGTTGATCGAAGACGGCGGCACGGTGGTGCAGGAAACGCGTCTGTACGATCCGGACAAGAAGGAAACGCGTTCGATGCGCAGCAAGGAAGACGCGCACGACTATCGCTACTTCCCGGATCCGGATCTGCTGCCGCTCGTGATCGATAACGAATGGATCGAGCGCGTGCGTGCCGGGTTGCCCGAGCTGCCCGCCGGCATGCAGGCGCGCTTCGTCGAGTCGTACGGCTTGTCCGACTACGACGCCGCTGTGCTCACCCAATCGAAAGCGCAAGCGTCATACTTCGAAGCCGTGGTCGCGAAGGCGGGCAAGGCGAGTGCCAAGCCGGCCGCGAACTGGATCATGGGCGAGCTGTCGTCCCTGCTGAACCGCGAAGACATCGGCATCGAGCAAAGTCCGGTCTCGAGCGCGCAGCTCGCGGGTCTGCTCGCTCGCATCGCCGACAACACGATCTCCAACAAGATCGCCAAGGAGGTCTTCCAGTTGATGTGGGAGGAGCGCGCCACCGATGAGGGCGCGGCGGATCGCCTCATCGACGCGAAGGGGCTGAAGCAGATCACCGACACGGGCGCGATCGAGAAGATCATCGACGAGGTGCTGGCCGCCAACGCCAAGTCCGTCGAAGAGTTCCGCGCGGGCAAGGAGAAGGCGTTCAACGCCTTGGTCGGTCAGGCGATGAAGGCCACCAAGGGCAAGGCCAATCCGGCCCAGGTCAACGAGTTGCTCAAGAAGAAGCTCGGGGCCTGACGCGGGAGGACCCGCCGCCAACGCGGCGGCGAGAATCCCTCAGGTAAAAAAGCGCGGTGGCCAGTTTGGCGCCGCGCTTTTGTTTTTGCGCGATACTAGCCCGCAAGCCTGTCACGAGGAGTTGGCGATGTTCGAGAAATACCGCGTACCGCTTGGCAAGAAGCTCGACCTGTCGGGCTACGATCCGGCCGACACACCGTTTACGGGCGAGAGCAAGGGCGACGACAAGGCGCGCTTGGCCGAGCTGGCGCTCAAGCTCGACGAGTTGCAGACGCTTCTGCACGCCAACAGCCGGCAACGTGTCCTGCTCGTGTTGCAGGGCATGGACACCAGCGGCAAGGACAGCACCATTCGCGCGGTGTTCCAGAACGTCGATCCGCTCGGCATTCGCGTGGCGAATTTCAAGTCGCCCACGCCCACGGAACTGGCGCGCGACTTTCTGTGGCGTGTCCATAGCGTCGTGCCGGGGGCGGGCGAGTTGGTCATCTTCAATCGCAGCCATTACGAAGACGTGCTCATCACGCGCGTGCACGACTGGATCGATGCCGACGAGTGCAAGCGACGCTACACGCACATCAACAACTTCGAGCGTCTGCTGGCCGACAACCACACGCGCATCGTCAAGTGCTTCCTGTATATCTCGTCTGACGAGCAGCGCAAGCGCTTGCAGGAGCGCATCGACGATCCGAACAAGCATTGGAAGTTCGAACTGAACGATCTCAAGGAGCGCAGCTTCTGGCCGCATTACACCAAGGCTTACGAGGCGGCGCTATCGGCCACGTCGACGGAGCACGCGCCGTGGTACGTCGTGCCGTCCGACTCGAAACGTCACCGCAACCTGATGGTGGCTGAGTTGCTGGTGCAGGCGCTGACGGATCTGAATCTGTCCTACCCGCCCGCACGACCGGAACTCGCGGGCATGAAGGTGGAATGACTGCGGTGCGCTGACGCGTCCGGCGTCGCGTTTTCGGCGGCGGGCGGCGAAATCCGCTGTGCGTCCGGTCTTCCACGCCGCGTTGCGTCACCGTCCCGATCTGCGTACGCAGGCGCGCCACGCGCCTTGTGAAACCGCTGAATGATGACGTCGGCACGCGACGTTGGGAATACTCTTGCTGCGGTTAGGCCGATTCTGATGGCCACGACGACCCTTATCGCGACACTCGTTCGCGTCGATCCTTGCCCCTCCTTGCATTGAACTCCCTCCAAGGCGCTCGCTCGTCCTTTGGCGATAGATATCGTCTTATCGAAATTGGCACGCAGATGGGGGCTTTCCTGCCCCCCGGAATTGTCAATTTGCGAAAAATTCGGACAACACGCGATAACGCGGTGCCGGGGGTTCAGGCATAAATCGCCCCTGTCGCAGCGCACGGATGTCACCGCAAAGGCGCGCGGCTTTTCCAATCGATTTGCTCAGGAAGAGGGGTATGGACATGCAAGTGAACGAGGGCGCACTCGTGCAAATGAAAAACAAGATGAAGGGTCGGTGGATCAAGCGCGGCCAGCGCGGTGTGACGCTGGTCGAGTTGTCCGTCGCCGTCGCGGTCATGGGGCTGATCATGGCGGGGGCGATGGTGGGTGTGCCCAGGCTGATGAACTCCGTGCGCGTGAACCAGGAGATCAAGGACTGGCAGATGGCCGTGGTGTCGATTCAGAACGCCGTGCTTTCCGGGCAACTGACGGCCAAGACCAGCCCGCAGGATATGGACAAGATGGGTCTGTTCGGCTCGATTACCCCGTCTCCGGCCGGCACGGTCGGCGAATATCTGAATCGCTTCGGCGGAACGTTGAAAATGGCACCTATCACGGCCAAGATCAACGATGGGCCGAATTTCGGGGTTCAGGTGACGTCGGAGGATGTGCCCAGCGATCAATGTCAGAAGTTCATGACGACGCTGCACTCGAACTTCACGACAGTCACCGTGAACGGTACGAATCTCAAGAATCTGAAAAAGCCCTTCGAGATGGGCAACCTGGCGGCGGCGTGTCAATCCTCGAATATGGGGGGAGACGACGCGGGCCAGAAAAACGACCTGACCAAGGCAAAGCTCGAGTTCACCATCAGCGGCTCCTGAACCCATGATCGAACCCCGTCCGGTATTTCGGCATTGAATTCGACGTGAGGAAAACATGCACATCAAAAGCGTGCTGACCGCTGCCGTCGCGACAACCGTCTGGTCGAGTACGGTTGTCGCTGTCGAACGGTCTCAAGAGGCGCCTCGATCGTCCGATCTGCAGATCGCGTTCGCCAGTCACAAACCGTTGATGTCCGGCAGGGCGGCGGCCGTATCGCCGCCACCGCCGCTCGCGAGAGTGCTGGACACGGCACTGTCGAACGATGCGCTGCCGGAGGGGGGCTTGACGTCCGCATTGCCCGCATTGCCTGTATCGGCCGTATCGCCGTCGCCGGCCATCGCCGCGTCGGAACCGCTTGCGCAGGTCGAAGTGCGCGAGCTTCTCGAACTGCTCATGTCGCCGGGCGACGGCCGCGTCTCTGTGGCGCTTCAGCGTTACCTGGAGGCGCACGGCTGGCAACTCGCCTGGGAGATCGATCGCGACTTCCCCATCGAGTATCCGGCCACGTTCACGGGCGACTTCCTGGGCATCGTCGAACAGGTTGTGGTCTCGTTGCAGAACACCGACGCTCCCATTCGCGTGAAAGTCTACGAGGCCAACCGCGTGCTGCGCGTCGTTCACGCCACTCAATAACAAGCGTTGCGCTCCCCCCGGCGCAGCCCTCATCACGGAAGCGGTAATCCATGAGTAAGCGACTTGGCGTGTTGTGCGCCACTACGTTCCTGACGGCGTGCGGCACGCCCGGCATGCTCTCCAAGACCGACGCCAACGTTTCTCAGGTGCAGACGAACGCGCAATCGGCGTTCGACACACATGCGGCGGTCCCGATTCGCGCCATCGAGCACGTTGAGGGGGCATGGCTGGCGAAACGTTCCGTCCCGATCAACGCCTCGATAGCCTTGCCGGACTTCTTCAAGCGCAATGTGCGCTTCGCGACCGGCGCGCCGTTGCCGATGTCGGTCGTGCTGGCCCAGGTGGCACGCGGCAACGGGTTGACCATCCGCATGGCCTCGGACGTGTCGTGCGCCGCGAGTGGCGGACCGCGCGCCGCGAATCGTGGCGGCAATGGCGGCAGCCCGGCAAATCTCTTCCAGCTCAATTGCGCCGACACGGGCGAGCCGACCGTGCCGCTGCAATACGCCGGCACGCTGTCGGGACTGTTGGACACCATTGCGTTTCGAACGGGAACGCACTGGACCTACCGTGACGGCGTCGTTCATTTCGCGCGGTATGTCACGCGGACTTTCCAGATCAAGATGATGCCCGGCAGTTCTTCGTATCGGGCGTCGGTGGGCAAGGCGTCGCAAATGCAGGCCAGTCGCGGTGCCTCGGGCGGTGGCGGGGCGGGTGGCTCGGCCGGCGGCGTCGATCTGAGCTTCAATGCCGACGCGAAGGTCAGCGTCGAATCCGAACTCGATTACTGGACGGATCTCGTCAAGACGGTGAGCGACATGCTCTCCGAGGGCGGACGCGTCACGCCGTCCGTCGTGACGAGTTCGCTGGTCGTAAGCGACTCGGCCGACGTCATCGAACGCGTGGCGAGCTATATCGACGCGGAGAACGCGGTACTCGGCCGTCAGGTCAAGCTGCGCGTGCAGGTGTACTCGGTCTCGCTCGAGGAAAATTCGGCCACGGGCGTCGACTGGGATCTGGTGTATCAGGCGGCGAGCGGTATCACGCTGGGCCTGGCCGGCCCAGCAGCCGGCGGTTCTCTCATGGCGCGCAAAGGCGGCATGCAGCTCAGAACGATCGATACCGGCCGATTCAAGGGCTCCAACGCCTTCATCCGCGCGCTCAGTCAGCAGGGGCGCGTGAGTACGGTGATCGACACGACGGTCGTCACGCTGAACAATCAACCGGCGCCGGTCGCCGTCACCCAGAATCAGGGTTTCGTCGCGCAAACGAAGATGACACCTGGCAACTACGGCGGTCAAGCGGTCGTGACCGCCGAACAGTCGGTGCTGACCACCGGCTTCGTGATGAATCTGTTGCCAACGCTCATGGACAACCGAAGCGTGATGTTGCAGGTGCAAATCGACATGTCCGACCTCAGGAAGCTCGACAAGATCAACCTGCGCACGGGCAAGGAAACGCCGAGCGGCAGCAACGCGGGCGCCGGAGAGGGCTCGGGCTCAGGCACGGACGTGAGCGCGAAAATCGGAACCGATGGCGTGCAGGTGGGCATTGGCGGCCAGGGCGAGGGCGGTCGCGGGAGCGGCGACGACGGTCTCGGCGTGGGCACCTTCATGCAGTTGCCGATCACGGCGTCGATCCAGACCATGCAGCGGGCATCGCTCAAGTCGGGCGACACGCTGGTGCTCAGCGGCTTCCGCCGCAAGGACGATGCAACCGATCGCGACGGCATCTTCAACTACGAAGGCGGCACGAAGGAGGCGCGTCAGCAGGTCAAGGAAGTCGTCATCCTGATTTCGCCGGAACTGACAGAGGGCGTGTGACATGACGCGCATATTGTCCAACCATCTCGTCGTCGGTGGGCAGTGGGAGACATTGATCGGCTTGCAGAAGGAAGCCACGGAGATCCGTGGGCTTGCCAGGAGCCGGGATGCATCGCACTTCGCCGTGGCCGACGACGGCGCCGGTACACGCACCGTCGGCCTGTTTTCAACGGACGCGGTCATCAAGGTGCAAGGCACGCCGGAGCGATACGCGCTGGGCGCCGTGCTCGGTGCGATGGTCGATGCGCCGAATGTCGCGTTTCTGCATCCCGACCCCGACAACGCCGCGGCAACGCTCCTCATCACGCTGCGCGAGCACCGTCCGGAACTGGATCTGGTGGTGCCGGCGTCCGACGTGCGCGCGCGGCTGGAACAATGGGCCGCGGAGATCGACGGCGAAATCACGATTGCCGGCGTGGCGCCCCTGAGTTTCGGCGTGGCCGACGTGGCGCTCACGCTCGACGACATCGCGAAGCAGGTCGATCAGGAACCGTCGCGCGAGGCGTGTCTGCAGGCGGTGCGCAAGCCCCTGCCGGCACGGCAACTGAAAATCGCGGCTCTCTCGCTCGCCTCGCTCTGTCTCGTCGGTGGCGCCGGGTGGTGGGGATGGTCCTGGTATGACGACATGCAGCAGGCGAAGCTCGCGGCGGCCAATCGGGTCGATCCGGTCGACGTCTACAAGCAGGCGCTTGCGCGCGCCATCGCCGCTGAGCCCTTCTCGGCTGGTGCGTCGTATGCGCGTCGACTGCAATACACGATTCAGGCGCTGCCGGCGAGCGCGGGCGGATGGCGTCCCGCCGCCATTTCGTGCAACACGCAGGACTGTGAGATTCAGTGGCAGCGCCAGGAGGGCGGCACATTCGATCTGCTCCTCTCGCAACGTCCGAACGCGCAGATCGTCGACCTCGACCACGCGACGGAGTCCATGACGCCCGCCGACACCGTCGCGCCGGTGTCGAAGCCCGCCGTCGCCGCGACGGCCAAGGCTGTCGCGCAAACGCCGGCCGACGACGAAGACGATCCCGACGAGGGCGATGCGCGTGTGACGCCGGTGCCGCGCACGCAATTCCTGCGCACGGCGGGTGCCCGTCTGCAATCGCTCGGCGACTACGGCATGGACATCTCGCTCTCGATGCCTCAGCCGCTCGTCAAAGTGCCGCCGGAGGTCGCGGGACGCAGCGATGTGCCGCCGCCGATCGCCAAGGGCGAATGGAAGATGGCCGGACATCTGGCGTTCGTCGATTCCGTGGCGGGTCTGATGATGCGCGCCGGCAACATGTCGTTGCACGAGTTGACGATCGTGATCGACGACACCAAACCCGTCTTCTCCGCTCAAGGAACCTACTATGTCCACTAAGCTTCGCTTGACCGCAAGGGTCGCGACGGCCGCGATGCTGTCGTTGCCGATGTCGATCGTGCCCGTGCGTGCCGCCGAGACAATCGACACCTTTGCGCGTGCCCACCTCAAGTCGTCGCAGGAAGCCGCGGACGCCCAGGGCGAGGCGAAAGGGGCTGAGCGTTCGCCCACGACGGGGGGGGCACCCGACGTGCCGCCGGAGCTGCTCTTCATTCACGGCGTCGACGAGACCACGGTGGCCTATTTGCGCGTCGATGGCCGCTTCGGCTACAACGTGAGCGACGGCGACCGGTTCGGCGACTGGCGGGTGGTGAAAATCGGCAGCGACTTCGTCGACGTGGCGCGAGGCGGCAAGCCGCGTCGCCTGCTGTTGCCCAATGCGATGGGCCCGGCACCCACGAGCAACGCAAGACAGGGCTCACCGGGGCGACGCGATGGCAACGCTTTCTGACCGCTTTCAAGCCGCCTTTTCGCGCGTCAACGCGCGCGGCGGCGCTGTCGCACGACCGATCGCCGACCTTCGCCTGGAAGACATCCAAACGCAGGGCTGGCGTCAGGATCTCGGCATCACCCTGGCGGGTGCCGAGAACGGGTCGTTGGTGCTCGTGGCCATCAAGCCGCGTCTGTTCCTGGTGTTGCTCGAACACACGACGTTCGTACGCATGCAGGGCTCCGATCTGCTCTCGCGTTTCGAACAGGCGGTACGGGCGACGCATCGACTCGATCTTGAAGGCGTCTACGTTGGTACGACGGAAGAGATACTGCTCATGCAGTCGCGTCTGCAACAGAACGGCGACGCCGGCGCACCCACCGAGGAGCAGCGAACCGGCGCCTATCGGAATTTCGATCTGATCATCGAGCGCGCCATCGACGCACGGGCGTCCGACATTCATTTCGAGTTTCGCGAGGGGCGGCATGTGCGCGTGCGCATGCGCATTCACGGCAAGCTGCGCGCCACCAGCGAGCTGGATCGCCTGTCGCGCGACTACCACGCGATGCTCGATGCGGTGTCGGCGGCCTACAACTCGCGCGCCGACCCCAGCAGCCGAAGCCACAATCACTTCGACGAGGATCAGCACCAGAGCTGCTCGATTCCCCTGAACCTGCGCAACCGCAAGTATCAACTGCGCCTGCAGAGCATCAAGGAGAATCGCGGCGTCGATGTCGTGCTGCGTCTGCTCGTCAACGAGGCGGTCGACGACGATGTCATGACGCTCGCAGAACTCGGCTATTCGGAAGATCAGGTCGAGGTGCTGGAGAACGCCGTGTATCGCAGCCCGGGCTTGACGATCATCGCCGGCGAGACGGGCTCGGGAAAGTCGACGACCTTGCGCACCATGATGATGTACGAGCGCGACGCGGGTAAGAAATTCTTCTCCATCGAAGACCCGGTCGAGTACATCCAGCCCCATGTGACGCAGATCCCGATTCAGCGGCGTGCCGAAGACGGTCACGGCGAATCGGCGTTTGGTGCGGCGGCAAAAGTGCTGCTGCGCGGCGATCCGGACAAGCTCATGCCCGGCGAGATTCGCGACGTCGAGACCGGCTCGTTCGCGAAATCGATGACCGAGACGGGGCATCAGGTGCTCTCGACCGTGCACGCGTCGAGCGCCTTCGGCATCATTCCGCGTCTGATCAGCGACGAGATCGGCATGCCGGTCTCCGCCGTGACCTCCCCCAATTTTCTTACCGCGATGGTGTACCAGAAGCTGATTCCAGTGCTGTGCGATCACTGCAAGTTGCCGGCTGTCGGCAAGCTCGACGAGATGACGTTGAGCGTGATCGGTGGCCTTGGCATCGACACCGCGCGTGTCTGTGTTGCGGGGCAGGGGTGCGGGCACTGCAAGGGCCGCGGCACGGCCGGGCAGACGGTCGTGGCGGAGGTGTGCGAGTTGACCGAGGAATTGCTCGATCTGTTGCGGCAGTCGAAATTCTGGGAAGCGCAGCGGCACTGGCGCGCGTACCACGATGGCGATCTCACGAGCCCCGTCATGTGCGGCAAGTCGGCGATGGAGCACGCGATCTACAAGATGGCGCAGGGTCGCATCGATCCGCAGGATATCGAGGCGGCGTTCTACAAGCTCAAAAAATTCCAACTATGGAAGGGCGGCTCCACGTCGCCGCAGCCGCCGCGCCGACTCGCGAGTGTGTAAGTCGTTGTCACGAAACTGGTTTGAAACGCCCTTCAAATGCCTATGCTCGAAGCCGTCAATCATCTGCTAGCCAAGCTGTCGCCTGCGCGCGACCCGTACCCGGGACTGAGCCGGGCGAAGCGTCATTTTCGCAAGATGCGCGCGAAGTTCTACAGCGACTTCGCCGACGCCATCGAGGACGGTGCCAATCCGTTCGAACTGTTTTCCCGCCGATATGCGCGCGCGAAGGAGCGGCGCAATCCGATGGCGCCGCTCTATGCCATATGGCGCGACCGCGCCAGCTCGAAGAACCTGCGCAAGTCGTGGCAGGGCACGATTCCCGACGAAGATCTGATCGTGATCTCGGCCGGGGAAAAGGGCGACCTGGCCGGCACGCTGCGCTTTCTCGCGCGTGTGGTCACCTTGCAGCAGCAAACCCGCGCGGCGATTGCCGGGGCCGTGGTGCTGCCGATTTTCATGTCGGTGCTGCTCGCCGCGATCCAGTTGGGCGTGGCCTACGGCATGATGCCGATCATGATCGAGATCATGCCGCCCGAGCGGTTTCCGCTCGTGGGCAAGGGGCTATATGTCCTGTCGGGCTTCGTGGCGAACTGGTGGCCGTTGCTCTATGGCGTGCCGCTTGCGATCGTGGTGGCGATCTCGCTGTCGCTGAGTCGATGGGCGGGGCCGCTGCGTCGACGCGCCGACCGTTTCGGCCCGTACGCCGTGTATCGCGATGTGCGGGCGGGCGAGTTCCTCGTGGCGCTCGCCGCACTGACGGGGGCGAAGACGTCGGTGTTCGACGCCGTTTCGCTGTTGCTCGTGGGCGCGTCGCCCTGGATGCGCTCGCACCTGCTGCGCATGCGCGCATCGCTCAAGAGCGAGCGAAGCCTGGTCAAGGCGATGGACACCGGCATCTTCAACGAGGAGGTCTTCGATCGTCTGGTCGAATACGCGGGACGCACCAACTTCGACGCCGGCATTCGCAAGATCGGCCTGATGACCATCGAGGAAGTCGCGGAGCGCGTCAAGGCGCGTTCCGCCGCGCTGCGCTCGGTGCTGATGGCGATGGTCGGTCTGACGATCATCTTCACTGTGGGCGGCATGTTGCAGATCGGTCACGCGGCGGGTGAGTATGCGGAGTCGATGTTCTGACGATGCCGCTGCTCATCGATAACGTTGGGGATGCCTTTCGGGCACTGCCGCGCGAAGCGGTGGTGGTGGCGATGGCGATGCTGGGGCTGTTCGTCGGAAGCTTTCTGAACGTCGTCGTGTGTCGTCTGCCGCGCATGCTGGAGCGGCAATGGGCGCACGACGCCGCAACGTGGGCAGGCGAGCCGCCGCCGGTCACGCCCAAGTTCAACCTCGCGTGGCCGCCGTCGCGCTGCCCGCATTGCGAGACCCGCATCGCCGCGCGTCACAATGTCCCGGTGCTCAGCTATGTCTTCCTGCGTGGCCGGTGCGCATGTTGCCGCGCGCGGATTTCCCTGCGCTACCCGCTTGTTGAGTTGGCCGTGGGTATCATGTTCGCGATGCTCGCCTGGACGTTCGCGCCGTCGGCGCAGTACGTCGCGATGCTGGCATGGTGCGGCTTCGGCGCGACGTTGCTGGCGCTTTCGCTGATCGACATCGACACGCGGCTGTTGCCCGATGCGCTCACGTTGCCGCTGCTGTGGGCCGGCTTGCTGGGCAGCGTCGCGGGCCTGACATTACCCATCGACGACGCCGTACTCGGCGCTGCGTTGGGGTATGGCGTCATGGCGACGATGGGGGGCGCGTATCGGGCGCTGACCGGTGTCGACGGACTTGGCGGCGGCGACGCCAAGCTCGTCGCCGCGTGTGGCGCATGGCTGGGCTGGATCGGCACGCCGCTGATGCTGGCCTTCGGCGCGCTGGCGGCCACGCTCGCTTTCGCTGGCCTCGGCGTGTGGCGCGGCCGCGCGTTGCGCGAGCCGCTGCCGTTCGGTCCTTGGCTATGCTTGGGCGCGGTGGCGAGCCTGCTGTGGGGCGAGCCTTTCCTAGATCTGTGGCTGCGCCCGGGCGGCTAACGTCGCGGGTGCGTGCGGCGCGGTGTCGACGGATGCCGATCCAACGCGCTGCGTCAATCTACCCGCGCCGGACAACATCAGGTCCGCGGCCTTTTCGCCGATCATCATCGATGGGGCGTTGGTGTTGCCGCCGATGAGCGTGGGCATGATCGACGCATCGACCACGCGCAAACCCTCCACGCCGCGCACGCGCAATTGCGCATCGACGACCGACGCCACATCGCTGCCCATGCGGCAGGTGCCGACAGGGTGATAGATGGTGTCGGCGCGCGCACGGATCAGCGCCGTGAGCGCTTCGTCCGACTCGATGCCCCGGCTGTGCAACTCTTCGCCGCCGAACTGCGCGAGCGACGGCGCCGCGAGAATCCGGCGGATCACACGTACCGCGCGCAGCAACGTGTCGACGTCTTCCTGCGCTTGCAGAAACGCGGGGTCGATTTGCGGCGCGTCACGCATGTCGGCGCTGGCGAGCGTCACGCGTCCGCGGCTTTTGGGATGTAGGACGCAGGCGTGCAAAGACAGGCCGCGTCGCAGATGCAGGCGACGATTGTGGTCGTCGCAGATGCCGACGAGAAAGTGCATCTGCAAATCGGGGCGCGCCAGCGACGGATCGCTCTTCAGAAAGCCGCCCGCCTCGGCCACGTTGCTGGCGAACAGACCGCGCCGATCGCGCAGATAGTCCAGCCCCTGTGTGAGCAGATGCCACAATCCCGCGGGCGTGTAGCCGACCAGATCGCGATGCGCCACGTATTTGTTGATGATGAAGTCGATGTGATCCTGCAAGTTCTCTCCGACACCCGGGGCATCGACTTGTACCTCCACGCCATGCGAGCGCAAATGTTCGGCAGGGCCAATCCCCGAACACATCAGCAACTGCGGCGAATTGAACGCCCCGGCGCTCAGCACGACTTCGGCGCGTGCACGCAGCGTCTCCAGCGCGCCGCGCCGTTGCACTTTGACGCCGGTCGCGCGCTTGCCCTCGAAGACAACGCGCTGCACCAGCGCATCGGTGATGACATGAAGATTCGCGCGTGATTTTCCTTGCAGATAGGCGCGTGCGGCGTTCCACCGCTGACCGTCTTTTTGCGTCACCTGATAAATGCCCGCGCCTTCGTAGTGCGGACCGTTGAGATCGTCGCTCACCGGAAACCCGGCTTCGCGCGCGGCGTCGACGTAGTGTTGCGAGAACGGATTGACCGTGCGTAGATCGGCAACGTTGAGCGGGCCGCCGGTGCCGTGCCAGGCGTCTGCGCCGCGTTCGTTGTTCTCGTTGCGACGGAAGTACGGCAGCACGTCGTCCCATCCCCAGCCCGTGCAGCCGGCCTGCGCCCACGCGTTGTAATCGTCCGGGTGACCGCGCGTGTAGATCATCGCGTTGATCGAACTCGAACCGCCGAGACCGCGTCCGCGCGGCTGATAGCCCTGACGTCCGGCCAGCCCCGACTGCGGCGTCGTGCGATAGCCATAGTTGCGCCGTGACCGGAACGGCACCAATGCGGCAAGACCGAGCGGTAGTCGCACGAGAAAGCTGTTGTCGGGCGGACCCGCTTCGATCAGCGCGATCGTGCTGCCCGGCGCACCGTCGGCCAATCGCGCCGCCAAGGCACAACCGGCCGAGCCGCCGCCGACAATGATGTAGTCGTAGTCCATGCTGTCATCCTCCCTTGGATGGGCACTGCATCTACTGTTTTTTTTGACGTCTTGTTCGCTGCTTTCTGCTTGTCGTTCTGTGCGCCATTCTTTCGTGTCGCGCTGCGCGTGACGCCACCTCATGGGCGACCCCTCGGAGCGGCACTCATTGTAGGCAGACAATCCCTGCGCCCGGGGGGGATGTGAAGCAATCCTCTAATTTATGGGAGCGCGCGAACCTAGCCGCTATGATGAAAGGATCCCCTTGGCGTGACCGTCACATACGGCAATTGGGCATACGGAGACACGGATGACGCAAGCCTGGCAGACCCACGACGTCACCAATCAGGTGCCGCCGCTTACGGACTACAACCTTTACGCCACCGACGCCGCGCTGCAAGCCGCAGTGGCGGCCTTCGGCGCGGGGTGGCATGCGACAACGCTGCACCGCCAGGGCGCTCGCCTGGGCGAAGCCGAGGTGCAGGCGTGGGCGGAGGCGGCCAATCGTCACGCGCCGGAACTGCAATCGTTCGATTCGCAAGGCAATCGCATCGATCGCGTCGAGTTTCATCCGTCGTGGCATGCGCTCATGGGTTTGTTGCGGGGGGCCGAACTGCAGTCGTTGCCGTGGGCGCATCCGCGCGACGGCGCGATGGTGGCGCGCACGGCCGCATATTTCCTGCACGCGCAGAACGAGGCGGGTGCGTTGTGCCCCACGACCATGACGTTCGCGAGCATTCCCGTGCTCGCCAAGGAGCCGACGTGCTTCGCGTCGATCAAGGACAAGTTGCTCGCGCCGCAGCATGATCCGCGCGACGTGCCGCTCGCGCAGAAGCACGCCATCCTCATCGGCATGGGGATGACGGAGAAACAAGGCGGCTCCGACGTGCGCACCAATACCACGACGGCCACCGACTGCGGTGACGACACGTTCTCGCTCGTCGGGCACAAATGGTTCTTTTCGGCGCCGCAGTGCGACGCGCACCTGGTACTCGCCCGCGATGCCGACAGCGACGCGCTGTCGTGCTTCTTCGTGCCACGCTATGCGCCGGACGGACGCAAGAATGCCGTGCAAGTGCAACGTCTCAAGGACAAGCTCGGCAATCGCTCCAATGCGAGCAGTGAAGTCGAGTTGCAGGGGGCCTACGGCACGCGCGTCGGCGCGCCGGGGCGAGGGATTCCCACCATCATCGAGATGGCGACGTACACGCGGCTCGACTGCGTGATCGGCAGTGCCGCCATGATGCGCGCGGGTGTCGTGCAGGCGATTCATCACGCGCGCCATCGCTCGGCGTTCGGGGCGAAGCTCGTCGATCAGGATCTGATGACGACGGTGCTCGCGGACCTCGCGCTGGAGTCGGAGGCGGCAACGTGGCTGGCCATGCGGCTGGCGCAGGCGTTCGATGCGGGCGTGTCCGACAACGATTCGCCGCATGACCGGGCGTGGCGCCGCATTGTGCTGCCTGCCGCGAAGTTCTGGGTGTGCAAGCGTGCGCTCGAACTCGCGGGTGAGTGCATGGAGGTGTGGGGCGGCAACGGTTATGTCGAGACCGGCCCGCTGGCGCGGCTGTATCGCGAGGCGCCCGTCAATTCGATCTGGGAAGGCTCGGGCAACGTGATGTGTCTCGATGTGTTGCGCGCCATGAGCCGAGAGCCTGACGTCGCACAACACTGGTTCCGATGGCTCGGCGAACGCACGGGATCGCATGCGCCGCTGCGCGCGGCGCTGGCACAGCTGCATGGTTGGCTGGCGGCCGATCCGGCAACGCACGCGGCCCGCGCGCGTGCGATTGCACAGCAGGTGGTTCTGCTGGCACAGGCAGCGCTGTTGCTAGAACACGCGCCGACCGAGTTGGCGCATGGCTTCATCGAAAGCCGTTTCTCGAACGCGGGCGGGCGAGTGTACGGCGTCATGCCGGACACGCTCGCGGTGGCAGTGCAACGCGCCTGGCTCGACCGGGCTTTTCTCGCATAACGGATAACAATATATCGATGGCGTTGGGCGGCACCTACGGGGCACCTGCGACCTCAGGAAGGAGAAGGCATGGGATACCAACATGAATTGAACGGGTTGCATGAGGCGACACCGTCGTCGGCACGGAATACCTCGACCGACGACGACATCGCCCGCGCGTTGCTATTGCCGCGCTTCGACGCGATGCGCCGCGCACACGACGCCGCGCCGCAAGTCGATTGGCCGACGCGCAAGCGTCACCTGAAAGCGCTGCAAGCGATGCTTCACAAGTTTCGTGAAGCGTTCGCGAACGCCATCGATGCGGATTTCGGCGGCCGCTCGGCGCAGGAAACGGACATGCTGGAACTGTTTCCGTCGCACGGCAACCTGAAGCATGCGCTTGCGCATACGCGTCGCTGGATGCGTGGGTCGCGCGGCTGGGCAAACCTGTGGATGCTGCCGGCGCGACGCGCCGTCGTGCCGCAGCCGCTCGGTGTCGTCGGCGTGATCGTGCCGTGGAATTACCCGTTGTTTCTGGCCGTCGGTCCGCTCACCGACGCGTTGGCCGCCGGCAATCGGGTGATGATCAAGGTCTCCGAGGTCACGCCGCGCTTCGCGGACGCTTTTGCGGCCGCCGTGGCCGAGACCTTCCCGCCGGAATGGGTCACCGTCGTGACTGGCGACGCGCAGGTCGCGCGCGCGTTCTCGACGCTGGCGTTCGACCATCTGCTGTTCACTGGCGCGACGTCGATCGGCCATCATGTGATGCGTGCGGCCAGCGAACACCTCACGCCGGTGACGCTCGAACTCGGCGGCAAGTCGCCGGCCATCATCGGGCCGGGGGCGCGCTGGGAGCATGCGGTGGAGCGCATCATGCTCGGCAAGCTGGTCAACGCGGGTCAGACCTGCGTGGCGCCCGACTATGTGCTCGTGCCGCGCGACAAGCTCGACGCCTTCGTTGCCACGGCGCGGCAGGTGGCGGCGCGCCTGTATCCCGACGCCGTGAACAATCCGCAATACACGAGCATCGTGTCGTCGCGGCACTTCGAGCGGTTGTCCGGGCTTGCCGCCGAGGCGGCGGCGCAGGGCGCCACGTCGCACGCGCTGTTCGATACCCCGGCGCAGGCAGCGCGCAGGCGGCTGCCGCCCGTGGTGCTCACTGGCGTGCACGACGGCATGCGCGTGATGCGCGAGGAGATCTTCGGGCCGCTGTTGCCTGTGGTGCCCTACGACGACCTGGACGCCGCCATCGCCTATGTCAATGAGCGTGCGCGTCCGCTCGCGCTGTATGTGTTCGATACCGACAACACGCGCATTGGCCGTGTCGTCGACGGCACGATTTCCGGCGGCGTGACGATCAACGACACACTGCTGCACGTTGCGGAGCATGCGCTGCCGTTCGGCGGCGTAGGGCCGTCGGGCATGGGCGGATACCACGGCGAAGCAGGCTTCCGAACGTTCTCCAAGGAGAAGCCGATCTTCCGGCAGGCGCGCTGGAACGGTGCTGGGCTGCTCAACCCGCCCTATGGCAAGGTGTTCGCCACGATGATCCGGCAATTGATGCGCTGACCTCTGAGCGCTGACCTCGGGCATCCGACGTCGCGATAAAACAAAACCCCCGCCGGTTCGACCCGAGCGGGGGTTGTGTCGTGCGCTCGCCGGTCGAGACCGGCGGGTACCACGCGAGCGATACTGGATCAGGCCACGGCGCGCAGGCCGGCGTCGGCCAGCAGGATGTCGGCGCGGTCGGTCGCTTCCCACGAGAATTCCGGCTCTTCACGGCCGAAGTGACCGTAGGCGGCGGTCTTCTCGTAGATCGGACGCAGCAGGTCGAGCATCTGGATGATGCCCTTCGGACGCAGGTCGAAGTGCTTCTCGACCAGCTCGGCGATACGCTGATCGCTGATCTTGCCCGTGCCGAAGGTGTTGACCATGACCGACGTCGGTCGCGCCACGCCGATGGCGTACGACACCTGGATCACGCACTTCGAGGCAAGACCGGCGGCCACGATGTTCTTCGCGACATAACGACCCGCGTAGGCGGCCGAGCGATCGACCTTCGACGGGTCCTTGCCCGAGAACGCGCCCCCGCCGTGCGGTGCGGCACCGCCGTACGTGTCGACGATGATCTTGCGGCCCGTGAGGCCGGCGTCGCCCTGCGGGCCACCGATCACGAAACGACCGGTCGGGTTCACCAGGAACTTGATGTCGCCCTTGATCAGGTCGGCCGGCAGCACCGGCTTGATGACTTCTTCGATGACGGCTTCGCGCAGGGCTTCCAGCGCGATGTCCGGATGGTGCTGCGTCGAGAGCACGACGGTGTCGATGCTGTGCGGACGGCCGTTTTCGTACTTGATGGTGACTTGCGACTTGGCATCCGGGCGCAGCCAGGGCAGACGACCGTCACGGCGCACTTGCGACTGGCGCTCGACCAGGCGGTGCGACAGGTAGATCGGCAGCGGCATGAGTTCCGGCGTTTCGTCGCAGGCGTAGCCGAACATCAGGCCCTGGTCGCCGGCGCCCTGATCGAGGTTGTCGTCATGCGCACGGTCCACGCCCTGGGCGATGTCCGGCGACTGGCGGTCGTAGGCGACCAGCACCGCGCAACCCTTGTAATCGATACCGTAGTCGGTGTTGTCGTAGCCGATGCGGCGAATGGTCTCGCGCGCGACTTGCTGGTAGTCGACCGTGGCGGTCGTGGTGATTTCACCCGCGAGCACGACGAGGCCCGTGTTGCACAGGGTTTCTGCGGCAACGCGCGCGTACTTGTCTTGCTTCAGGATGGCGTCGAGCACGGCATCCGAAATCTGGTCGGCTACCTTGTCCGGGTGACCTTCGGAGACCGATTCGGAAGTAAAGAGATAATCGTTCGCCACTTCTGGCTCCTCTAAACGAATTTGGCGACTCACGTTGCCGTCATCGGAGGGGAAGCGGCGACGCTTTAGCGGAAAATTGGTCGAATGCGCTGCCTCGATAGGGTGGCACATTCGAATCGCCCCGCAAGTTGTCAGTTAACTCGGCGATGTCGCTTATTATACGCCCCTGAAGAAATCCTGCTTGCGACATGGCAACCACACCCAAGAAATCCCTCGGCTACTACCTGAGCGTTGGCCTGCTGCGCGGGCTCAACCTGCTGCCCTATGGCTGGGTCGCGCGCTTTGGCGCCGGTCTCGGGCACCTGTTGTACCTGATTCCCAGCTCGCGAAAGCGCGTTGTGCACACCAATTTGCGGCTGTGTTTCCCGCATTGGGACGAGGCGACGCGCGAGCGCGTGGCCAAGGCGTCGTTCGTGCATGCCATTCGCAGCTACGCGGAGCGCAGCGTGCAATGGTTCGCCGACGGCAAGAAGCTGGAGCGGCTTATCGAACTCGACTCGGCGGTCGACCTACTCGACCCGAATATGCCGCCGACGATCCTGCTCGGGTTCCACTTCGTGGGCATCGAGGCAGGCTCGGTGTTCATCAACTACTCGCTGCACCGGCCGTGCGCGTCGCTCTACACGCCGATGTCGAACCCGGCGTTCGACGCCATGGCCCGCGAGCAGCGCGGTCGTTTCGACGCGGAAATGATCGCGCGCGGCGACAGTGCCCGCGACGTGCTGCGCATGTTCCGAAAGGGCAAGCCGGTCATGTTGGCGGCCGACATGGACTACGGCGCGCGAAATTCCACGTTTGTGCCGTTCTTCGGCGTGAACACCTGTACGCTGACGTCCGTGTCCCGTCTGGCCGAAGTCGGCCGGGCCCAGATCCTGCCGTTCATCGGCGAGGTGCTGCCCAATTACAAGGGTTACCGCCTCAAGGTCTTTCCGGTGTGGGAAAACTACCCCAGCGGCGACCCCGACGCCGACGCGCGCCGGATGAACGCGTTTCTCGAAGAACAGATCCTGAAGATGCCGGAGCAGTACTACTGGGTGCACAAGCGCTTCAAGACGCGCCCGCCCGGCGAGCCGGGCGTGTATTGACGGGCGCCGAATGCGCGTCGGCCTTCTCCACTACAATAGCGCCATGAAGCTCAAATTCACCAAGATGCAGGGCGCCGGCAACGACTTCGTCGTGATCGACGGCATCTCGCAATCGATCGATTTCACGCCCGACCAGTGGCGCGCGCTCGCCGACCGCCATTTCGGCGTCGGCGCAGACCAGCTCCTGCTCGTCGAACGCTCGACGCAGCCTGGCGTGGATTTCCGCTATCGCATCTTCAACGCCGACGGCGGCGAGGTGGAGCACTGCGGCAACGGGGCGCGCTGCTTCGTCAAGTTCGTGCGCGACACGGGGTTGACCGACAAGCGGACGGTACGCGTCGAGGTGCAGCAGGGCCTGATCACGCTCACGATGCGCGACGACGGCCAGGTCAGCGTGGACATGGGCGCGCCGATCCTCACGGCGTCGGATGTGCCGTTCGACGCCAGCGGGCTGGCAGGCCGTCGCGAGGGCGACGACACGCTCTGGCCGCTCGACGTGGCCGACAAGACGACGTGGATTTCCGTGGTCTCGATGGGCAATCCGCACGCCGTGCAGGTGGTGGATAACGTCGATACCGCGCCAGTGGAGTCCGACGGCCCGCTGATCGAGCGTCACGTGCGCTTCCCGCGCCGTGTGAACGCGGGCTTTCTGCAGGTGGTGGACAAGCATCAGGCGCGTCTGCGCGTGTACGAGCGCGGTGCGGGCGAGACGCTCGCCTGCGGCACCGGCGCGTGCGCGGCGGCAGTGGCAGGCATCCGCCGCGGGCTGCTGGCCACGCCCGTGGCCATCGAAACACACGGCGGCACGCTCACCATCGACTGGGACGGTGCAAGCGGTCCGGTCATCATGACCGGACCGGCCACCACGGTCTTCGAAGGGACGATCGAGATCTGACGCCGAATGTCGGTCCCGGCGTCCCACGCGGACAGGCCCCGATAGCAGCACAGTAAGATTTTGGTTTCTGACGGACTCTGATTTAGCGACCCTGGCGGCCGCGCGCCACCCTTGTGCTCAAGGGCGGCTGGCGGCAGTTGACGAACAGCAGACGGACACTCATGAACGACCGAGATATTGCGGAATACCTGATCGCGCATCCCGACTTCTTCGAACGCCATGCCGAATTGTTGGCCGGCGTGCGGCTCACCAGCCCGCACGGCCAGCGCGCCGTGTCGCTGCAAGAGCGCCAGATCGAGATGCAGCGCGAAAAGACCAAGCAGATCGAGCGACGCCTCGCCGAACTGATGCGCTACGGGCACGAGAACGACGACATCTCGGCCAAGCTGCATCGCTGGAACCTCGGCCTGCTCGGCGAGCGCGATCCGCACGCATTGCCCGACGCGATTGCCCGCGGCCTGCGCGACGTTTTCAACGTCCCCTTCGCGGCCGTTCGCGTGTGGAACGTGGCCGCGCCGTACCAACCGGCCGATTTCGCCCGCAGCGTGAGCGAAGAGGTGAAGATCTTCGCGTCGAGCCTGGCGACCCCCTATTGCGGTGCCAATACCGGTTTCGAGGCGGTGACATGGCTCGGCGCGCCGAGCGATCCGGCGTCGGTGGCCCTGCTCGCACTGCGCGACCCGCAAGTGACGGATGGACCGGTCTTCGGCCTGCTCGTCATGGGCTCGGAAGACGCCCGCCGTTTTCACGAGGGCATGGCGACCGACTTCCTGACGCAGATCGGGGAACTGGCCGGCGCGGCGCTCAGCAAGCTGCGCGCGAACGACTGATGCGCGTCGCCGGCGCCCGGGCGGACTGACGCGCTCACGGCACCCTTCACCACGCCTTATGGTCACCTCGACCCGATCGCCGCGTCCTGCCAGCGTGGCCACGCCCAAGGCTCGCGCCGGGCGTGCCGCGCCGGAACGCGCGCGCAAGCCCGGGGCGCACGCCGAGGCGTCGGACGACGAGACGCCGCTCGAACCGGGCATCCGTCACTACCTGACGTCGCTCGCCAGCGAGCGCAAGCTCGCCGAGCTCACCCTGGAGAACTACACGCGCGACTTGCGCCAGTTGCAGCGTCTGGCGCGCGGCCGCTCGCTCGAATCGCTGGAGCACGGCGACATTCGCCGCTTCGCCATGCAGTTGCACAGCGAGGGCCTCGTCGGCCGCTCCATCGCGCGCAAGCTCTCCGCCTGGCGCGGCTACTTCGCGTGGCTCGCCCAGCGCACCTCGCTGGCAGCCAATCCCGTCGACGGCGTGCGCGCGCCGAAACAGCCCAAGCCGTTGCCGAAAGCGCTGTCGCCGGATCAGGCATCGGCGCTCGTCGAGTTCGTCTCCGGCACGTCGGCCGAGGCTGTGCGCAATCGGGCGATGTTCGAGCTGCTGTACTCGTCGGGCTTGCGCCTATCGGAACTCACGAGCCTCGATCATCGCTACGTCGAGGCCGATGGCTACCGGTCCCTGAGTTGGCTTGATTTGCCCGAACGCGAGGTGGTCGTGACCGGCAAGGGGAACAAGCGACGCCGCGTGCCCGTGGGAGAGAAAGCGGCGCAGGCGCTGGCCAGTTGGCTGGACATGCGGGCAGGACTGGCAACGGCTGAGCCGCATGCGCTGTTCCTGTCTGCGCGCGGCAAGCGCATCGGCGCGCGCGCGGTGCAGCAGGGGCTGTCGCGCCACGCGCTGGCGGCCGGGCTGCCGACACACGTGCACCCGCACATGCTGCGTCACTCGTTCGCCACGCACGTCCTGCAATCGTCCGGCGATCTGCGCGCCGTGCAGGAGATGCTGGGGCACAGCAATATTTCGACGACACAGATCTACACGAAACTCGACTTCCAGCATCTTGCGAAGGTTTACGATCAGGCACATCCGCGCTCGCGCAAGAAGCCCTGAGCGTTGCGGTGGGCGGCGCGACTCGGTGTAGAATCGCGTCCTTCCTTAGCAAGTCCCGCACGTTCTCTGTCTGCTGGATGACTTGCCGTCACCCCGTAGTCAACCGTTGGTCCGTCCCGCATGAATACCTTGACCCTCAAGCCCGGCAAAGAAAAGTCCTTGCTGCGCCGTCACCCCTGGATTTACGCCACCGCCGTGGCGCGCGTGGACGGCAAGCCGGCTTCTGGCGCGACGGTCGTGGTGCGCGCCGCCGACGGGCGCTTTCTCGCCCGCGCCGCCTTCAGCCCGGTGTCGGCCATCCGCGCACGCGTTTGGACGTTCGATGAAAACGAGCCGGTCGATCATGCATTCTTCAAGCGTCGCGTGACCGCCGCCCTCGCTTATCGCGAGCAGATGGTGCACGACACGGGGGCGACCCGCCTGATCTTCGGCGAGGCCGACGGCCTGCCGGGCCTGATTGTCGACCGCTACCAGTCGGCGCCCGGCGCGCCGGTGACGGACCAAGTCGTTTGCCAGTTCATGGCGGCGGGCGTGGAAGCCTGGAAGGACGCGATCGTGAACGCCCTCGTCGGCGCGACCGGCTGTCCCAATGTCTACGAGCGCTCCGACGCCGCCGTGCGCGAGCGCGAAGGCCTGCCGAGCCTTACCGGCGTGCTGGCGGGGGCTGAGCCGCCCCAGACGCCCGACTTGCTGACGACGTACGAGTGCGGCGTGAAGTATTACGTCGACGTGCGCAACGGGCACAAGACCGGCTTCTACGTCGATCAGCGCGACAATCGTCTGCTGGTGAAGCAGCAGGCCAAGGGCCGCGACGTGCTCAATTGCTTCTGCTATACCGGTGGCTTTTCGCTGGCGGCGCTGGCGGGCGGGGCGCAGAGCGTGTTGTCCATCGACTCGTCGGGCGACGCATTGGCCATCGGCGCGCGTAATGTCGAACTCAACGGTTTCGATGCCGCGCGTGCCGAATGGCGCGACGCCGATGTCTTCAAGACCTTGCGTGCGTTGCGCGAAGAGGGACGCCTGTTCGACATGATCGTGCTCGATCCGCCCAAGTTCGCGCCGTCGGCCCATCACGTGGAGCGTGCCGCGCGGGCGTACAAGGACATCAATCTGGCCGGCTTCAAGCTGCTGCGCCCGGGCGGTCAGTTGCTGACGTACTCGTGCTCAGGCGCGATCGACGCCGATCTGTTCCAGAAGATCGTGGCGGGCGCGGCCGTCGATGCCGGTGTGGACGCCCGCATTCTGCGCCGCCTGTCGGCGGGCATGGATCACCCGATGCTCACGCAATTCCCCGAAGGCGAATACCTCAAGGGGCTTTGGTTGCAGCGAATGTAAGTGCTTGCTTTCGTGGGCATCAGCCCAGTGTCAGCGCGACCACGCCCAGCGCGATCAACACAGCACCGCCCACGCGGCGGTGCATCTCTCCCTCTCCCAGCAGACGCACGCCCAACAGCGCGGCGATCATCATCGACATCTCCCGAGCCGGGGCGACGTGCGACACCGGCGCGTACTTGAGCGCCGTCAGGATCAGGAAGTAGGACATCGGCGAGATGAGCGAGATCAGCACGATCTTGCGCCAGTTCGCCTGCCAGACCATGACCATGCGCGCTGGACGCGAGCATGCCATCGGCGCCGAGAGCACCACCCGCAGTACGTTCTCCAGGTAGTAATAGACGAGCGGTGCAAGCAGCAGGGTGCGAATGGCGTAGGCGTCGGCCAGCGTATACGCCGCGATGAATCCGCCGGTCAGCACGCCCCAGCCCGCGCCCGCGTGCATGGTGTCGCGCCGGAACAGGCGCTCGCCCCCGGCGATGATCAGTACGCCGACGACCACCAGCCCGATCCCGAAAAGCGCCAGCCAGCCCGGGCGTTCGCCCAGCAGCACGATGGCGCCCAGCGACGACAGCAACGGCCCGGTGCCGCGCGCGAGCGGATAGACGACCGACAGGTCGCCCACCCGGTAGCCGCGTTGCAGGACCAGCGTGTAGCCGTAGTGAAGTACGGCGCTCGTGGCGATCACGCCCCAACCCAGCGCATTCGGCCAACCGGCGTTTGAACCGATCAGGAAAAACAGCGCCAGCGGGGTGTACAGCACGACGGTCAGCAGCGCATAGAGGAAGACGAGCTGCGGGCCGCCGCCTTCGCGCGTGTCGATGCGTTTGGCGAGGAAATTCCAGGTGGCGTGCAGGAATGCGGCGGTGACGACGAGGGCGAGAGCGGTAAGCGACATGGCGAGAGGTGTTTTTTTGCGTCAATTGTATGACGCATTGCCCATTCACTTACGGACAGACTCGGCCGGCGGTCTTCGGGGCTCGTCAGGAGGGGCTCACTTTTGCAACTCCGTTGCAGTGCTGGCGGTGCTGTGCTTAAATCGATTTATGAGCCTTATTCAACTACAACCTTATCTCGAAGCCGCCCGTACGAGCTTGCAAGAGCAATCGGGCCGCGTGACCTCGGGGCGCGTGCGCGTGCTGGCGATGCTGCTCAAGGCGGGCCGTCCGCTCACGCACCAGGAAGTGCTGGCCGATCTGGCCACCGACGCCGATCCGCTCGACCGCGTAACGGCCTACCGCGTGCTCGATTGGCTGGTCGCGCAGGGCTGGGCCATCAAGCAGGCCGGCGACGACCGTATCTTCCGCTTCGTCATGGCCGAGCATGTCGACCCGCAGCGGGCGACATCGCCGCGCCCGCATACGCAACACGGACATTTTCGTTGCGTACGCTGCCACCGGACCTTTTGTCTTGACGATTGGCCCCAACATCCCCAATTGAGCGAGCGCGAACTCAAGCGCCTGCCCAAGGGTTTCGTGGGCGAACAGGTCGAGCTGATGATTCACGGCACTTGCGCGCAGTGCGCGAGCGCCCCCAACTGACGCGTCCCCAGCCGCTTTTCGTTACCTCGGGTACAGTGGGTGACATTCAGCCGGCGTCAGGTACGCCGCATTACAACAGGACATAGCATTCATGACCCCCGTCACCATCCTGACCGGCTTTCTCGGCAGCGGGAAAACCACGCTGCTCAAGCGCATTCTGACCGAGGCGCATGGCATGAAGATCGCCGTCATCGAAAATGAATTCGGTGAAGAGAACATCGATAACGATATTCTCGTCCACGACAACGCCGAGCAGATCGTGCAGATGAGCAACGGCTGTATCTGCTGCACGATCCGTGGCGACCTGGTGAAGGCGCTGTCCGACCTGAACAGCCAGCGCGACGCGGGCGCGATTCAGTTCGACCGCGTGGTCATCGAGACGACCGGCCTGGCCAACCCCGGCCCGGTGGCGCAAACCTTCTTCATCGACGACGAAGTGGCCGACACCTACCGGCTCGACGCCATCATCACGCTGGTCGACGCGAAGCACGCCCAGCAGCAGCTCGATCAGCACGAGGTGGTGCAGCGCCAGGTGGGGTTTGCCGATCGCCTGTTCATCACCAAGGCCGATCTGGTCACGCCCGAGGCGCTGGACGCGCTGAAGCACCGCCTCGCGCACATGAATCCGCGCGCGCCGCAGCAGGAAGTCGATTTCGGCCACGCCGAGCTCAAGCAGATCTTCGACCTTCACGGCTTCAACCTGAACGACAAGCTCGACATTGATCCGGAATTCCTCGGCGCCGACGAACACGCGCACGATCACGGCCATGACCACGATCACTCGCACTGCGATCACGATCATGACCAGTGCGCGCACGAGGGGCACGACCACGGTCACGCCCATGCCCACCACGACGACGCCATCAAATCGTTTGTCTTCCGCAGCGAGAAAGCCTTCGATCCGGCGAAGCTGGAGGATTTCCTCGGGAGCATCCTACAGGTGTACGGCGAACGCTTATTGCGTTATAAAGGCGTATTAAACATGCGTGGCATCGACCGCCGGGTCGTGTTCCAGGGCGTTCACCAGATGATGGGCAGTGACGTGGGCGCGAAATGGCAACCCGATGAGACGCCGAACACCAAGATGGTGTTTATTGGTGCCGAGCTGCCGAAAGACATCATCCTGCAAGGGCTGGAGCGCTGTCTGGTCTGAGCGGGACCGGCGAACCGTGCAACGGGAAACCCCTTAATCAGGGCTGTTGAACGATTCGGTTACAATACGTGCCCACTGGGGTTGCCGCCAGCGAACCAACGCGGCACTTCGGAGGGCCGGCAGGGGAGCACCGTCATGGCTACCGCCTCTCGCAAGACTGCCACCGCAGGCCCCACGCGTCGGTCAGAGCCGGCGTCGGAAGCGGGCGCCAAGCGGGCTCCAGCAGGTAATTCGAAGACGGGCGAAAAGGCCGCCGCCAAGCACGGGGCGCCCAAATCGTCCGGTAGGAACGTAACCCAAGAAGCCGCCCGCGGCATCGCCGGTAAGCAAGACGTCCCACTCGCTGCAGGGGCGTCACCGGACTATCCGAAAGAGACGCCACAAAAACCCATGAGCAAGAAAAGACTTTTGACCGAGGCCGAAATTCTGAAGATGGGCGAGAAGGACTACATGAATGAAGATCAACTCGCCTTCTTCAAGGATCGTCTGGAAAACCTGCAAGCTGACATTTTGCGTAACGCCGGTCAAACCACCGAGAACCTGCGGGAAACCATTCTCGTCCCGGATCCGGCCGACCGCGCCACGATTGAAGAGGAGCACGCGCTTGAGCTGCGTACCCGCGATCGTGAACGCAAGCTGCTGAAGAAGGTGCAACAGTCGCTCGCTCGCATCGAATCGGGCGAATATGGCTGGTGCGAAGAAACCGGAGAGCCGATCGGCGTTCCGCGTCTGCTCGCCCGCCCGACCGCCACCCTGTCGCTCGAAGCGCAAGAGCGCCGCGAACTGCGTCAGAAGCTGTTCGGCGACTGATCGCATCGCACGACCGGCCCGACGCCGCGCGGTGGCGGCAGGACAGGGTCCGTCGGCTCCCGGTTTGCCAAAGGCATGTCGTCTCGACATGCCTTTTTTGTTGCCTTTTTTGGGCATCGTCCGGTCGGCTGCCCCTTTCCTTCCAGAACTGTAGCTTTCGCGCAACGCTTGCTGACGCTCGCCGTCGAGCCGACGACGGGCAGCAACGGACGCTTCGACAATCCGCCCTCGTGCGACCTCACGCCGGACATCGTGTCGGCGGGTGCGGTCTTCACATCGGCCCCCGCCCGGTCAGGCGCTCATTTTGCATCGGTTTGCGCACCACGTTCTGAGCGGGATCGTGTCGCAAAAACGGGGTAATGTCCGAGAAATTTCCTCGCAGCACAGGCTTCGCGGGGCGCAATGCCGCGCGAACTTCACGATCCACGCCGCGTTGCGCGGCATCGCCCGGAGGTCGCCAACCAGGGCGCCCGTGTTGCCGTCGACGCCTCTTGATATTCTTTCTATTGCCCTAAACTACAGTGACATCTCGCCCGGTCGGGCACGTCGTCACGGTTGTGTGGCGCGCGCGGCCGGGCCAATCGTTACGGGGCGCACGTCGCCCCCCGAAAAGGAACAGGCATGGAGCAATATCACGGCACCACCATCGTCTGCGTTCGGCGCGGCGACCAGGTCGCGCTTGGCGGCGACGGTCAGGTCACCCTCGGCAATATCGTGATGAAGGGCACCGCCCGCAAGGTGCGCACGATTTACGACGGCAAGGTCATGGTTGGCTTCGCGGGTGCGACGGCCGATGCTTTCTCGCTGCTCGATCGTTTCGAGGCGAAGCTCCAGAAGCACCAGGGGCATCTGACGCGCTCGGCGGTGGAACTGGCCAAGGATTGGCGTACCGATCGCATGCTGCGCCGGCTCGAAGCGATGATGATCGTCGCCGATGCCGAGACCACGCTGGTCATCACCGGCAACGGCGATGTGCTCGATCCGGAAGGCGGCGTTGCCGCGATCGGTTCGGGCGGATCGTATGCCCAGGCGGCCGCCCGTGCGCTGGTCGAGAACACCGACCTGACGCCGGCGGAGGTCGTCAAGAAGGCGCTGACGATTGCGGGCGAAATGTGCATCTACACCAACGGCAATCACATCATCGAGGCGCTGCCCCCGACGGCAGCGCAGTGACGACGCGCGTGCCGCAGCGGGTCTTCCTCCCGCGGCACGATTGGCCGGTCGGCAAGTGACCGGCCGGGCGTCACCCTCTGTGCGAACCCCCTAATTTGGCGAACGTCATGACCCATATGACCCCCTCAGAGATCGTTTCCGAACTCGACAAACACATCATCGGCCAGCACAAGGCCAAGAAGGCCGTCGCGGTGGCGTTGCGTAACCGCTGGCGCCGTCAGCAGGTGGCCGATCCCCTGCGTCAGGAAATCACGCCGAAGAACATTCTGATGATCGGCCCGACCGGTGTCGGCAAGACCGAAATCGCGCGCCGCCTGGCCAAGCTGGCCGATGCGCCGTTCATCAAGGTCGAGGCGACCAAGTTCACCGAAGTCGGTTACGTGGGCCGTGACGTGGACAGCATCGTGCGCGATCTCGCGGAAATCGCGATCAAGCAGACGCGCGAAGCCGAAATGAAGAAGGTGCGCACCGCGGCGGAAGATCGCGCCGAGGATCGCATTCTCGATCTGTTGCTGCCGAGCGGGCGCGAGTCGTCGCGCGATATCCGTTTCGGTTCGGCGTCGCACGAGGTCGAGGCCAGCAGCGAGGATAACGCCACGCGCCAAACGTTCCGCAAGCGTCTGCGCGAAGGTCAGCTCGACGACAAGGAAGTCGAGCTGGAAGTGGAAATTCCGGCGCAGGGCATGGAGATCATGGGCCCGCCGGGCATGGAAGAGATGACCGAGCAGATCAAGGGCATGTTCGCGAATCTGGGCAACCAGCGCAAAAAGCGCCAGAAGCTCAAGATCAAGGACGCGCTCAAGGTGCTGACGGACGAAGAAGCGTCGAAGATGCTCAATGACGAGGAGGTCAAGCAACTGGCCTTGCGCAACGTCGAGCAGAACGGCATCGTGTTCCTCGACGAAATCGACAAGATCGCCACGCGCAGCGAAGTGGGCGGCGGCGACGTGTCGCGTCAGGGCGTGCAGCGCGACCTGCTGCCGCTCGTCGAAGGCACGACCGTGAGCACCAAGTTCGGCATGATCAAGACGGATCACATCCTGTTCATCGCGAGCGGCGCGTTCCATCTGGCCAAGCCGAGCGATCTGATTCCGGAACTGCAGGGCCGCTTCCCGATTCGCGTCGAACTCGAATCGCTGTCTGTTCAGGATTTCGAAGCGATCCTCACGCAGACGGATGCCAGCCTCGTGAAGCAGTATCAGGCCTTGCTCGCCACGGAAGACGTGACGCTCGACTTCGCGCCGGACGGCATCAAGCGGCTCGCGGAAATCGCTTTCTCGGTCAACGAGAAGACGGAAAACATCGGGGCGCGACGTCTGTACACCGTCATTGAGAAGCTGCTCGAGGACATCTCGTACAACGCCGGCAAGCAGGCGAATGACGTGGTGTCGATCGACGCCGGCTACGTCAATCGCTTCCTCGAGGAAGTCGCGCAGAACGAAGATCTGTCGCGCTACGTGCTGTAATGGCGTGACGTTCGCTGCAATGTGAAAAAGGCCCCTCGGGGCCTTTTTTGCGTTTGACGATTTGACGATGGGCGTTACTGCTTGACGGGACGCTTGAGCAGTTTGCGCTGCAGCGTGCGCCGATGCATGTTCAGCGCGCGTGCCGTGGCCGAGATGTTGCCGTTGTGTTCGGTGAGCACGCGTTGAATGTGCTCCCATTCGAGGCGCGCGACCGACAGCGGCGAGGGGTTTTCGATGGCTTCGTCGGCGCGCGTCTCGCTCGCATCGCTGCGCAGCGAGGCGAGGATGGTGTCGGCGTTGGCCGGCTTTGCCAGATAGTTGTCGGCGCCATCCTTGACGGCTTGCACCGCCGTTGCAATGCTCGCGTAGCCGGTGAGCACCAGCATGCGGGATTTCGGTTGCAACGCGCGTAGCGGTGCAATGAGCGGCAGTCCCGAGTCATGGCCCAGGTGGAGGTCGACCGAAATCAGGTCGAACTGGCGCGTGCGCGCCGCGAGCAGCGCCGCGGCACTGTCGGCGGCGATCTGGACGTCGTAGCCGCGCCGCGTCAGCGCGCGGGCGAGCGTTTCGGCGAAGACGACGTCGTCGTCGATAAGGAGGAAGTGGGAGGCGTTCATGTCTGACTCCGCGAGCCGAAGAGGAAAGTGGCCATCGGCAGGCGCAGCTCGGCGCGCGTGCCTTGCGGCGTGTTGGGGGTGAGGACGATGTCGCCGCCGAGACGCTGGGCACTGGCGAAGGCCAGATACAGGCCCATGCCGTGTCCGCCATGCGTACTCATGACGGGCGAGTTGCCCAGTCGGGTACGCAGCTCGGCGGTCATGCCGGGGCCTTCATCGCAGACCGTGAAGCGGATGTCGTCCGGCGTGACCGCCACGTCGAGGGTGACCGACGACGGACTGAAATAGGCGGCGTTATCGAGCAGGATGGTCAGGATCTGGCCAACTTGCACGGTGTCTTCGATGCGCGCGGTCAACTTCGGCGGCACGCGCAACTGGAACTGGACTTGCGGATGCCGTAAGCGCCATTGCGTGGTGAACGCCGGCAACCATTCGGCCAGCACCTGCCGCACCGGTGCCGCCGCACGCGTCTGCACGTGGCCGATGGCACTCTTGCACAGCGCGATCTGTTGCTCGAGCGTCTGCAGATCCGGCTCGAAGGGCTTCAACGCGGCGTTGCCCAGGCTCTCGCTGCGCAGTTCGCCGACGACGACGGCCATGGTCGAGAGCGGCGTGCCGAGTTCGTGCGCCACGCTCGCGGCTTGGGCGCCGAGGGCGGCCATCCGCTCGTCGCGCAGCAGCCGCTGTTCGGCGCGGGCGAGTTGCGCGTCGCGCGCGCGCAAGGCCCGCGACATCCGCGAAACGAACCACGCGATCACGAGCACGCTGACCACGAAGTTGACCCACATGCCGGCCAGATGCAGGCGCAACAGATTGCCCGGGTCCGCCAGATCGAGCGGCACATACTGGAAGTTCAGCGCGCCATAGGCGACCAGCGAGAGCAATGCCAGTTGCGACGCGTTGCGCCATGGCAGCACGGCGGCGGCGATCGCCAGGCCCGGCAGGAAGAGCGAGACGAACGGGTTGGTCGCGCCGCCGGAAAAGAACAGCAGCGCTGTGAGCGCGGCCAGGTCGACGAGCAACTGGCTCATCAGGTCGAGATCGGTGCGGCGCCGGGCGCGCTCGATACCGCGTCGCGCGCGCACCCACGTGAGTACGTTGAACAGGACCTCAAGGGCGATGATGGTGAGCATCGGTTCGAGCGGCAGACGCACGCCGAGCCAGAGTTGCACGACACCGATCGTCGCCAACTGGCCGACGATGGCCAGGCAGCGCAACCAGAAGAGCTGAACGACGTTGGCTCGCTCGATGGGGAATTGGGTCATACGACAAGTGTACCAAGTCCGGGTCACGGGCTATCCCGCGTCGCAGGGCGCTGCGACACTCTGCCGCATGGGAGCTGCATCGGAGCCACATGGGGCGTCGATGAGGAGCGCATGAGGAGCCGATGACCGGCATCACGCAGCGCGTCCCCGCGGGTGGCGGGGCGCGACTACAATGAACGTCCACGTCTTGCGCGGCAGGGTGTCGCGCGACCTTTCATGCGATGCACGGCGGAAGCCTTCCGTCGACAACGATAAGGAGTTAGCATGAAGCACAAGCTATGGGCAGTTGCCGCACTGAGTCTCGGCATGGCTTCGGCCTACGCGCAGGTGGGGCAGGTGGCGGTTTCCGACGCGTGGGCACGCGGCACGGTGCCCGGTCAGAGTGCGACCGGGATTTTCATGACGCTGCAGGCGCCTCGGGCGACCACGCTCGTCGGCGTGAGCACCCCCGCCGCAGCGACCGCCGAAGTGCATGAAATGAAGCTCGAAGGCACGCTCATGAAAATGCGCGCCCTGCCGGGCGGCTTGCCGCTGCCGGCCCATCAGCCCGTGCAGCTCAAGCCGGGCAGCTATCACATCATGCTCAGCGACCTGAAGACGCCGCTCAAGAAGGGCGACACCGTGCCAGTCACGTTGCGCTTCGAATCCGCCGATCACAAGATGTCCGAGCAGCAGGTTCAGGTCCCCGTGCTCGACCTGACGGCGGGCGGGCCTACGGGCGCCAGCATGAGCGGTATGAGCGGTATGAAGGGTATGGCAGGCATGGCGCACGGCGCGCATAGTCAATAAGGCACAGGCGGTTCAGGCCATGGCCAACAAATCCCTCGGTACCCGGCAGAAGCTGATGTTTCGCGGCACGGCAGGTGTCGTCAGCCGGGCAGGCACCCGTTTCACGGGGGGGCGACCTCCTTCTCCTCCGCCGCCCCCGGGCGCGCCCGGGGGGGGCGGGCCGTCAGCCGGGCTCAGTCTGGGTTGGCAAGGGTAGCGAGGTTGGTGGGGTTGACGGACGTCGCGCGGGCGGCGGCGGTGCCGTTGATCCCCACACCGGCAGCAAGCAGCGCCGCACGAAGACAGAGGGGACATAGACAGGTGTTCGTGCCGAGCCGGCTCGAAGCGGGCAGATAGGGCCAGTCGAGGCACCAGCAGCGCACCTCGCCCGGGTTTTCCGTGGGCGACGTCACCGCACCGCACGCCACGGCCGCACCGCATTGCGGGCAGCGTGACGCATCCGGCGTGCCTCCGTCCCGCCCATTCAGTCCGTCGAGTCCATCGGTGCGTTGATCCGCCGCCGTTTCAGTCATGGCCAAGTCCTCGTTTGTCATCCGTGTGTGGCGTGCGTGAGTGGTCGGCTTCGCTTTGCCATCGACTCGCCTGCGCCGCGCGGCGAAACGAGTTGCACAACTGCAACAGCGTCGGCGTTGTCGGGGACGGGCGTCTGGCGGGCGGTCGCGGCGCGCAAATCGGGGGCGAAAGGGGACGAGGTAAAAATCGGTCACTGACGGGCGTGCGCGGAAACGCCAAAGGGGAGGTACGCACGCGCCGCCCTGCGCCGCTGACGGGGCGAGAATCGCCGCATTTGCGGTTACTGTCCCGCATGTGACGAAGGGTAGCCATGGGCATCGACCGACGCAAGTCCCAGACCCTTCCGAATCCCGTCGAAGCCCCGCACGCCCGGGCTTCTTGGCTGTACAATTCGGCGTGTTTCTGGTCCACCTGCAAAAAACCTTCCCGCCATGTCCGATCCGCAACCGTCGTCCATCGACGACATCGCTCCTGCTCTCAAGGCCGAAGTGCTGGCTGAGGCGATGCCGTACATCCGCAAATATCACGGCAAGACCGTGGTGATTAAATACGGCGGCAACGCAATGACCGAAGAGCGCCTGAAGCGAGGCTTCGCGCGCGACGTCATTCTTCTCAAGCTCGTGGGCATCAACCCGGTGGTGGTGCATGGGGGCGGTCCGCAGATCGATCAGGCGCTCAAGAAGATCGGCAAGCAGGGCACGTTCATCCAGGGCATGCGCGTGACCGACGAAGAGACGATGGAAGTGGTCGAGTGGGTGCTCGGCGGCGAAGTCCAGCAGGATATCGTCATGCTGATCAACCAGTACGGCGGCCAGGCGGTGGGTCTCACCGGCAAGGACGGCGGCTTGATCAACGCGCGCAAGATGTTGATTCCGGACCGCGAAAACGCCGGCGAGCTTCTCGACATCGGTTTCGTCGGTGAAGTCGATTCGATCAATCCGGCCGTGGTGCGTGCGCTGCAAGACGACGCTTTCATCCCGGTGATCTCGCCGATCGGCGTCGGGGAAGATGGCCAGGCGTACAACATCAACGCCGACCTCGTGGCCGGCAAGCTCGCCACGGTGCTGGGCGCCGAGAAGCTGGTGATGATGACCAACATCCCGGGCGTGATGGACAAGGACGGCAATCTGCTGACCGACCTGTCGGCGCGAGAGATCGACGACCTGTTCGCCGACGGCACGATCTCGGGCGGCATGCTGCCGAAGATCTCGTCGGCACTCGACGCCGCGAAGAGCGGTGTGAAGTCGGTGCACATCGTCGACGGCCGCATCGAGCATTCGGTGCTGCTCGAGATCCTGACGGAGCAGCCGTTCGGCACGATGATCCGCTCGCACTGAGTGCGGCGCGTTGGGGGCGGTGACGATGGCCACATCGCACGGCCCCGCGAGTATCGAAGGCGGACCCTGCGGGGTCCGCTTTGTTTTGGTGTGATCCCTTCTTCGCGAGACCCCATGCCCACCCCTGCCTTTTTCTCCTGGAGCGGCGGCAAGGATTCCTGCCTTGCCCTGCATCACGCATTGTCTGGCGACACGCGCGGCGAGCCGCACTACGAGGTGCGTCGTCTGCTCGCGATGTTCGACGAAACGGGCGACAGCTCGCGCTCGCATGGTTTGCCGCGTGAATTGATGCAGGCGCAGGCCGAGGCACTCGGCATCGCGCTCGACGTCGGCCATGCCGGCTGGCGCGAGTACGAGGCGGCGTTCGTCGCCCGCTTGCAGGCGATGCGCGCCGAGGGCATCACACATGGCTTGTTCGGTGATATCGATTTACAGCCACATCGCGATTGGGAAGAGAAGGTCTGCGCGGCGGCGGGCATGACCGCCGTATTGCCGCTGTGGCAACGCGGGCGCCTGATGCTCGCGCACGAATTTATCTCGCTGGGCTATCGGGCGGTGATCGTCTGTGTGGACGGCCGGCACCTCGGGCCGGAATTCGTTGGCCGCGAATACGATGCCTCGCTGCTGGCCGACCTGCCGGCGCACGTCGATGCCTGCGGTGAGAACGGCGAGTTCCACACGTTCGCCTTTGATGGCCCTCGCTTCACGCGTCCGGTGCCGTGGCGCATCGAGCGCGTCGAGACGATTCACGGCCCCAAGGAGTACGGCGGCACGCCGTACCACCGCGCGCAGATCGTGGCAGCGGGCGGCTGACTTGCACGCGGGGCATCAGCCGGGCGCCGTCAGTCGACGCAGTTCGTCGAGCAGCTTGGCGGCGGGGCTTGGCAAGATCCCTTGACGGCGGCGGAAGGCCGTGAGCGTGCGCGTGGCGTGAACGGTCGGGATCGGCAGGGTGTCCATCACACACGCGCGCGCTTCGACGTCATACATCGGCTCGGGCATCCACGTCAGAAAGCCGCATCGCGCGACCATGCTCTTGAGCACCGGGACGGAGCGCGTCTCCACGACAATGTTCGGCAACGCCAGCCCATGCGCGGCGAACACGCTTTCCACATGCGCGTATGGCGCGGTGCCGCGCGGCGGAACCGCCCAGCGTTCCCCGAGTGTGTCGGCCAATGTGAGCGTCTTGCGCTGGCGCAACGGATGGTCGCACGCGGCGACCACATAGCTGTCGTCCTTCCAATGGCAGTCGGAGATCGCGACGATGTCGTCGGTGTCGGGGGCCACGGTCGAGAGCGCCAGATCGATCTCGTGGCGCATCAGTCCCTGGGCGAGCCGGTCCCAAACCCCTTCGATGATTTCCACGCGCAGGTTCGGCCAGCGGTCGAGCACGCGCTCGACCGCGAGCGGCAGCACATGGCTGGCGATGGCGCCGACCGCGCCGACCTTGATCGTGCCTTTCGCGAGCCCGCGCAGCGCATCGATTTCTTCACGCGCATGCTCGGCTTCGCGCTCAAGCAACATGGCGTGCGGCAGCAACGCTTGCCCGAACGCCGTCAACGCCATCCCCTTGCTGTGACGCTCGAACAGCGGCGCGCCGAGATCGGCTTCGAGCCGTTTGATGGTGCGGCTCAGCGCGGGCTGCGTGAGATGCAGCGCCGTCGCTGCGCGTCCGAGACTGCCGGTCTCGACGATGGTCGTGAAAGCGCGCAATTGCTGGAGATTGAGGCTCATGAGGGGGGAGGGCACTCCGGAGGTCGGAACGAGACCGAGCGCCGCTCCGGCAACGTGGCAGCATGGCGGCGCATAAGTCATGCAAAAGCGTAATGACTTTGGCACGCAAAAGCAATTCCGGTGCATATATCGACTCCCTATACTCGTCGAAACGCTCGCCGAGACCCGCACTTGATCGCGCGGCCCGAGCTACGACAACCGCCCGCCGTCACGCGTTTGCCCGTCGACGGTGGCAGGAGACGACAGCCCCCATGAAAGACAGCCGAGAACTACGTGCCGGCCAACGCGCCGGCGACCCTCAGACCCTGACGGTTCGCGAGGTGGTCATCGATTTGATGCGCCGCCATGGCATGACAAAGGTATTCGCCAACCCCGGTTCGACTGAGCTGCCGTTGTTCCGCGACTTCCCGCCGGACTTCGAGTACGTGCTGGGCCTGCAGGAGGCCGTCGTTGTCGGCATGGCCGATGGTTATGCGCAGGCGAGCGGCAACGCGGCGTTCGTCAATCTGCACTCGGCCGCCGGTGTCGGCAACGCGATGGGCAACATCTTTAGCGCCTACAAGAACCAGACGCCGCTCATCGTGACAGCCGGACAGCAGGCGCGCTCGATTCTCCCGTTCGATCCGTTCCTTGCGTCGGTGCGTGCGACCGAGCTGCCGCAACCGTACGTGAAGTTCAGTCTGGAGCCCGCGCGCGCCGAAGACGTGCCGATGGCGCTGGCCCGCGCCTATCACATCGCCATGCAGGAACCGAAGGGGCCGGTCTTCGTCTCCATTCCGGTCGATGATTGGGACCGGCCGGCCGAGGCGTTGCCGCCGCGTCAGGTGAGCACGCGGGTGCAGCCCGATCCGCTCGCACTTGCCCAACTGGGGGCGGCGCTCGACGCATGCTTGCGTCCGGTGTTCGTGGTCGGCTCGTCGATTGACCGCGCCGGGGCGTTCGATGCCGTGCGCGCGTTGGCCGAGCGGCATCACGCGCGCGTCTTCACCGCACCGATGTCCGCGCGCTGCGCGTTCCCGGAAGATCACCGGCTGTTTGCCGGCTTCCTGCCGCCGATGCGCGAGAAGATCGTCGATCTGCTGGGCGGTCACGATCTGATCCTTGTGATTGGCGCCCCGGCGTTCACGTATCACGTGGAAGGGACCGGGCCGCACGTGCCCGAGGGCGCTTCGCTGTTCCAGTTGATCGAAGATCCCGGCGTGGCCGCGTGGACGCCGGTCGGCGCCTCCGTCGTCGGCAACGTGCGACTTGGCGTCGAAGCCTTGCTCGCGCGTGAGGTCCCCGGCGAGCGTGCGCTGCCGCCGCCGCGCAGCATGCCGCCGGTGGCGCTGCCGAACGCGGCAGGCGAGCGCATGTCGACGGCCTTCGCACTGCAAACGCTCGCGAGCGTGCGCGCGGCGCACGACATCGTCGTCGAGGAGGCGCCGAGCGCACGCCCTGTCATGCAGCAATACCTGCCGTTCTCGCAGCCGGGCACGTTCTACACGATGAACAGCGGCGGTCTCGGCTACTCGATGCCCGCGGCCGTCGGGGTGGCGATGGCGCATCCCGGGCGGCGCGTCATCGGCCTGATTGGCGATGGCTCCGCGATGTACTCGATTCAAGGCTTGTGGAGCGCAGCTCAAGCCAGGCTGCCAATCACGTTCGTTATCCTGAATAATCGGCGCTACGCTGCGTTGCAGGACTTCGCGCCGTCGTTCGGCTTCGGCCCCGCCGATCTGGTTCAGGGGACGGATCTGCCCGATCTGGATTTCGTGCGTCTGGCCGAAGGCATGGGCGTGCGCGCGCAGCGCGTCGCGCAGGGCGGCGAGTTGCGCGACGTCCTGTCGCAGGCGCTCGCGAGCGGCGAGACGCGTCTTGTCGAGATTGTGGTGACATGACGCGCGGCGCTTGCCATCCCAAGACGAATGAACGAACCAGGAGACAAAACACCATGCAAGCCCAGCAAGACCCCAAAGCGCTGACGATGCTGATCGCCGGCAAGCGCGTCGGCGCCACGCACGGCGCCACGTTCGAGCGACGCAATCCGCTAGACGGCGAAGTGGCCTCGCGCGCCCCCGCCGCCACGGTCGACGACGCCCGCGCCGCGGTGCGCGCCGCGTGGGACGCGTTCCCCGCCTGGTCGAACACCGGTCCCGGCGAACGGCGCGCGCTGTTGATGAAGGCCGCCGACCGGCTCGAAGCGAAGATCGAGGCGTTTCAGGCGGCCATGGCGGCGGAAACGGGCGCGTCCGGTCTGTGGGCTGGCTTCAACGTGCATCTGGCGGCGCAGGGGCTGCGCGAAGCCGCCGCCATGACGACGCAGATCGCCGGCGAGATCATTCCCTCGGATGTGCCGGGCAGCCTTGCGATGGGCGTGCGTCAGGCCGCCGGCGTGGTGCTTGGCATCGCGCCGTGGAACGCGCCGGTGATTCTTGGCGTGCGCTCGCTCGCGCTGCCGCTCGCCTGCGGCAACACCGTCGTCTTCAAGGGCTCGGAGCTGTGCCCGGCCACGCACGGCCTGATTGCCGATGCGCTCGACGAAGCCGGTCTGCCGCCGGGCGTTGTGAACTTCATCACGAATGCACCGAAAGACGCGGGCGCCATCGTCGAAGCGCTGATCGCCGCGCCTGCGGTGCGTCGCGTGAACTTCACCGGTTCGACGCGCATTGGCCGCATCATCGCCACGCTGTGCGCCGAGCATCTCAAGCCGGCGGTGCTGGAGCTGGGCGGCAAGGCGCCGTGTCTTGTGCTCGACGATGCCGATCTCGACGCGGCCGTGAACGGTGTTGCGTTCGGCGCGTTCGCCAACTCCGGCCAGATCTGCATGTCGACGGAGCGCATTGTGGTGGCCGAATCGATTGCCGACGCCTTCGTCGATAAGCTCGCCGCCAAGGCGCGCGCACTGCCGCTGGGCGATCCGCGCGACGGCCCGGTTGTGCTGGGCTCGGTGATCGACATGGCGAGCGTCGCGCGCTGCAATGCGTTGATCGACGATGCGCTCGCAAAGGGCGCAACGCTGCTGTGCGGCGGCCGTGCCGACACCACGCTCATGCCTGCGACGTTGCTCGATCACGTCACGCCGGACATGCAGATCTATCGCGAAGAGTCGTTCGGTCCGGTCAAGGGCATTGTGCGCGTGAAGGACGACGAAGCCGCCATCGCCTGCGCCAACGACAACGCCTATGGCCTGTCGTGCGCCGTGTTCAGTCGCGACATCGCCCGCGCGATGGGCGTGGCCAAGCGCATCGAATCGGGCATCTGCCACATCAATGGCCCCACGGTGCACGACGAAGCGCAGATGCCGTTCGGCGGCGTGAAGTCGAGCGGCTGGGGACGTTTCGGCGGCAAAGCCGGCATTCATGAATTCACCGATCTGCGCTGGATGACGGTGCAGACCACCCCGCGTCATTACCCGTTCTGAGCGACGTCCAGTCGCCAGCGCACCGATGATGTCATGCAGGACCACCATACCGCCGCAGCCGGGACACCGGAACAGACGGCCGGAGGAGACAACCGTGTCACAACCGTTTGAGACTGCGCCGGCGACTGCCGGCGCCACGTCCGGCCACACGCAGGCCGGCGACGCGCATCACGCTGAAGCGAACACCGCCGGCGCGACGGCGAATTTCGGCCGCGTAGTGGCGGCCAGTTGCTTCGGTACCGCCATCGAGTGGTATGACTTCTTCGTCTACGGCTTTCTGGCGCCCATCGTGTTCGACCGGCTGTTCTTCCCGCAGCTCGACGCGATGACCGGCATGATCGCCGTATTCGCCACGTTCGCCGTAGGCTTCCTCGCGCGGCCGATCGGCGGCATTGTATTCGGACACTTCGGCGACCGCATCGGGCGCAAGTCGATCCTGCTGTTCACGCTGATTCTGATGGGCGTGGCCACCACGATGATCGGTCTGTTGCCGACCTACGATCAGGTCGGCATGTGGGCGCCGATCATGCTCGTGACGCTGCGCTTCGTGCAGGGATTTGCGCTCGGTGGCGAGTCGGTCGGCGGGTTGCTGATGACCGTCGAGGGGGCCCCCGCGCACTTGCGCGGCCTGTTCGGCGGACTGATCCAGGCCGCCGGGCCGACGTCGATCGTTGGCGCGTCGCTCGCTATCGTGCTGATTACCCGTCTGCCCGAAAAGGATCTGCTCGCGTGGGGCTGGCGCGTGCCGTTTCTCGTGAGCCTGCTGCTCGTGGCGCTGGGCACCTACGTGCGTCTGAAAGTCGAGGAGTCACCGAGCTTCAAGGCGGCGGAGCAACACCGCGACATCGCGAAAGTGCCGGTCGTGGAAGTGCTTACGCATTACTGGCGGCCGACGCTCGTCACGTTCTTCATCTGCCTGGCCGAGACAAGCTTTTTTTACCTGGTGGCGATTTTCTCGCTGTCGTATGGCACCAAGACGCTCGGCTTGCCGCGCAACATGATGGCCGACGGCGTGCTGTACGCGAACCTGCTCGCCATGCTGACGATCCCGACGTTCGGCATGCTCTCCGACAAGCTGGGGCGCCGTCCGATGTTCCTGTTGGGGCTGGCCGCCACGGCGATCTTCATCTATCCGTTCTTCCTGATGATGGGCAGCAAGGAGACGGCGCTGGTTGTGCTGGCCATCGTGATTGGCGCGGGCCTGATTCACCCGATGATGTTCGGTCCCGAAGGCAGTTTCTTCTCGGAACTGTTCGATACGCGCGTGCGCTTCTCGGGCGTGTCGCTCGGCAAGCAGATCGGTACCGTGCTGGGGGGCGGACTCGCACCGATGATCGCGGCGAGTCTGCTTGCCTGGAGCCATGGCCAGATCTGGCCGGTCATCGTCTACTTCCTCGTGCTTGCCGCGATGGCGCTGATCTCGACGTTCCTCGTCCGGGAGACGAAGGGCCGGGGGCTGTGAGGCCCACGACGTAGCGACGCCGATGACGCTCGCGACGCGGTCCGGCCATCATGAAAAAACAGCCCCGCTCGCGATGCGAAGCGGGGCGATGCCTTTGGGTGTGGACAATGATGCGTTACAGATCGAGCACCAGCATGGGCGACCGGCTGCGCGAACAGCACGGCAGGATCTGGTCGTTGGCGGCGCGCTCGTCGTCGGTCAGGTAGACGTCGCGATGCTCCGGGGTACCGTCGATCACCCGCGTGAGGCAGGTGCCGCACACGCCTTGCTCGCACGACATCTGCACTTCCACGCCGTGCGCGGCGAGCGCCGCGACAATGGTCTCGCCCGCCTTCACGTCGATCACGCGATCGCTCGAATGCAGCTTGACCTGGAACGCCTTGTCGCCCGCCGTGTCCGACGGTACCGGCGCGGCGAAGTACTCGCGATGCACATTGCCTTCCGGCCACTTCGCCGCTTCCGCGTGCGCCAGCACGGCGTCGATGAATCCCGCCGGGCCGCAGACATACAGGTGCTTGCCGCCAGACGGTTGCGCAAGGATCGCGTCGAGATCGGCGCGCTGGCCTTCGCTGTCGAAGTACAGGTGCGTCTTCGCTGCGAGATCGTCGCGCGCGAAACGATCGCGAAACGCCGCGCGCGCCGGTTCACGCGTACCGTAATGCACTTCGAACGACGCGCCGCTAGCGCACAACGCTTCGGCCATGCACAGAATCGGCGTCACGCCGATCCCTCCGGCAAGCAGGATGCTGTGCGTGGCGTGTTCCACCAACGGGAAGTGATTGCGCGGCGCGCTGATCTCCACCGTCGTGCCGGGCGTGAGCGCGTGCATGGCGGTCGAACCGCCGCGCGACGCCGGGTCGCGCAGTACGCCCACGCAATAGCGATGGGTCTCACCGGGGGCATTGCACAACGAGTACTGCCGCACAAGCCCGTCGGCGACATGCACGTCGATATGCGCACCCGCGGTGAAGGCCGGCAACGGGTTGCCGTCGACACTCACCCATTCGAATTCGCAGATGTCGGTGGCGACATCGCGCTTGCTCGCGAGCCGGACCTTCATGCCGCGTTCTCCGCATTCTCCAGGCTGCCCACGTTCCCCTTCCCGGCGCGTTCGGCCTCGATCAGCCGATCGAGCACCTTGCGCGACTGCACGCCGCCGGCGTCGATGTTGAGCTTCAGGATCTTCTTCTCCGGATACGCGGAGAGGTTGCGTTGCTGGGCTTCGAGCACTTCCTGGTCCTCGGCGAAGATACCGCCCTGGCCGCGCTTGATCGCGGCGGTCAGTTCGGCATCCTCGGGCTTGAAGTTGCGCGCCATGCCCCAGAAGTACCAGATCGATTCGTCGGTCTCGGGCGTGATGAAGTCGACCACGATGCTGCCCGCCTTCTTGTCGGACGGGGCGTCGTAACCGCCATGACCCGCGTGCGCCACACCCACTTCGATCATCACGTGACTCGGCGGCGTGAAGCGGCACACCTGCCAGCGGTCGCACGGCACCTGGTCGTCCAGGCCGTTCGCGCGCAGTGCGCTCGCCCAGAAGGGCGGGGCCTTGATGTTCTCCATATGACGCGCCGTGATAACGCTATCCCCCTCGACCGTCGTCTTCGGCGGGGCTTCCTCGATCTCGTCCTGACCGATGCTCGTCGCGTGCACGTAGGTTTCGTGCGTCAGATCCATCAGGTTGTCGATCATCAGTCGATAGTCGCACTTGATGTGATACAGGCCACCGCCGTATGCCCACTGATCGCTCACCGCCCATTCCAGGTGAGGAATCTCGTCGGGATTTGCGAGCGCGGCGTCGCCCGGCCAGACCCACACGAAGCCGTAACGCTCCACGCACGGATACGCGCGCGTTTTCGGGAAGCCGCCGACGCGCTGGCCGACCATCCTCGTGCACTTGCCGCCGCCGTCGACCGTCAGGCCGTGATAGCCGCACACGAGGTGGCCGTCCTTGACGAAGCCCAGCGACAGCGCCGCGCCGCGATGCGGACAGAAGTCTTCCAGGGCCGCGACGTTGCCGTTGGCTTCACGGAAAAACACCATCGCTTCGTTGCAGACCTTGCGGCCCAATGGCTTGTCGGCGAACTCGTCCGGCGTGCACGCGACGTACCAGGTATTTTTCAGAAACATGTTCGTTTGTCTCCTTGGCGCGCCGTCGACGGGCGCGCTCTCGTGTCGATAGAGGATGGTCGGGATGAAGTCGAGGGGCGCGTGTCAGAGCAACTGCGCGCCCATGCTGTGTTCCTGGGTGACGATGTGCTCACGGCACATGAACTCGGCGCGATCGGGCTGACGGGCGGCAATCGCCTCGACAATCGCGTGATGCTGGCGATGCGCGTACGCGATGATGTCGGCGTACTGGCGTCGGTCCTTGTGTCCGAAGGCCACCGTACGCGGCGCGACGAAAGGCACCAGATTGCAGCGCGCGACGAAGCCCTCAAGCAGCGGATTCTGCGCGCCGACGACGAGCAGGTCATGAAAGCGCGCGTTGAGCGACGCGTAACCGATCTGCACTTCGGCCGTCATCGTATGGTCGGCGAGCAAGGCGTCGCCTTCGGCCAACAGGTCGCGCAACTGCTTGAGCAGCTCGGCGCTTGCGCCCTTTTCGGCCAGCAGACGCGCGGCATACCCTTCGAGCGCGCCGCGCAGATGCAGCGCCTCGACACTCTCCTCACGCGTATGCGCTCGCACCGCGTAGCCGCGCTGACCGGCACGCACGACCAGGCCTTCCTCGGCAAGCACCGGCAATGCCTGCCGCACCGGCATGCGCGAGACACCGAGTTGCTCCGCGAGCTTGGCTTCGGCCAGACGCTCGCCCGGCGCAAGTTCACCCTTGAGAATCATCTCGCGCAACTGAACTGTGGTGGGCGTGGGATGCAGCATGCGTCTCCTTTCGATGGCGGGAATTCGTGTCGGTCACTCTGGCGGCTTCCAGACCCGGCTTTTTTATTATGGGATCCCATAATAAGACATTGCATCAGTAAATACCCTGCTTTATGTACATATGGGATCCCGTATAGACTCGCCGCAGCATAACGGTGGGGGGGCGAATGGCATCGCCCACGCATGACAAGACAAAAGACGGAGACTTCACGTGGCAAAGATCATTGGGGGGATCGGTACGTCGCATGTGCCGACCATCGGCGTGGCGTACGACAAGGGCAAGCAGCAGGATCCCGCGTGGGCGCCGCTGTTCCAGGGCTACGAGCCCGTGGCGAAGTGGCTGGCGGAGAAGCAGGCCGATGTGCTGGTGTTCTTCTACAACGACCACGCGACCACATTTTTCTTCGACATGTATCCGACGTTCGCGCTCGGCGTGGGCGACTCGTTTCCGATCGCCGATGAAGGGGCCGGGCTGCGTCCGTTGCCGCCGATTCGGGGCGACGTCGCGCTGCAGGCACACATTGCCGAGTCGCTTGTGAATGACGAGTTCGACATCACTGTGTTTCAGGACAAACCCATCGATCACGGTTGTGCGTCGCCGCTGCCGCTGCTGTGGCCGCACAAGCCGGACTGGCCGGGTACGGTCGTGCCGATCGCCATCAACGTTTTGCAATACCCGTTGCCGACGGGGCGCCGCTGCTATCGCCTCGGCCAGGCCGTGCGCCGCGCCATCGAGTCGTATCCGGAAGATCTGCGCGTGGTGGTGGTGGGCACGGGCGGTCTCTCGCACCAGATCCACGGCGAACGCGCGGGCTACAACGACGAAGCATGGGATCGCGAATTCCTGTCGTTGCTCGAACATCAACCCGAGACGCTGACCGAACTCAGGCATGTGGATTACGTCGAGCGCGGCGGTGCCGAGAGCGTGGAGCAAATCATGTGGCTGTCGATGCGCGGTGCGCTGGGCCCGCGCATCAAGCGTCTGCATCTGAACTACTACTTGGCGACGACGACGGCCATGACCGTCGCGCTCTACGAGGAGGACGCCGCATGAATCCGCAGCTCGAAGGCATCGAGGCGATCACCGGCACGTACGCGTTCGACTTGCGCGTGAGCCATCGCACGCTCAAGCTCAATCGCTTCTTCTGGCAAATGATTCGCGCCGACAATCGCGAGACGTTTCTCGGCGATCCCGTTGCCGCGATGACCGCCGCCGGTCTGACCGCCGACGAACAGGCGATGGTGCAAGCGCAGGACTGGCTTGGCCTCGTGCGTCATGGCGTGAACTTCTTCGTGCTGGAGAAATTCGCTCGTGTGGTGCGCAAGACGAACCTCGAAGTCTATGCGCTCATGCGCGGCGAGACGCTCGACGAGTTCATGGCCACGCGTCGCGTGCCGACCCTGCGCTGAGTCCGACGAGGCGCCGCGCATGTCGATCGACACTTCCATCAGCCTGACCACTTCGTTGGCCGCCCCTCAGCTCGCATGTCACGAGCGCGGCACGTGGAGTCGCGCGCCACAGAGCAACGAGGCGACGCTCCTGTGTCGCAAATTGCGTGGCCTGCGCGCGATGGTCGCCGTGCTGGAGTGCGATTCGGTTGCGCGTGCTGCGCGCATGCTGCATCTCTCGCAGTCGGCCGTTGCACGCTCGATTTCCGACATAGAGTCGGCGCTGGGCTTCCCGCTGTTTCACCGCAGCGGACGCGGTCTGACGCCGAACGCGGCCGGTCAGCGCCTGGGCGTACGCGCCTCGCGTGCACTCACGGAGTTGGCCAACGGGTATCGCGAGGCGTTTGCCGCCACGGCGTCGCAGGCCGACGGCGGCGCGCGGGCGGCAAGTCGCTTCGCGGCGGTCGTCGCCCCGCAGCAACTCACGAGCTTCATCGCGGTCGCGGAGTTGGGTAGCGGGCCGCTCGCGGCGAGCCGCCTGCAATGCTCTCAGCCGACCATTCAGCGCAATCTCGATCAGCTCGAAGATCTGATCGGCATCAAGCTGTTTCGACGCACGCCGCGCGGCACGCGTCTGACCGACGAGGCGCAGGCGTTGCTCGGCCCGGTCAAGCGCGCGCTGGCCGAGCTTGCGATTGCCGAAGACGAACTCGCGCCGTTCGGGGGGCGTCAGCAAGGCACCGTGATCGTGGCCGCGTTGCCGCTGTCCAGTGGCTTTCTGCTGCCCAAAGCCATCGACAGTCTGCTGTACCAGTCGCCGTATCTGAACGTGACGGTGGTGGACGGCACCTACGAAGCCCTGATTCGCCAGTTGCGACAGGCGGACGTCGACATGATCGTCGGTGCCTTGCGAGCGAGCGACGTGCCGCCGGACATTCGCCAGGAGGCGCTGTTCGAGGATCACCTGTCGGTGGTCGCCCGTGCCGATCATCCATGCCTGTCGTCGGGCCGCACGCCCACGCTCGCGGAACTCGCCGAGTATGGCTGGGTGAGTCCGCTGCCCTCCACACCCGCGCGCAGGGTATTCGAGCGCGTGTTTCATGCGGAAGGTCTGGCATTGCCGCGTACGCAGGTGCACGCGAGCAGTTCACCGGTGGTACGCGGGCTATTGTCATCGAGCGACCGGCTTGCGTTGCTCTCGCCGGTGCAGATCACGTCGGAGTTGCGCACCGGCGAGCTGGCCGTCGTACCGGTGCCGTTGCAGCACGCACGTCGTGCGATCGGTGTCGCCACGCGGCGCGACGGTTTGCTGTCCCCGGCCGCGGAGCAATTGCTCGACGAGCTGCGCGCGCTGGCCCCGACGATGCAGCATCCGACGTAAGACGCGGGGCAGGCTCGCGATACCGTTCGCGAGTGCGGCGAAATTCGCTGATTTCGCCATGGCTTGCATGTGTCGACGCGTTCTCTTCCTTCCGAATCACTCGGCTTGAAATGTCCCGTGACGCCTGCCCGCCGCGCCTTTTGCGGCGGGCGTTCCACCATGGGAACGCAAAACGTCTCGCACTGCGAAATCTCGATTGCGAAATGCGTCCCGTCACGTAAGGGAAATCTCGGGGATATACGAAAAACGCGACGCTCGACGCGGGAGTTTCATTCGACGCGCCGCGTTCGGCTGCCTAAGCTGTTTCCCATACCTTGAAAAGGCGCACCAACCCCTCGGCGCGCCACATCGAAAAACGGAGCGGCGCATGACGCCGACGAGGAGACGACACCATGATGAAGCGCCATCTGTGGCTTGCGGTAGCACTTGCGAGCGTTTGCCAATTCACCGCTGTCTCGGCGCGTGCCGAGGAAATCAAGGTCGGCATGTTGGGGCTGTTCTCCGGCTCGGCGTCCTGGTGGGGCACGGAGTACCGTCGCGGTGTCAACCTGTGGCTCGAGCAGCACAAGAGCAAAGTGGGCGACGACACGCTCGTAATCCTGGAGCGTGACGAAGGGGGCGTGAATCCGCAACGCACGCGTCAGCTCGCGCAGGAACTGGTGGTGCGCGATCAGGTGCAGTACCTGTTCGGCGGTTCGTTCACGCCGAACGTGCTGGCCATGGCCGACGTGGCGAACCAGACCAAGACGCCGCTCGTCATCGGCAATTCGGGCACGTCCAGCGTGACGCTCAAGTCGCCCTATTTCGTACGCACGGGCTTTACGCAGTGGGCCGTGAGCGTGCCGCTCGTGGAGTACGCCGCCAGCAAGGGAGTGAAGAACGCGGCCATCGTGGTGGCCGACTTCGCGCCAGGCTACGACGCGATCGATGCCTACAGCGAGACGTTCAAGAAGGCGGGCGGCAAGATTGCCACCGAAGTGAAGGTGCCGCTCGGCACGACCGATTTTTCGAGTTATCTCCAACGTGTTCGCGACGCCAAGCCGGATGCCCTCTTCCTGTTCATGCCGGTGGGGCCGATGTCTGCCGGCTTCGTCAAGGCGTTCAAGGAGCGCGAACTCGACAAAGCGGGTATCCAGCTCTTCGCAACGACGGAGACGATGGAGTCCGATTTGCCGGCCATCGGCGACAGCGCAATCGGCACGATTACCGCCCTGCATTATTCGCCGTACCTGACGTCGCCGGAAAACACCTCGTTCGTGAAGGCTTACAAAGCGAAGTACGGTCCGGGGGCGCTGCCGTCGATTGCCTCGGTGTCGGCCTACGACTCGATGACCGTTATCGCACAGATGATCAAGGCCACGAATGGCAAGAAGGACGGCGACAAGGCGATCGCCGCCGTGAAGGGGTTCGCCTGGACGAGCGCTCGGGGTCCGGTGTCGATCGATCCGAAAACGCGTGAGATCGTGCAGAACGTGTATATCCGCCGGGTGGAGAACATCGACGGAAAGTTGGGCAACAAGCCCATCGAGACCTTCAAGTCGGTGGTCGAGCCGTGGCATGTGAGCCACCCCCAAGTGGCCGCCAAGTAACGCAGGCGTTGTCGCTCAGTTCGTTCGGTAATTCGTCATGACGCAATCGCTTGCCACTTTCCTGTCGTTGTCGATCGACGGTGTGGCCTACGGGATGTTGCTTTTCCTCATCTCCGTGGGTCTCACGGTCACGCTGGGCGTAATGCGCGTGGTCAATCTCGCGCACTCCGCCTTCGCCATGATCGGCGGGTATTTCACCTTGTGGGCCACGCAGCGTGCCGGGCTCGATTTCTTCGCCGCGTTGCTCGTCGGGGTGGCGGGCACCATGGTGCTCGGTGCTGTGCTCGAACGCACGTTGTATCGCTGGGTCTACACGGCCAACGGTCTGGGGCAGTTGCTCATGACGATCGGGCTCGCGTTCATCATCTGCGCGCTGGCCAAGCATCTCGCCGGGACCGAGCTGCAGTCGATTCCCATTCCCGAGGCACTGCGCGGCACCTGGGACTTTGGTGCATTCTCCGTGTCCGTCTATCGCATCTTCGCCCTGGTGTGCAGCGCGGTCGTGGCCGTCGGCATCTGGTGGGGGTTGGAGCGCACGCCGTTCGGCGCGAAGCTGCGCGCGGCCGTGGACAACCCGCGCATGGCGCGCTGCGTTGGCATCGATGTGCCGCTCGTGTTCTCGATCACATTTGCCATCGGATGCGGGCTGTCCGGACTGGGCGGCGCGCTGTCGAGCCAGATCCTGCCGCTTGAGCCCTATTACGGTCTGAAGTATCTGGTGCTCGTGCTGATCGTCGTGGCGGCCGGTGGTCTCGGCAGTCTGCGCGGCTCGCTCTATGCAGGCCTGCTGCTCGGCCTGATCGACACGCTGGGTCGCTATTACGTGCCAGCGCTCGGCGCTTTCATGATTTACCTGGCCGTGCTGGCCATTCTGCTGATCCGCCCGCAAGGGTTGGTCGGCCGCGCCTGAGCGGAGGGTCATGATGTCTCATACGAATCCGCTGCCGTCGGCCGCGGGCACGGCGCACGTTGTCCCCGCGCTGCGACGCAAACGTCTCGGCGCGCTCGATGCGGTGTTGCTTCTCGCCGCCGTTGCCACTTACTTCTTCGCCGATCTGTATCTCGCGCTCGCCACCAGCGTGCTGATCATGATCATCTTTGCGCTTTCGCTCGATCTCGTGCAGGGCTATTGCGGCATCGAGACACTCGGGCACGCGGCGTTCTTCGGCAGCGGTGCCTACGCGGCCGGTCTCTTCGCGCTGCACGTCTCGCCCGACCCGTTGCTCGGGCTGCTGGCGGGTGCCGTGGTAGCGGCGCTGGTGGGGCTCGTCACTGGCATCGTCGTGCTACGGGTGAGTGGGCTCACGCAGATCATGCTCACCCTCGTGTGCGCCACGCTGCTCTATGAGGCCGGCAACGTCGCGAAGTCGATCACGATGGGCGACGACGGCCTGACCGGCTACACCATCGCGCCGGTGCTGGGCAAGTTCGAGTTCGATATCTATGGACATACGGCGTATCTCTACGCACTCGCCGTGCTGCTTGTCGTGTATTTGTTCACGCAATTCCTCGTGAACTCGCCGTTCGGTCTGACCGTGAAGGGCATTCGCGAGAACGCCACGCGTATGTCGCTGCTCGGTGTGCGCGTCGGCTTGCGTCGCCTGATGCTCTACACCCTCGCCGCCGCCCTGGCCGGCGTGGCGGGCGCGCTCTCGGCCCAGGTCAACAACATCGTCGCCCTCGACACGCTGTCGTTCACGTTGTCGGCCAACGTGCTCGTGATGCTCGCCTTGGGCGGTACCGGACGCCTCTATGGCGCGGCCCTCGGTGCCATCGTCTTCATGGTGCTGTCCGATCGCATCGCCGCCATCGACCCGACGAACTGGCTCGCCGCCCTCGGCGTGCTGCTCATTGTCGTGGTGCGCTTCGCGCCGGACGGCCTGATCGGACTGGTGGATCGCCTCGCCGCCCGCGTCGCCCGTGCGCGGCGTCGCGACCCGAGCGCGACCGTGGCGCACACCATCGGCAACACCCAGGCGACGACCACGGACAAGGAGGTCACGCCGTGAGCGCTGCACTCGACATTCAGGGGCTGTCCAAGCGCTTCGGCCAGCTCGACGTTACACGCAACGTCAGCCTGTCGCTGCCCGTGGGCGCGCGACACGCGTTGATCGGCCCGAACGGCGCCGGCAAGAGCACGTTGATGAATCTGCTCACGGGCGTGCTCAAGCCGAACGCGGGCGTGGTGCGCGTGGGGGGCACCGACGTGACATCTATGCCGTCGCACAAGCGCGTGAAGCTCGGGCTGGCGCGCACGTTCCAGCTCAACACGCTGTTCGACACACTCACCGTCGCCGAGAACGTTGCGCTCGCCCTCTCGGCGCGCAGTGGCCTCGACGGTCGCGTCGGCAAGCCGCTGGCCAGCCGTCCGGCAGTCGTGGAGGAAGCGGCGGAGCGTTTGCGTGCGCTGGGCATGCTCGATCTCGCGGGCAAGCACATCGACGCGTTGGCCTACGGCCAACGTCGTCAGGTCGAAATCGCGCTCGGTCTGGCGCTCGATCCCAAGGTGCTGCTGCTCGACGAACCCGTGGCCGGGGTGCCGTCAGGGCAGGGCCGCAAGCTGTTCGAATTGCTTGAACGCTTGCCCGAAGACGTGGCGGTGATGGTCATCGAACACGACATGGATCTGGTCTTCCGTTTCGCGCGCCGCATCACGGTGTTGGTCGAAGGCGCCGTGCTGATGGAAGGCGAGAAGGAAGACGTGCGCCGCGATCCGCGCGTGCGCGACATTTATCTGGGGCGTCGCCATCATGACTGACATCGTGCTCGAAGCCAGCGGGCTCAGCGCCGGGTACGGCGAGACCATCGTGCTCGAAGACGTGAGCCTGCGTCTGGCGTCGGGAGAAGCGCTCGCCATTCTCGGTCGCAACGGCGTGGGCAAGAGCACGCTGCTGCTCAGCCTGCTGGGACTGACCACGCGCCACGGCGGCGTGGTGCGTTATCGCCATGACGATATCTCGTCGTGGCCGGCGTACAAGCGAGCGCGCGCCGGGTTGGCGCTGGTGCCGCAGGAGCGCGAGATATTCAAGTCGCTCACCGTCGAAGAAAACCTGCAGGTGTCCGCGATGGCGGCGGCCGGCGACGCCTGGACGCTCGATCGTGTGTACGACCTGTTCCCGCGCCTGCACCAGCGGCGCCGCAACCTGGGCAACCAACTCTCGGGCGGCGAGCAGCAGATGCTGGCCATCGGCCGCGCGTTGATCGGCAATCCGCACGTGCTGCTGTTCGACGAGCCATTCGAAGGGCTCGCACCGGTGATCGTCGATCAACTGGTCGATGCGTTCTGGAAGCTGCGCGCCGACGGCGGCATGGGCGTGGTGCTCGTGGAGCAGCACGCGGAACTGGGATTGGAGCTGACGGACCGCGCACTGGTGCTCGACCGGGGCCGCGAGGTCTGGGCGGGACGCAGCAGCGAACTGGCCGCATCGCCGGAACTGCTCGGCACGCTGGTCGGCCTGGAAAGTGCCTGAACGGGCACAGCACAACACGTATTGACGTCAAACATATGAGCACATCACAGCACACCCTCACCGGCGGATTGGCCGGCCTTGTGGTCAGCGCCCATTCGGCGGACTTCGTCTGGCGCGCGGCGGGCACGATTGCCACGCATGTCGCGCAGGGCTATCGCATGAAGGTCGTGTGCCTGTCCTTCGGCGAGCGTGGCGAGTCGGCCAAGCTCTGGCGCAAGGGCGGGGACATGACCGAAGCGAAGGTCAAGTTCGCGCGTCGCGAAGAAGCGCAGCGCGCGGCCGATATTCTCGGCGCGGAAATCGAATTCCTCGATATCGGCGACTACCCGATGCGCGTGTCCGACGAGACGCTCTTCCGGCTCGTCGACATCTATCGCGAGCTGCAACCGTCGTTCGTGCTGAGCCACTCGGAGAAGGATCCGTACAACTTCGATCATCCGCTCGCGATGCACGTCACGCAGGAAGCCCGCGTCATTGCGCAGGCCGAGGGCCACAAGCCGGGCGCAAAGATCATCGGCGCTCCCGCCGTGCTCGCGTTCGAGCCGCATCAGACCGAGCAGTGCGAATGGATCCCGAACACCTTCGTCGACATCACGCCGGTGTGGGAGCAAAAGCGCGCCGCCATCGAGTGCATGGCGGGGCAGGAGCACTTGTGGGATTACTACACGCGCGTGGCGTTGCAACGCGGCGTGCAGGCCAAGCGCAACATCGGCATCGCCGCCGCGCGCGACATCAAGTACGCGGAGGGCCTGATGCGTCTCACGCCGGTCGTGACGGAGCAACTGTCATGATCCGCGGCGTCGTCGTTCGTCAGATACCCCGCGTCGATGCCGCCACGCTCGACGTGCTGCGCAGCGCAGGCAGTGCCACGGTGCACGAAGCGCAGAGCCGCCTCGGCCTGATGGCCACCTATCTGCGTCCGATCTACGCGGGCGCTGCGGTGGCCGGCAGCGCGGTCACTGTGCTCGCGCCGCCCTCGGACAACTGGATGCTGCACGTTGCCGTGGAGCAGGCGAAGCCGGGCGACATCGTTGTGGTTGGCGTGACGTCACCTTGCGACGACGGCTACTTCGGCGACCTGCTCGCCACGTCGATGAAGGCGCGCGGTGTCGCCGGCCTCGTCATCGATGCGGGCTGTCGCGACATCGGCACGCTCACCGACATGCGGTTTCCGGTGTGGTCGAAGGCCATCTCGTCACAGGGCACGGTCAAGGAGACGCTCGGCTCGGTCAACGTGCCGGTCGTGTGCGCCCATCAGATCGTGAACCCGGGCGACGTGATCGTCGCGGATGACGACGGCGTGGTCGTGGTGCCTTTCGCGAGCGCCGGGGCCGTAGCCAAGGCGGCGGCCGCACGCGGTGCCGACGAAGCCTACAAGCGCGGTGTGCTCGCGGGCGGCACGCTGGGGCTCGATTATTACAAGATGCGCGAACGCCTTGCCGCGAAGGGCTTGCGCTACGTCGATTCGCTCGACGAGCTGCAAGGCGAATGAGGACCGCGACGTGACGCATTCGCAAACGCGTATCCGGGCGGCCGTCATGCGGGGCGGCACCTCGAAGGGGTTGTACTTCCTCGCCGAGGATTTGCCTGCGCAGGGCGCCGCGCGCGACGCCGTGCTGCTCGCGGCGATGGGCTCGCCCGACGCACGTCAGATCGACGGCATGGGCGGTGCGAATCCGCTCACGAGCAAGGTCGCCATCGTCTCGCGCGCCACGCGGCCCGACGCCGACGTGGACTATCTCTTTGCCCAGGTCGTGGTCGACGAAGCGCGGGTCGACTACGGACAGAACTGCGGCAACCTGCTCGCCGGGGTGGGGCCGTTCGCGATCGAGCGGGGGCTCGTGAGCGCACCGGGTGACGTGACCGACGTCGGCATTCACATGCTCAATACGGGGCAGGTGGCGGTGGCCACCGTGCAGACTCCGGGCGGCGTGGTGAAGTACGACGGAGACGTGTCCATCGACGGTGTGCCGGGAACGGCAGCTCCGATTCCGTTGATGTTTCGCGATACGGCCGGTTCCTCCTGCGGCGCGCTGTTCCCGACCGGACAGCGTCAGGATGTCGTGGACGGCATCACGGTGACATGCATCGACAACGGCATGCCGCTCGTGCTCCTGCGCGCGGCGGACCTGGGCATCACTGGGGCGGAGTCTTGCGAGCAGCTCGACTCGGCGCCAGCGTTTCAGACGATGCGCGACCGGATCGAGGCAATTCGACTGGCCGTCGGCCCGCGCATGCATCTTGGCGACGTGCGTTCGCGCACGGTGCCCAAGATGTGTCTTGTCGCGCCGCCGAGGGCCGGTGGCGCCCTCGCGACACGTTGTTTCATCCCACATCGTTGCCACTCGTCCATCGGCGTGTTGGCGGCAGTGAGCGTGGCAACGGCTGCCGCGCTGCCGGGAACCGTTTGTCACGAGATGGCCGTGGTGCCGGACAACGACGCGCCGCTGCTCGCCATCGAACACCCGACGGGCGAATTCACCGTGCGCCTCGCGCTCGGCGTCGATGCCGACGGTGCGCCGGACGTCGCCGACGCCGGCCTGCTGCGCACGGCGCGCTGGCTCTTCGACGGCGAGGTGTGCATACCGAATCGTGCTTGGCCGCAGGGAGCAAAACCATGAGTACCGAACGTTCCCCGTTGCTCCTGCTCCCCGGCTTGCTTTGCGACCATGTGGCCTGGGCGGCCACTGCAGCAGGGCTGTCGCAATACGATTGCCGCGTTCCCACGTGGGGCATGCTCGACACCATCGACGCGATGGCCGATCACGTGCTGGCAAGTACCGCCGAGCCGTGCTTCGCCCTCGCGGGGCACTCGATGGGCGGACGCGTGGCGCTGGAGGTGGTGCGTCGCGCACCGCATCGCGTCACGCATCTCGCGCTGCTCGATACCGGTTACCAGGCGCTGCCCGACGGCGACGCGGCTGAGAAGGAACGCGCCGGGCGTGCGGCCTTGCTCGCGCGCTCCCGGGAAGCGGGCATGCGCGCGATGGGGCAGGTGTGGGCGACCGGCATGGTGCATCCCGACCAGCTCGGCACGCCGCTGTTCGACACGATTCTCGACATGATCGAGCGCAGCCACCCCGATCAGTTCGCCGCGCAGATTCATGCATTGCTCGGTCGACCGGATGCAACGTCGCTGCTGGCCGGCGTTCGCTGTCCGACGCTCGTGTTGTGCGCCCGGCAGGACACCTGGAGCCCGCTCGCGCGTCACGAAGTGATGGCGGGGCTCATCCCGGGGAGCGTGCTGCACGTCATAGAACACAGTGGCCATATGAGTCCGATGGAGCGCCCGCAGGAAGTGGCGCAGGCCATGCGGACCTGGCTGGCACGGCCCGCGTCGGACACCGCAACCACCGAGGGGCGCGACGCATGACGAACGATGCCGCCGATCAGGACCTGACGCCCGGCGTCGATCCGCAATCGCTCGACGCCCTGCTGGCCAAACAGGCTTGCCACGACCTGGTGATGCGCTTCGTCGCCTGCAACGACCGGCACGACGCGCAGGGACTCGCCGCGCTGTTCGCCGAGACGGGGGTGCTCGTGCGCCCCAACGGCGACACACTCATTGGCCCCGTCGCCATCGCGGCTGCCTATGCACAGCGTCCGGTGGATCGGCTCACGCGGCATCTCGTAGGCAACGTGCTGATCGATGTCACGTCGCCGACGCGCGCAATCGGCAGCAGCACGGTGCTGCTCTGGAGCGGCTCGGCACACGATGTGCCGGGGCCATTCGGACGTCCGGCACAGGGCCGTCAGATCATGGGGGAGTTCGAAGACACGTTCGTGCGGACCGCGCAGGGTTGGCGCATTGCCCGCCGCGAAGCGCGTTTCACTTTCGTACGCGAGGCGTGAGGAAAAAAACAGCACCGCACGTCGCGCCATCCATGCACTTGAACCCGGCCGAGGGCGCAGTCAGGGCGGTGGTTCCAAGGGCAGTACCCGAGGCGGCCAGCATGCCGTCTTGCAAAAGACTGGGCCGGCGAGGTTGCCAACGGTCCGGAGGTTGAAGTCTGTAGTTGCTGTGTATTTCAAAAACAAGGGGACAGAAGTGAAAGTGAAACATGCATTGGCCGCTGGCCTGCTGCTGGGGGCGGGCCTGGCGCACGCACAAAGCAACGTGACGCTGTACGGGATCGTCGATACCGGCATCGCCTACTACAACAACGCCGCCACGGGCGGTAGCTTCATCGGCGAGCCGACCCTCACGGGCAAGGTGCCGTCGCGCTTCGGTTTCAAGGGCGTGGAAGATCTGGGCGGCGGCCTGAAAGCCGTCTTCACGTTGGAAAGCGGCTTTCAGCCGGGGACCGGCAACGTGAACTACGGCGGGCGTCTGTTCGGCCGTCAGGCCAACGTCGGTCTGTCGGGCGACTGGGGCACGGTGCTCCTCGGCCGCCAGAACAACATGACGTTCTACGTGACGGGCAACGCGGACGTCATCGGACCTTCGATCTTTTCGCTGGCCAGCATCGATCCGTACATCGCCAACGCACGTAGCGACAGCGCCATCGGCTACATGGGCAAATTCTCCGGCGTGACGCTCGGTGCGACGTATAGCTTCGGGCGCGATGGATCGGCCGCGGGCGGCCCGTCGGCCACGAACTGCGCGGGCAACGTTGCCGGCAACTATCAGGCCTGCAAGCAGTTCACCGGCCTGATCGGCTACGACTACCAGAACTTCGGTATTTCGGCGTCGTACGACCAAATGCGCGGCAACACCGGCGCCGCGGCACCGCTGACCAGCTCGCACTACACCGATTCGCACTCGGTCATCAACGCGTACTACAAGTGGTCGACGGGACGCGTGGGCGGTGGCTGGATTCACCGCAACGTGAGCGCCGACGCCGCCTCGCTGCGCTCGGACATCTACTTCATTGGCCTGACCTATCTGCCGACGATCACCTGGGCGTTCGACGCGCAGGCCATTCGTTACCAGTTGAAGAGCCGTGCCAATGCGACGATGCTCATCGGCCGCGCAACGTACTCGCTCTCGAAGCGCACGTCGCTGTATGGCCTGGTCGGCTGGGTGGCGAACAGCCAGAACGGCGCGGTGGCGATTGCCGCCGGCGGCTCGGTTGCCACGGGCGGCAACCAGTTCGGCACGATGCTGGGCATTCAACACACGTTCTGATCGGCGGCGCTGGCGACGACGCGCAAGACGTCATCGAGTTTTCATCGAGATCTCATCGAGACGTCGGCGAAACGTCAGCGCAATACCAGAACGCGCAGCATCGCGGGCTTTCGACACGAGAGGATCGTCCGGGGGGGACGATCCTCTCGTGCGGCGGTGCTGCGCCCCCCTGGATTTGTCAAAGCGGGATTCGCGCGCTAGCATCGTGTCTAGTCATGGCGGCACCGTGTTCTGCGACAGGAAGGGCGATTGTCGGGGCGTGGTGACCATCTCCCAGTATCTCCTCGCATGAATCCGCTATCTTCGTGTCTTCTTCTCACGTTCTGAGCCGGCGACGCCGGGCGCCCCGCGCCCGCAGCGAACACGGCACGCGCGGTCCGGTCTGGCTGTTCGATCTGGACAACACGCTGCATCGCGCGTCGCATGCGATCTTTCCGCGTATCAACCGCGCGATGACGGCCTATATCGTCGAGAAGCTGGGGCTGCCGCCCGACGACGCCAATCGTCTGCGCACCGACTACACGGCGAAGTATGGGGCCGTGCTGCTGGGCCTCATCAAGCATCACGCCATCGATCCGCACGAGTTTCTGGCGCGCGTGCACGAGCTGCCGCCGCTGGTCGAGGTGTTGCGCGCCGAGCGCGGGATCGCCCGCCTGCTCGCCGGCCTGCCCGGGCGCAAAATTCTCCTGACCAATGCGCCCGCGCATTACGCCCTGCCGATTGTCGAGGCGCTGGGCATCCGCCGGCATTTCGAGCGCTGCGTGAGCATCGAGGACATGGCGGACCGTCGGGCCTGGCGCGCCAAACCCGACGCGATCATGCTGCGTCGGTTGCTGGTGCGCGAGGGGCTTGCGCCGCATCGGACATGGCTGGTCGAAGACACTCGCTCCCACCTGAAGCACCTCCGGCATTTCGGTATCAAGACGGTCTGGATCACCGGGCACCTGCCGGCCAGCAACAGTCTTGGCAAAGCCATGCCGCGCAGTGGGCGCCCACACTATGTGGATATCCGCGTACAATCTCTGCGCGAGTTACGGGCGCGGCTTGCGACCGGGGCCGGTGCGAGACGCGCAGCCCGAGCCGCCCGATAATCAAATTCCTACCGATAACGACCAGACGATGCAGCAGGAAAATTCTTCGAGCGGTGCCGGCTATGGCGCCGCCGATGCGCTGGAGGCCGCGCCCGCGCCGGTGAAGACAACCCGCCCCAAGCCGGGTGAGCGCCGGGTGCAGGTGTTGCAGACCCTCGCCGCCATGCTCGAGACGCCCAAGGGCGAAAAGATCACCACGGCCGCGCTCGCCGCGCGTCTCGAGGTCTCCGAAGCGGCGCTGTATCGCCACTTCGCGAGCAAGGCCCAGATGTTCGAGGGGCTGATCGAGTTCATTGAGCAGACCATCTTCGGGCTGATCAACCAGATCTCCGCGCAGGACCAGGACGGCGTGACGCAAGCCCGCGCCATCGTGCTGATGCTGCTCGGGTTTGCCGAGAAGAACCCCGGCATGACGCGCGTGTTGACCGGCGAAGCGCTGGTCGGCGAACACGAGCGATTGCAGGAGCGCATGAACCAGTTGCTCGACCGCATCGAGGCGTCGCTGCGTCAGGTGCTGCGTTTGGCTTGCGCACAGGGCACGCTGCCCGAAACGTTCGATGCCAACTCGCGCGCCAACCTGCTCGTGTCCTACGTGCTCGGCCGCTGGCACCGTTTTGCCAAGAGCGGCTTCAAGCGTGCGCCGGCCGAGGGGGCAGAACCCCAGATCGCCGCGCTCCTGCGCTAAGACCACAGGTCTGCGCCGACGGCGCGGATTACGTTATACTTTTGCTTCCCGCGCCGAGGCCGACGTTGGTTTGACCGGCCTTGACGCGATGATTGGCGCGCCGATTTGGTGACTCGCTTGCGGGCGCGCGAATGACTCTGACAGGGGGTTCCCAGGCAGAGGGCATTCATTAAAAATGCGGCTAAAGAGGTCGTGCGCGCACGCCGCCGTTTTTCCGTCGACCCCTTTTCCCGCACAGAACGCTTCAGGACGCCGTCCGTCGACCCTTGTCGACCGGGACGCCGACCCCGGCATGTTTCGGAAAGGGAGTTATGGAATCTTCAATCGGAATCGTCACGCCGCAGCGGATGCATTTCGCTGAGCCGCTGGCACTGCAAAACGGCAGCACGCTCGCCGGCTACGACCTGATGGTCGAGACCTACGGCGAATTGAACGCCGATCGCAGCAATGCCGTGCTGGTGTGTCACGCGCTCAATGCGTCGCATCACGTGGCCGGTATCGCCGCCGACAATCCCAAGGACGTCGGCTGGTGGGACAACATGGTCGGGCCCGGCAAGCCGCTCGACACGAATCGCTTCTTCGTCATCGGTGTGAACAACCTTGGCTCGTGCTTCGGCTCGACCGGGCCGATGAGCCTCGACCCCGCCACGGGCATACCTTACGGCGCCCGTTTCCCTGTCGTGACGGTGGAAGACTGGGTCAACGCGCAGGCGCGCGTGGCCGATGCGTTCGGCATCCACAAGTTCGCGGCGGTAATGGGCGGCAGTCTCGGCGGCATGCAGGCGCTCGCGTGGAGCATCATGTATCCCGAGCGCATTGGGCATTGTCTGGTGATCGCCTCCACGCCGAAGCTCTCGGCGCAGAACATCGCCTTCAACGAAGTGGCGCGCTCGGCCATCCTTTCCGATCCGGATTTCCACGGCGGCAACTATTATGCGCATGGCGTGGTGCCGCGTCGCGGGCTGCGCGTGGCGCGCATGATCGGCCACATCACCTATCTGTCCGACGAAGACATGGCGACCAAGTTCGGCCGCGCGCTGCGCCGTGCCGAGGTGATGGCCGACGGCGTAAAGGGCGACGGCGTAACGGGCGACGGCAAAGCGCAGGACGAGGGCTATCGCTTCAGCTTCGACGTGGAGTTCGAGGTGGAGTCGTACCTGCGCTATCAGGGCGACAAATTCGCCGAGTACTTCGACGCCAACACATATCTGCTGATCACGCGCGCGCTCGATTATTTCGACCCGGCCCGCACGGTGGGGGGCGATCTGGCGAAGGCGTTGTCGCACACCACGGCCAAGTACCTGATCGTGTCGTTCGCGACCGATTGGCGTTTCGCGCCCGCGCGCTCGCGCGAGATCGTCAAGGCGCTGCTCGACACGCGTCGTAGCGTGAGCTACGCCGAGATCGACGCGCCGCACGGGCACGACGCCTTCCTGCTCACCGATGCGCGCTATCACAACCTGGTGCGCGCCTACTACGAACGTATCGCCCAGGAGGTCGGGGTATGAGTCAGTCCACGGTACCGGTGAACAGCGCCCAGGCGGCGGCGCTCGCGGCGTCGCGCGGCCGCATTTCGGCGTCGCTGGCCGAGCGGCCCGATTTCCGGGTGATCGCGCGATGGATCGAACCGTCGTCGCAGGTGCTCGATCTCGGGTGCAGCGATGGCTCGTTGCTCCGTCTGCTGATCGACGAACTCGATGTGAGCGGTTACGGCGTCGAGATCGACGACGCTGGCGTGCTGGCCTCGGCGCAGCGCGGCATCAACGTCATCCAGCAAAACATGGAAGACGGGCTGAAGCTCTTTGAGGATCAGAGCTTCGATACGGTCATTCTGTCGCAGACCTTGCAGACCCTTCACCGCACGGCGGATATCCTGCGCGAGACCGTGCGGGTGGGCCGCGAAGCGATCGTGTCGTTCCCGAATTTCGGTTACTGGCCGCACCGGCTGTCGGTGTTGCAGGGACGCATGCCGGTGTCGAAGAGCCTGCCGTTCCAGTGGCATAACACGCCGAACGTGCGTGTGCTGACCATCAAGGACTTCGAGGCGCTGGCCCCGGACGTCGGTGTGCAGATTCTCGATCGGGCCGTGCTGCATAACGGGCGACTGGTGTCCGTGGGCGCGAACTGGCGTGGTAGTCTTGCGGTCTATCGCGTCAAGCGTTCCTGAACCGACGGCAGCTAACGGGGCAGCGAAGCGCCGGGCCCCTGGCGGGTGAAGGCAAAGGGGGCCGGGTGCCGTGCACCGCGGGCGGCTGGCCCCAACTGTCCTTTCCATGACCGATTCGCTGCCGCCCGACGACGGGCGCGTCTTCCACCCCACGCGGATGTTCATCTGCGTGATTCTCGGTTTCACCTCCGGCTTGCCGCTGTTCATCCTGCTCAACCTCGTGCAGGCGTGGCTGCGCAGTGAGCACGTGGACCTGAAGGCCATCGGCCTGTTCGCCCTTATCCAGTTTCCGTACACGTGGAAGTTCCTGTGGGCGCCGCTCATGGATCGCTTCGCGCCCAACGTGTTCGGATGGAAGCCGGGACGGCGACGCGGCTGGATGTTCGTCACGCAACTGCTGGTGGCCGGTGTGGTGGCGCTCATGGGAACGTATTCGCCGCAGCGCGACCTGATGACGATTGCCGCGCTCGCGGCCGCGCTGGCGTTCTTCAGCGCCAGTCTGGACATTTCCCTGGATGCCTATCGGCGCGAGTTGCTGTCCGACCGCGAGCAGGGGCTCGGCACGGCGATGCACGTGAATGCCTACAAGGTGGCGGGACTCGTGCCGGGGTCGCTGGCGCTCATCATGGCCGATCATCTGCCGTGGTCGCAGGTGTTCTTCGCGACGGCGGCGTTCATGCTGCCGGGCATCGTGATGACGCTCGTCGTCAAGGAGCCGGCGATTCGCGGCACGCCGCCGAAGACGCTGCGCGAGGCGGTGGTCGAGCCGTTTCACGAGTTCGTCACGCGCGGCGGCTGGGCACAGGCGCTGTTGGTGCTAGCGTTTATCTTTCTCTACAAGTTGGGCGATTCGATGGCGACGTCGCTGGCCACGTCGTTCTACCTGGATCTGGGATTCACGAAGACGCAGATCGGCGTGGTCGCCAAGGCGACGAGCCTGTGGGCGAGTGTGGCGGGGGGCATCATCGGCGGGGTCTGGCTAATCAAACTCGGCATCAACCGTGGGCTATGGGTGTTCGGCGTGCTGCAACTGGTGTCGGTGTTGGGCTTCGCGTGGCTGGCGAAGGCAGGGCCGGTCGTCACGGGGCTGGGCGCGGTGATCGCCTTCGAAGCGTTCACGGCCGGGTTGGGCACGGCGGCGTTTACCGCCTACATCGCCCGTACAACCGACCCGCGTTACACGGCGACGCAGTTCGCGCTGTTCACGAGTCTGGCGTCGGTGCCACGCACGTTCGCGAACGCGGGCACCGGGTATATCGTCGACGGCGTGGGCTGGGTGACGTTCTTCCTCATCTGCACGGTGCTGGCTGTGCCCGGCATGCTGCTCTTGCCGAAGGTCGCCCCCTGGGGAGCCGACGATGACGACGGCGATGGCGTGCCCGCGGCAAGCGGGTCGCGCTGACGCGAGGGGGCCGGCACCCTTCGTCGCCTTCGCTGTGACGGTATGGCTCGGGCGCGGCACGAGCGTGCCGGCCCCTTGGGCGTCTGGATTACAGCGCGTGATCGTAGTCGACCGTGAGCGGCGCGTGGTCGCTGAACTTGATGTCGCGAAACACGGAGGTCGTCTTGGCTTTGCCGGCGATGCCGGGCGTGGCGATCTGGTAGTCGATGCGCCAGCCGACGTTCTTCGCATACGCTTGTCCGCGATTGCTCCACCACGTGTATTGATCGGCGCGCGGGTCGAGCGTGCGGAAGACGTCGACATAGCCGTGGTCGTCGAACAACTGCGTGAGCCAGGCGCGCTCTTCCGGCAGGAAGCCTGAGTTCTTCAGGTTGCCTTTCCAGTTCTTGATGTCGATTTCCTTGTGCGCGATGTTCACGTCGCCGCACAGGACGACCTCGCGTCCCGCCGCCTTGAGCGCGAGCAGATGCGGCATGAAGTCGGCCATGAAGCGGAACTTGGCGGTCTGTCGTTCCTCACCGCTCGAACCCGACGGAATGTACACCGAGATCACCGACAGGTTGCCGTAACGCACTTCGACATAGCGGCCCTCGGCATCGAACTCCGCATTGCCCCAGCCGACGACGACGTCGTCCGGCTCGCGCCGCACGTAGACGCCCGCGCCGCTGTAGCCCTTCTTCTGCGCGTAATGGAAGTGGCCCTGGTAGTCGTGGGGCGTGAGGAAGTCCGGCGTCATGTCCGGCAACTGTGCTTTGATTTCCTGCACGCACAGGATGTCGGCGTCCTGATTGCCGAACCACTCGAAAAAGCCCTTCTTGGCGGCCGATCGCACGCCGTTCAGATTCGCGGTAATGATGCGCATGAGTGTCGATGCGCCGCGCTGACGCGGCAAGGGGAAAATGTCAGCGGCAAGGATACCGCAATCGCCAGCCGGTCGCCGGTCGACGGCCAGGTGTCACGTCCGCCGGGCGCCGCCGGCGATGGCCGCCTTGGCCTCGCCGTCGCCGCCCGGGCCGAGCAGGTCGCGCGCGAGCGCGAGCCAGCGTCGCGCCGCGTGCGACAGATACGAGTCGCGCCGCCACGCCATCGCCAGATCCCACGGAATCTCGGGGTCGCGCACGTTCGCGATCACGAAGCGTTTCGGGTCGAGCCGCGCGCAGAAGGGCTCGGGCAGCAAGGCAATGCCGACGCCGTTGTCCACCATCGACGCAATGAAGTCCCACTGGCTGGAGCGTCCCGCAATCTTGGGCGTGAAGCCCGCGCGGCGACATGCGGTGATGACCAGTTCGGACAAGGCAAATCCCTCGCCGTAAAAGACAAACGGTTCGTCGCGCAATTCGCCCAGACCGATGGAGGCGCGGCCTTCCCAGCGTGAATCGCGCGGTGCAATCAACCGCAACGGGTAATGGCACACGGGCAGCACGTCGAGAATCGTGGGATCGACCGGCAGCAGCACGGCGCCCAATTCGATGTCGCCGGCCAGCAACGCCTGTTCGATGGCACGCGAACCGGTTTCGAAGAGCTTCATCTCGATATCCGGATAGTGCTGATGAAACGCGCCGATCACCGGGATGAACAAGTCGCCGCCGAGCGGCGGAATCCCGATCGACAATTCGCCGCGCGCCACCGTCTCGAGATCGGCCACCTCCTGCTGCAGGCGCGCGTAGGCGGCGAGCACATCCTGCCCGCGCTCGAAGACAACGCGTCCCGCATCGGTCAACTGAAGCCTGCGCCCCATGCCGCGCTCCTCGCGCAACATCAGCGGCGTCCCCAACTCGTCTTCCATCACCTTGACCATCTTGCTCACGGTCGGCTGAGTGACAAACAGCGCCTCGGCCGCCGCCGTGAAGCTCTGCTGTCGCACCACTTCCACAAATCCTCGCAACGCACGCAGTTCCATTTTGGATCTCTCGTTTGCACCGTATTGGTGCCATCAGCCGGAAAGCCCCGTCCTGCATGGCTTCCTCACGCACCATTAGGGTTAATACTTAAATTATTCCAATTTGGAATCGATTTGATAATTCTAATTCATTATATTTATGTTGCGGTGCTTCCTATACTCGGTCTCATATTGATGTCACACCCGGGAGCCCGCCATGACCAAGATGATTGCCAGCCGTATGTATCGCCGTAGCAAGGGCGTGGTTGACGTGGTTTGGCAGATCGCGCTGCTCACCGGTATCTACCTGGTGGCGGATGCTGCATCGCGTCATTTTCATCTCCCGCTGCCGGGCGGCGTGCTGGGTCTGCTCGCCGTGGTGGCACTGCTCATGAGCGGCGTGCTGAAGACGGAGAAGATCAAGCGTGGTGCCGACTGGTTTCTGGCAGAAATGATTCTCTTCTTCGTGCCGATGGTCGCGGCCGTCATGCAATACACCGACCTGCTGCGCCAGGAAGGCCTGCAATTGCTCGCCGTGATTGGCGTCGGCACGGTGCTCGTGATGGTCTCGACGGCGCTGGCGGTCGATCTGGCCTGCCGCGCCGAGCGTCATCTCAAGCGCGCCATCGTTCGCCGTGCGCACGCGCACGATGCCCGCTGATGCGTGACGTGTGCCAAGTCGCCGCTGTCGCAGCGGTGCCCAATCCTGCTGGCGCTTGCCGGGTCTTGCCATGAATCATACGGCGCTCCTGCTGCTTGTTCTCACGGTCGTCTTCTATTACGTGTCGAAGCGCCTCTATGCGCGCTTCGGCAAGGTGTGGCTCGGCCCGGCCATTCTGGCGCCGGTCCTGCTCATCGCCGTGATGGTCGGCGGCGACATTTCGTACACGACGTACATCTCCGACTCGCGCTGGCTCGTGTGGCTGCTCGGCCCGACGACGATCGCGTTTGCCGTGCCGATCTACGAGCATCGCGACATCATTCGCCGACATGCCTTTGCACTGATCGTCGGCGTGCTCGTCGCAATGATCGTGGCCGTGGGTAGCTCCTTCGTGCTGGCCCGCCTGTTCGAGCTGCCCCCCGAAATGGCGCGCAGCCTGCTCGCCCGGTCGATCTCGACGCCGTTTGCCCTCGCGGTCTCCGACAAGGTCGGCGGCTCGCGCGATCTGGTGGGGCTCTTCGTCATCATTACCGGGTTCATCGGCATGCTGCTCGGCGAGGCGCTGCTGTCGTGGCTGCCGCTGCGCACCCGCATGGCGCGCGGCGCGCCGTTCGGCGCAGGGGCCCACGGCTTCGGCACCGCCAAGGCGCGCCAGATCGGCAGCGAAGAGGGCGTCGTGGCCAGTCTCGTCATGATGATCAACGGCATCGTGATGGTCTTTGCCGCGCCGTTGCTCGCGCATCTGCCCATCTGACGGCGGGTCGGCACGGGGGCTGCGCCCATCGCGTGCGCGGCGCGTGCGCTTCAAAAAATATCCCTGCAGGCGTCGCCCTTGCGCCGACGGCGCGCATCAGTTTTGCTACAATGCCGGGGTCTTGAGGAGCGTTGCGACAGCCACCGTGCTGCCAGGCTCAAGATCCTTCCTATTGGCCCCGCCGGCCGCCGGTTTCCTCCGGAGCGCATGGCGTGTGGGCCCCAAGAACGGCGCTCACGTCCCAACTATCTAGTCTTTTAGAGAAAGGAGGCGTGATGAACGCCGTAGTCGATTCAAAATTCTCCGATTTCCATGTTGCCGATATCAAATTGGCTGCTTGGGGCCGCAAAGAGCTGACCATCGCCGAGAGCGAGATGCCGGGTCTGGTGGCCACGCGTGCCGAATTCAAGGCGAGCCAGCCGCTCAAGGGCGCGCGCATCGCCGGCTCGCTGCACATGACCATCCAGACGGGCGTGCTCATCGAGACGCTGATCGCCCTCGGCGCCGAAGTGCGCTGGGCCTCGTGCAACATCTTCTCGACGCAGGATCACGCCGCCGCCGCCATCGCCGCCGCCGGGATCCCCGTGTTCGCCTTCAAGGGTGAGTCGCTCGACGAATACTGGGAATACAGCCACCGCATCTTCGAATGGCCGAACGGCGAGTTCGCCAACATGATTCTCGACGACGGCGGCGACGCCACGCTGCTGCTGATTCTGGGCAGCAAGGCCGAGAAGGATCTGTCGGTTGTCGGCAACCCGACCAACGAGGAAGAAGTCGCGCTGTATGCGTCGATCAAGCGCCACATCGCCATCGATCCGCAGTGGTACAGCAAGCGTCTGGCCCAGATCCAGGGCGTGACCGAAGAAACCACCACGGGCGTGCACCGTCTGTATCAGATGGAAAAGGACGGCACGCTGCCGTTCCCGGCCATCAACGTGAACGACTCGGTCACCAAGTCGAAGTTCGACAACCTGTACGGCTGCCGCGAGTCGCTGGTCGACGGTATCAAGCGCGCGACCGACGTGATGATCGCCGGCAAGATCGCCCTCGTGGCGGGCTACGGCGACGTGGGCAAGGGCTGCGCGCAAAGCCTGCGCGGTCTTGGCGCCACGGTGTGGGTCACGGAAATCGATCCGATCTGCGCGCTGCAGGCGGCGATGGAAGGCTACCGTGTGGTGACGATGGACTACGCCGCCGACAAGGCCGACATCTTCGTGACGGCCACGGGTAACTTCCACGTGATCGATCACGACCACATGGCGGCCATGAAGCACCAGGCCATCGTGTGCAACATCGGTCACTTCGATTCGGAAATCAATGTGGCGTCGACCCGCAAGTACGAGTGGGAAAACATCAAGCCGCAGGTCGATCACATCATCTTCCCGGACGGCAAGCGCATCATCCTGCTGGCGGAAGGCCGCCTCGTGAACCTGGGCTGCGCCACGGGCCACCCGTCGTTCGTGATGAGCAACTCGTTCACCAATCAGACGCTCGCGCAGATCGAACTGTTCGTGCATGGCGACAAGTACAAGAACAGCGTGTACGTGCTGCCGAAGCATTTGGACGAGAAGGTCGCGCGCCTGCACCTGGGACGTATCGGCGCCGAACTGACGGTGCTCACCGACGATCAGGCGAACTACATCAGCGTTGACAAGAACGGTCCGTTCAAGCCGGCGCACTACCGTTATTGATCGGTAGCGATCGCTACCGATCGATCATGTGTCTCACCGACCGTCACCAATGCGCTTCAAGGCATGGGTGACGGGCCGTGGTTTTGCACGGCGGCGGTGTACGCCGCCGCGTTGGGTTTTGTCACTGCCGGTGCCGGGACCGATCTCCCGCACTGGCCTGTTCTTCGGAGCTTGCCATGCGTCTGCTGCTGATTTGGCTCATCAATGCCATCGCACTTCTCGTTTTGCCGCACGTTGTGTCGGGCATTCAGCTCAAGGGCATCGGGACGGCCCTGGTCGTTGCGATCGTGCTCGGCCTGATCAACGCGTTTCTCCGGCCGTTGCTCGTCGTGCTGACGTTGCCAGTCACGGTGCTCACGCTCGGGTTGTTCATCTTCGTGATCAACGCGCTGTTGTTCTGGCTGGCGTCGCATGTCGTCAAGGGCTTTGAAGTCTCGGGCTTCTGGGCGGCGCTCTTCGGCTCGCTGCTGTACAGCCTGATCTCGTGGATTCTGTCGGCGCTGGTGTTCGGCGGCGACCGCGCTACCAACGTGTAACGGTCGACGCGTCGCCGTCGACCTTGTATTGCAGGAAATTTGCCGTCATGTCGCAAGCCCTTCGTGCCGATCAAGCCCTCGTCGCCCGAGGCTTGGCCGCATCGCGCACCGCCGCGCAACGTCTGATCGATGCCGCACGTGTTTATTACGCGGGCACCGAAACGGCGGTGAAGAAAGCCAGCGAGGTCGTGGCGAGCGACGAAGATCTGGAAGTACGTGCCGCCGCCGACGGCTTGCCCGGCGAGGACCGCTACGTTTCGCGCGGCGGGTTGAAGCTGGCGGGGGCGCTGGCGCAAACGCGGCTCGACGTCACCGGCCGCGTGGCGCTCGACGTCGGGTTGTCGACCGGCGGCTTTGCCGACTGCCTCTTGCAGGCGGGGGCGGCGCGGGTGGTCGGGGTCGACGTCGGTCACGGGCAACTGCATCAACGTCTGGCGAGCGAGCCGCGGCTCGTGTCGCTCGAAGGGATCAACGCGCGGCATCTGTCGCGTGAGACGCTCGATGCGCGTCTGGTGCCGCAGGCGGTGGAGGGCGGCGCACAGGGCGAACCGGCGTCGACGATGGCGGCTGTCCCCGAGGCAGGCTTTGACCTGATCGTCGGCGATGTGTCGTTCATTTCGCTCACACTGGTGTTGCCGGCCGTGGCGCCGCTGCTGGGCGCGACCGGCGATTTGCTGATGCTGGTCAAACCGCAGTTCGAAGTGGGGCGTGAGCACATTGGCCGCGGCGGCCTGGTGCGAGATGCCGCGCAGTATGCGCAAGTGGAGACAAAAATCCGCGCCGCCTGTGAGACGTTGGGACTGACGGTAGCCGCCTGGCTCGACAGTCCTATCGCTGGCGGTGACGGCAACCGGGAGTTCTTCGTGCACGCGACGCGCGCGGCATGAACGACTCTCTCGATAAAAGAACGATCATGACGCAACCTTCCTTCAGTTTCGAATTCTTCCCGCCCAAGACGGCGGAGGGCGCGGAGAAGCTGCGCGCCACGCGCCAGCAACTCTTCCCGCTCGGCCCCAAGTTTGTCTCGGTGACGTTCGGTGCCGGCGGCTCCACGCAGCAGGGTACGCTCGATACGGTTGTCGAAATCCAACGCGAAGGCGTGGAGGCGGCGCCCCACCTTTCTTGCGTCGGTTCGACCAAGGACAACATCCGCGAGATTCTGCAGACGTACCGCCAACACGGCATCCGCCACATCGTGGCGCTGCGCGGCGACCTGCCGTCGGGGATGGGGGAGATCGGCGAGTTTCGTTACGCGTCGGAGCTGGTCGAGTTCATTCGTGCCGAAACCGGCGAATGGTTCCACATCGAGGTGGCGGCCTACCCGGAGTACCATCCGCAGGCGAAGTCGCCGCGCCTGGACCTCGAGCATTTCGCCCACAAGGTGAAGGCCGGCGCGAACGCGGCCATCACGCAATACTTCTTCAATGCGGATGCGTATTTCCGTTTCGTCGACGATGCATCGCGTCTCGGTGTCGACGTGCCGATCGTGCCGGGCATCATGCCGATCACGAACTATTCGCAGATGATGCGCTTCTCGGAGATGTGCGGTGCTGAAGTGCCGCGCTGGATTGCCAAGCGTCTCGAAGGCTTTGGCGACGACCGCGATTCGATCCGCGCGTTCGGACTCGATGTGGTGACGGCGCTATGCGAGCGGCTGCTCGCGCAGGGCGTGCCCGGATTGCACTTCTATACCCTCAACGCGGCGTCGGCCACGAAGGCGATGTGGCAGCGACTCGGTCTGTAACGCGTCGCGAAATCGTTGGCCGAACGGTGGTCGGATGGGAAGTCAATTTTAATCACAATTCAGTGATTTCCTAATCAAAAACACCACAAATAGGCGGTTTGCTAGGGATTTGGCGTGTTGTGGCAGGGGGGAAGCTTCAGTAATATCCCCGGTAGGCTCGGCGACAGACCGTTGCCGGGCATCACATCCGATCCCGAGGAGCCTATGAAACAGACTCACACCCTGCGTTTGCTTTTGGCTGCGACGTTGCTTGCCGGTGTGGCCGTGATCCGGCCCGCCGCAGCTGTCGAAATCCCGAACAAGACCCTCGTGTACTGCTCCGAGGGCAGCCCGGCCGGCTTCGATCCGGGCCAGCTCACCACCGGCACCGATTTCGATCCTGCCGACGCCATCTACAATCGCTTGATCGCGTTCAAGCCGGGCGAGACGGGCGTGTTGCCCTCACTCGCGGCGTCGTGGGACATCTCGCCGGACAACAAGATCTACACATTCCATCTGCGCAAGGGCGTCAAGTTCCACACCACCGAATATTTCAAGCCCACGCGCGACTTCAATGCCGAGGATGTAAAGTTCACCTTCGATCGCATGGGCGATCGCGACATGCCGTTCCGCAAAGCCTATCCGACAGAGTTTCCGTATTTCGTCGACATGGGTCTGCAGGCTGATATCGACCACATCGAGGTCGTTGATCCGTACACCGTGCGCTTCGTGCTGAAGAAGGTCGACGCCCCGTTCCTTCAGAACCTGGCGATGTCATTCGCCTCGATCCTCTCGAAGGAGTACGCCGACAAACTGCTCGCGGCGAACAACGCTCGCGATATCGCGCTCAAGCCGGTCGGTACCGGGCCGTTCATCTTCCGCAGCTATACGAAAGACGCCACGCTGCGTTTCGATGGCAACAAGGAATACTGGAACACGAGTCTGCCGCCGAAGGTCAGCAAGCTGATCTTCGCGATCACGACCGACGCCAACGTCCGCATTCAGAAGCTCAAGCGCAACGAATGCCAGATCACGACCTACCCGCGCCCGGCCGATGTCGATGCGCTCAAGGCCGAGATCGCGGCGCAGGGCAAGGCGTCGAAGCTCAAGATGCCGGACCAGGTCGGCTTCAACCTCGGCTACGTGGCGTACAACGTGCAGAAGAAGCCGCTCGATCGTGTGGAAGTGCGCCAGGCACTCGACATGGCGATCAACAAGAAGGCGATTCTCCAGTCTGTCTATGGCTCGGCCGGTCAGTTGTCGAACGGCGCGCCGATGCCGCCGACGCAGTGGTCCTACGACAAGAACATCAAGTCGGCCGGCTACGATCCGGAGAAAGCCCGTGCGCTGCTTGAGAAGGCGGGCGTGAAGAACATGGAAATCACGCTGTGGGCCATGCCGGTGCAACGTCCGTATAACCCGAACGGCAAGCTCATGGCCGAGATGATTCAGGCCGATTGGGCGAAGATCGGCGTGAAGGCCAATATCGTCACGTACGAGTGGGGTGAGTACATCAAGCGCGCCAAGGCGGGCGAGCACGACGCGTTGCTCATTGGCTGGACCGGCGACAACGGCGACCCGGACAATTGGCTCGGTGTGTTGCTCGGCTGCGATTCAGTCAACGGCAACAACTTCTCGAAGTGGTGCTACAAGCCGTTCGACGATCTCATCAAGCAAGCACGCCAGACCACGGACGTCGCCTTGCGCACGAAGCTCTACACGCAGGCACAGGAGATCTTCGCGCAACAATTGCCGTTCTCGCCCATCGCGCACTCCACGCAGTACAAGCCGATGGCCACGAACGTGAAGGGCTTCAAGCTGAGCCCGTTCGGCCGCAACAGCTTCATTGGCGTATCGTTGGAGTAAGGCGCCCGGCGGGCGCGATGATGACCGCATCCGGCTGACGCCGGGTGTCGGTCGCTACCTGTCGCCCCCCGTCGTCATCCCGGTATCACGCAGGCAGACTCGGCCGCCGCGCCCGGGTCTGCCTGCCGCAACAGGACAAAGGATCGTCCATGATTGATTCACGCGGCATAGCGCCATCCGTCCCCGCACAGGGGACGGGCGGTGCGCGAAGCCCCCACGGAAACCTCCTATGCTGAGATTCGTCATGAGACGACTGGGCATGGTGATCCCGACGTTCATCGGCATCACTGTCCTGGCGTTCGCGCTCATTCACCTGATTCCCGGCGATCCGATCGAAGTGCTCGTGGGCGAGCGAAATCTCGACCCTGTCATGCACGCCGAGGCGATGAAGCGCCTGGGTCTCGATCAGCCGCTCGCCACGCAATATTTCGTCTATCTGAAGCACGCGGCGCAAGGCGACCTCGGGCGCTCCATCGTCACCAACGAGGGGGTGCTTCACGAGTTCTTCGCCCGCTTTCCCGCGACGCTCGAACTTGCCCTGTGCGCGATGATCTTCGCGCTCGCCGTCGGCTTGCCCGCCGGCGTGGCGGCGTCGCTGCGACGCGGAAAAATGCTCGATCACACCACGATGGGCGCGGCCCTCACGGGCTACTCCATGCCGATTTTCTGGTGGGGCCTGCTGCTCATCATGTTCTTCTCCGTCTACCTGCAATGGACACCCGTGTCCGGACGCATTGGCGTGGAGTACGACGTGCCGCACGTGACCGGCTTCCTGCTCATCGACACATTGCTCTCGGGCGACGAAGGGGCGTTCAGTTCAGCGGTGAGTCATCTGGTCCTGCCCACCATCGTGCTCGGCACCGTGCCGCTCGCGGTGATTGCCCGCATGACGCGCTCGGCCATGCTCGAAGTGCTTCGCGAGGACTATATCCGTACGGCGCGTGCGAAGGGACTCTCGCCGTGGCGCGTGATCGTCGTGCATGCGTTGCGCAATGCGCTGATTCCGGTCATCACCGTGATCGGTCTGCAAGTCGGCGCGCTGCTCGCCGGTGCGGTGCTGACCGAGAACGTGTTCTCGTGGCCCGGCATCGGCAAATGGCTGATCGATGCCATTCTGCGACGCGACTATCCGGTGGTGCAGGGCGGCATTTTGCTCATCGCAACGGGCGTGATTCTGGTCAACCTGCTGGTCGACGTGCTCTATGGCGTCGTCAACCCGCGCATCCGGCACTGAGGGAGGTCAATCATGAGCGATACACCGGCTACGCTGCCGCCCCCCGCCGCCGTGACGGCCACGCCTCGTGCGCGATTGTTCCGGGAGTTCCTGCGCAGCTTCACCGCGAACCGTGGTGCAACGGCCGCGGCCATCGTGCTGCTGTCGATGTTCGCGGCGGCGATCTTCGCGCCATGGATCGCGCCGCATAGTCCCATCGAGCAATACCGCGACTTCGTGAAGATTCCGCCCGCCTGGTTCGATGGCGGCAACCTTCAGTTCCTGCTCGGGACCGACGAGGCCGGCCGCGACATTCTTTCGCGTTTGATCTATGGCGCACGCCTGTCGTTCTGGATCGGCCTGTCGTCGGTGGTGCTCTCGCTGATTCCGGGCATTCTGCTCGGGCTGCTGGCGGCGTTCTTCCCACGCTGGCTCGACACGCCGATCATGCGGTTGATGGACATGATGATGGCGTTGCCGTCGCTGTTGCTGGCCGTGGCCGTGGTCGCCGTGATCGGCCCGGGCCTCGCCAACACGACCATCGCCATCGCGATCGTGACGTTGCCGGCGTATGTGCGTCTGACGCGCGCGGCGGCGATCGGCGAGTTGCAGCGCGAATATGTCATTGCCTCGCGCATGGCCGGGGCGGGCACGCTGCGCCTGATGTTCTCGACGGTGTTGCCGAACTGCGCGGCACCGCTCATCGTGCAGGCAACGCTGAGCTTTTCGGTGGCCATTCTCGATGCGGCGGCGCTCGGCTTTCTCGGCCTGGGCGTGCAACCGCCGCTCGCGGAGTGGGGCTCGATGCTCGCCTCCGCGCGCGACTACATGGAAAGTGCCTGGTGGATTGTGACGCTGCCGGGACTTGCGATCGTCATCTCGGTGCTCGCCATCAATCTGGTCGGCGACGGCCTGCGCGATGCACTCGACCCCAAATTGAAGCGAATCGCATGAGTCTGCTCTCCATTCGAAATCTTTCGGTCGACTTCGATGGCGCACGCGCCGTCGAGGCTATCGACCTCGACGTCGGCCAGGGTGAGATTCTTGGCGTGGTCGGCGAATCCGGTTCGGGCAAGAGCGTGACGATGCTCGCGCTCATGGGGCTGGTCGACGCGCCCGGCCGCGTACGTGCCGACGAAGTACGCTTCGACGGACGCGATCTGCTGCGCGCGTCGGCGCGCGAGCGGCGCGGCATCGTCGGCCGCGACGTGTCGATGATCTTTCAGGACGCGCTTTCCAGCCTGAATCCGAGCTACACCGTTGGCTATCAGATCGCCGAGGTGTTGCGCCGCCACATGGGGCTGCGCGGACGTGCGTTGCACGATCGCGTCGTCGAGTTGCTGGAGCAGGTCGAAATTCCCGATGCCGCGAACCGGGTCGGCGCTTATCCGCATCAACTCTCCGGCGGGATGAACCAGCGGGTGATGATTGCGATGGCGATTGCCTGTCGCCCGAAGCTGCTCATCGCCGACGAGCCGACCACGGCGCTCGACGTCACCATCCAGGCGCAGATCATGGCCTTGCTGCTGCAGTTGCAGAAGGATCACGGCATGGCGCTCGTGCTGATTTCACATGATCTCGCCGTGGTGGCCGAAGTCGCGCACCGGGTGGCCGTCATGTATGCGGGGCAGGTGATCGAGAACCAGCAGGTGCCGGCGCTGTTCGATGCCCCGCATCATCCCTACACGGAGGCGTTGCTCGCAGCGATTCCCGAGCACAACCGGGGTGTGCGGCGACTGCGTACGTTGCCGGGCATGGTGCCGGGGCGCGACGATCGTCCGACGGGCTGTCTGCTTTCGCCACGTTGCCCGTATGCCGACGAGCATTGCCGCACGGTGCCCCCGGCGTTGACGCCGTACGTCGGGCCGAACGCGTCGGGCTCGCCCCAGGTGCGATGCTTCAAGCCGCTGCCACATGCGGTAGCGGGCGAACAGACGACAGGAGGAGCGCAATGAGTGAAACCGTTTTCGCGACACCTCCGGGAGTGCCGCAGGCCCCGGCCGCGCATGAGGCTGGCCGCGACGGCAGCCGCGTGGTGCTGGCCGCGCACGATTTGACGCGCTTTTACGCCGTCAATCGTGGCTTCATGCGCCCACAGGCCACGGTCAAGGCGCTCAACGGCGTGTCGTTCACGCTGGCCGCCGGTCGTACGCTGGCCGTGGTCGGCGAGTCGGGGTGCGGCAAATCGACGCTGGCGCGGGTGCTGACGTTGATCGAAGCGCCGACGTCCGGCAGACTCGTGGTCGACGCGACCGAGACCACGGCGGCCTCGGCGGGGGCGCTGGCGCCGCTGCGCACGCGGATCCAGATGGTGTTCCAAAACCCGTATGCGTCGCTCAACCCTCGCAAGACGGTGGGGCAGGCGCTCGACGAGCCGCTGGCCATCAATACGTCGGCGAGTCGTGCCGAACGCGGTGAGACGATTGCGGCGATGATGCGCACGGTGGGGCTGCGTCCGGAACATGTGGCGCGTTATCCGCACATGTTCTCTGGCGGGCAGCGGCAGCGGGTGGCGATTGCCCGGGCGATGATCCTGTCGCCGGCCATCGTGGTCGCGGACGAGCCGGTTTCGGCCCTGGATGTTTCAATTCAGGCACAGATCCTGAATCTTTTCATGGATTTGCAGGACCGATACGCGACGAGTTACGTATTCGTGTCGCATAATCTCGCCGTGGTCGAGCATGTGGCCGACGACGTCATGGTGATGTATCTCGGCCGCGCGGTCGAACACGGCCCCAAGGCCGCCGTGTTCGGCAATCCGCTGCATCCGTACACCAAGGCGCTGATGTCGGCGACGCCGGCGATCAAGGCCGCCGAGCGGCGCGTGAAGATGGCGCTGACTGGCGAGTTGCCCTCGCCGCTGCGGCCACCGCCGGGGTGTGCGTTTGCACCGCGCTGTCCGTACGCGATAGACCGTTGCCGCGAAGAAGTGCCGCAACTGCGCAAGCTCGACGGGCGTCTGGTGGCGTGCCATCGGGTTGAAGACATTGAGGGATGACGAGATTGGGTGGACCACCACGCGCGACGCATGTGAGTCGGGGCGTTGCATTGGCCGGCTGGCTGCTCGGTTGCCTGCTGATGACGTTCGCCATCACGCTGGACGCGGCGTCGATCGCGACGCCGCAAGCCGTGGCGCCGCGAACGCTGCCGCTGGTCGTGCCCGAGCCGGGCGAATCGCCGCCCGGCGCCAATCTCCCGTTCTACGAAGCCCGCAAGGGCGACATGACCATCTACGTGATGGGTACCCTGCACGTCGGCAAGCCGGACGACTACCCGTTTCGTAAAGTCGTGGTCGATGCGCTGCGCGTGTCGTCGGTGGTGGCGTTCGAGTTGTCGCCCGACGACCTGACGATGTCCCAGGACGACGTGCAGAAGTACGGCATGTGCTCACGCGCCTGTCTGCCGAGGCTGATCCCGGGGCCGCTGTGGCGTAAGCTGCGCGCGCGTCTCAAGGGCAATCCGGCGATGCTGGCCGAGATTCGTCACATGCGCCCGTGGCTGGCGGCGCTGCTCGTCGAGACGCTGGATTCGATGGGGGCCGATCTGCAAACGGAGTACGGCACCGAGAACCAGTTGGAGAACATCTATCGCGGGCGCATCGTCGGTCTCGAATCGCTGGCGGAGCAGATGGATGCCTTCACCGGACTGACGTCGGCTCAGCAAAACGAACTGCTGGCGCAGGAGCTGGTGCTCACACCCAAGACCGCCACGGCGCAGGTAGAGGAGTTGCACCGTCTGTGGCGGGCCGGGGATGCCGAGCTGGTGTTCGACTGGTCTCAGGGCAAGGCGGCGCAAGTGCGGCGCAACGTGGCACTCGCCGACGCCATCGACGAGCGCATTCTGTACTCGCGCAATCGACGTTTTCTGGCGCGCATGCTGTTTCTGGCGGACCCGGGCAAGCCGGTCTTCGTCGCCGTTGGCACGCTCCATCTCGGCGGCCCGCATGGGGTGCTGCAACTGCTGCGGGAGCATGGATTTTCCGTGGCGCAGCGGTAGTCTGAAACGGACCTGAGACAGGCGGGCGATCCGGCTAGGAATCGCCCGAGAAACAAGCCCACCCGATTGACTTCACCCATCCCTGACGATTAATTTGGTCGCACTCGTGTGAGTGGCCCCCCGCCCAAATCCTAGTCAGGAGTCACGATGCAAATTGTCGATCAAAGCGCCGATCTCGTCGCGCGCCAAGCGCCGGTGCATGCCATTCCTTCCACGCCTTCCGAGTCGTCTGAGCCAGTTGAGCCCGTAGAGCCAGTTGAGGCCGTAGAGCATTACGCGCTCAGCGTTGAAGAAGAGGCGCAGATCCTCTACGACGCAACGATCCGCGGACTTGCCGACGTGGCCGCCGGCCGCAAGCTGCCCAGCGAAGTCGTAAAGACCGGATGCTCCGTCGACCTCAATGAAGCGTATTTCGAGTTCCCGCATGACCCCAGCGAGATCCACGTCGACGAGTTTGTGGGCATCCTCCTGGGGCTGCGGGACGCCGACGCCGGGCGCACGGTACCTGATGAGGTGGTCAGCGCCCAGTTCGCCGAATATCGCCGGAGGCTGTTGGATTCGCTGTGAGTGTGACGATTCGTTGGTCGGAATATGCCCTGCGCGAACGCGTCATCCTCTGGAACCAGTTGTCGAATGCCAGCCCCAGCGCAGCCTTGAACCTGAATGTGTCCGTGGAGCGCGCGCTTAGGCATCTGCGGTGTTTTCCGGCGATGGGGCGTCCGCACAGGGCGGGGAACACCCGGGTGTTGGTGCCCCATAAACGCTACAAACTCATCTATCGATTAAAGGAGAACGCGGTCACCATCCTGTCATTACACAACGTCAGTCGTCCCTGGCCGCCCAGGGACTACCCGTTCCACGACTGACGTGTCCCCGGCCGGCGGCTTCGTGCATGACCTCAAGCCAGCATCCCCCGTGCCTCGATAAAACGAATGATCTCCTGAAGGCCTTTGCCTTCTCTCATGTTCCCCATGACGAACGGACGCATGCCGCGCATCTTTTGCGTATCCGAACGCATGATGTCCAGCGATGCGCCGACGTAGGGGGCAAGGTCGGTCTTGTTGATGACGAGGAGATCGGACTTGGTGATGCCGGGGCCGCCCTTGCGGGGGATCTTCTCGCCACCGGCCACGTCGATCACGTAGATCGTGAGATCCGAGAGTTCGGGACTGAACGTGGCCGCGAGGTTGTCGCCGCCTGATTCGATGAACACCACGTCGGCGTCAGGAAAGCGTTCGAGCATGCGCTCGACGGCCTCGAGGTTGATCGATGCATCCTCCCGGATGGCCGTGTGCGGGCAACCGCCGGTCTCGACGCCAAGGATGCGCTCGGGCGCCAGCGCGCCAGCAACCGTGAGCAGGCGCTGGTCTTCCTTCGTATAGATGTCGTTGGTGATGACGACGAGATCGTAGCGCTCGCGCATGGCTTTGCAGAGCATCTCGGTCAGGGTGGTCTTGCCGGAGCCGACCGGGCCTCCGATGCCGACACGCAGCGGCGGATTCTTCTTGGTACGACGGGCGTTGGCAGAAGTCGTCATGGCGAATGTCGTAGGTGGCGGAAAAAGGAGAGGTGACGAAATAGCGAAATGACGAAAATCGAGGACGCGACGTATCGCGTCTCACGAACGGAACAGGCGTGAATACTGTGTCTCGTGACGCGACGCGAGAATCGCGAGCGCCGGAGAAAACGTATTGATCTGGTCGTCAGGCAACGACGCGGCTCGATGCGCGGCATCGACCACACGAGGGCGCAATGCCACGATTACCCGTTGCGCGGCCAATTGTCCGAGCGGCACGGCCTTGAGCGCGCCGGCCACCTGATTCTCGAGCCAACTGAACGCGTAAGCGACGAGCGTGTCCAGCAGCGCAGCGCCATGCGTCAGCGCCGCGAAGGCGAAGGCCGTTGGCAACGCGATCGGACGCAGCGAGGACAGGTGTTCGCGCTGTACCGGATCTCCCCATTCGAGGGAGATCGCCAGTTGCGTGAGCGACCAGCCCATCTGCTCGGTTTCCGCACGCAACTCGGCCGCCTCGCGCGTGGCGAGTAGCCAATCGTTCACACGGGTGATCGACGCGACATCGCCGGCTTGCCAGTGGCGCCACTGTCTGGCGAGCAGGGCCATCTCGCCGGCCGTGAATATGCCGTCGAGCTGGCTGGCAATCCAGCGCTCGGCGCTCGGGGCATCGTGAATGATGCCGTGTTCCACTGCGGCTTCGAGCCCTTGCGAATAGCTGAACGCGCCGATGGGCAGCGCCGGAGAGGCGAGATGCAGCAGCGCGGCGAGCGATTGCAGCGGCGCTGTGGCAACCGGTTCAGTGAGAGGACTGGCCAGGCTTGCCGTCATCGGTCGGACTCACAGGGAAAGGCGCATTGCCGGCAGTGGTGCTGTCCGGCGTATGGGAATGGTCGTGCCCGCAATCGGGGCCGTGAACATGGGCATGGCCGTGATGATCGTCGTGGGCGTGCGCGTGCGTGCAATCGGGACCATGCACGTGCCCCGACGTGTGATCGTGATGGCACCCCGGGCCGTGAACATGGTCATGATCGTGCCCGTGCCCGTGCCCGTGCCCGTGCCCGTGCCCGTGGTCATGGTCATGGTCGTGAGAATGTCCATGATGCTCATGGAACACGCGCTGAGCGAGCGCCATGTCTTCGGCGAAGGTCGCGTCGTGACCGTGCTTGTGTCCGCCGCCATAGGCCCCCGCTTCGGGTTCGAACGGCATCAGGGCTTCGGCTACGTCGACGTCGAGTCGCAGCAACATGTCGCGCAGCACCGGGTCGTATTCGAGCTTGAGATAACCATCGCCCACTTCGACAGGCGTATGCCGATTGCCGAGATGGTATGCCGCGCGGGTCAGCGCGAGCGGCGTGGCGGCCGTGACGAGCAGCACCGTCTCGGGGGCGGCTTCCACGCGAATGAGGCCACCGTCGTCGGCCACGAGCCCGTCACCGCCGCGCAGCACGGTGCCGCGCGGCAGGAACAGGGCGACGTCTTCGCCGGTCTCCAGCGTGGCGCGCAGGCGGCTCTTGCTGCGCGCATCGAACGGCAGCACGAGCGCCGGGGCACGCCGCATGAGCGGCGCAGCCAGGCGTCCGGCCTCGAGGCGTTTCTCGACGCGGCGCAGCGTCGTGGAAGGGGCGGCGTTATCTGCCGGGGGGGGCGATTCGGGGGCTTGCGACATAGATCAGAATAGAAAGTAACGTTGCGCCATCGGCAGCACGCTCGCAGGCTCGCAGGTCAGCAACTGCCCGTCGGCGATCACCTGATAGGTCTCGGGATCGACGCTGATATGCGGCAGCCAGTCGTTGTGGATCATGTTGGCCTTGGTCACCTGCCGGATATTGCGCACCGGCACGATGCGCTTGGCCAGTCCATAGCGGCCGGCCACGTCGCCATCGTACGCCGCTTGCGACACAAACGTGAGCGACGTGCGCGCCAGCGCCCCGGCGCGCGCGCCGAACATTTCGCGATAGTGCACCGGCTGAGGCGTCGGGATGGACGCGTTCGGGTCCCCCATGAGCGCTGACGTAATCATGCCGCCCTTGAGAATCAGCGACGGCTTCACGCCGAAGAACGCCGGTTCCCACAGGACCAGGTCGGCCCATTTGCCGACCTCCACCGAGCCGATCTCATGGGCCATGCCATGCGTGATTGCCGGGTTGATGGTGTACTTCGCCACGTAGCGTTTGACGCGAAAGTTATCGGCCTGTGCCGAGTCGGTGCCGAGCGCGCCACGCTGCACCTTCATCTTGTGCGCGGTCTGCCATGTGCGCATGACGACTTCGCCAACGCGCCCCATGGCCTGCGAGTCCGACGAGATCATCGACAGTGCGCCGAGGTCATGCAGAATGTCTTCGGCGGCAATCGTCTCGCGACGAATGCGCGATTCGGCGAACGCAATGTCTTCCGCGATGGCCGGGTCGAGGTGATGGCAGACCATCAACATGTCGAGATGCTCGTCGAGCGTGTTGATGGTATACGGCCGCGTCGGGTTGGTGGACGACGGTAGCACGTTCGCCTCGCCGCACACTTTGAGAATGTCCGGTGCGTGACCGCCCCCGGCGCCCTCGGTGTGGTACGTGTGGATCGTGCGGCCCTTGATGGCCGCAACGGTGGCTTCCACGAAGCCGCCCTCGTTGAGCGTGTCGGTGTGGATAGCGACCTGCGTGTCGGTCGCATCGGCCACCGACAGGCAGGCGTCGATGGCCGCTGGCGTGGAGCCCCAGTCTTCGTGCAGCTTCAGGCCGATCGCGCCGGCCTCGATCTGCTCCATCAGCGGGGCGGGCTGGCTGACGTTGCCCTTGCCGAGAAAGCCGAGGTTGATCGGCCAGCCGTCGGCCGCTTGCAGCATGCGCTCCAGGTGCCACGGCCCCGGCGTGCAGGTGGTGGCGTTCGTGCCGGTCGCCGGCCCGGTGCCGCCGCCGAGCAGCGTGGTCACGCCGGACGACAGCGCTTCGTCGATTTGTTGCGGGCAAATGAAGTGGATGTGCGAGTCGATGCCGCCTGCCGTGACGATCATGCCTTCGCCGGCGATCACTTCCGTGGCGCCGCCCAGCGGAATGGTCACGCCGGGCTGGATGTCCGGATTGCCCGCCTTGCCGATGCCCCAGATCCGGCCGTCCTTGAGCCCGATGTCGGCTTTGACGATACCCCAGTGGTCGATGATGACGGCGTTGGTGATGACGGTATCCACGACGTCGGCGCGCGTGCGCTGCGATTGGCCCATGCCGTCGCGAATCACCTTGCCGCCGCCGAACTTCACCTCTTCGCCATAGATCGTGTAGTCGCGCTCGATCTCGACGATGAGTTCCGTGTCGGCGAGTCGCAGCCGGTCGCCCGTGGTGGGGCCAAACATTTCCGCATAGGCGCGGCGTGAAATTTTCATAGCGCCCCCATCACGCGACCGGCGAAGCCGAAGACGCGGCGGTCCCCCGCCAGCGCGACCAGTTCGACCGTGCGTTGTTGCCCCGGCTCGAAGCGCACCGCGGTGCCGGACGCAATGTTCAGGCGAAAGCCGCGCGTCGCTTCGCGGTCGAATTGCAGCGCGTCGTTGACTTCGTAGAAGTGAAAATGCGAGCCGATCTGGATCGGGCGATCGCCGGTGTTGGCAACGCTCACGCGCAGGGTCGGGCGACCCTCGTTCAGCGTGATGTCACCTGCGGCGGGCAACAGTTCTCCGGGAATCATGAGCGTCTCTTGGAGGAATGGAAGGATGCGCGCAACCTTGGGCGTTCAGGTCGCCGCGACGAGCAGCGCCGCGCCGTAGGCGAGCACGCCCGCCCCGAGCACGCGAGGCAACCACGCGGTACGGCGACGCAGCGCAACGCCGGCGACGATGCCCAGACTGTGCAGCACGCCGGTCGCGAGCAGAAAGCCGGCCATGTAATGCATGGCGCTCGCCTCGGCCGGCAATTCCGCACCGTGAGCCACACCATGGAAGATCGCGAATGCGCCGACAACGGCGGCACCCGCTGCGCCGGGCAGCTTCGCGCGCGTCGCGAGCATCAGTCCCAGCACGAGTAGAGAGACGGCAATCATCGGCTCCACGCCCGGCAGCGCAGCGCCGTACGACATGCCGAGCAACCCGCCTGCGGCAAGCATGGCGACGAAAGCCAACGGGGCGAGCCAGACACGTTTCGACGTGAGTGCACTCCACAAGCCCACCACGATCATGGCGCAAAGGTGATCGGCGCCGGTGAGCGGATGCACGAAGCCCGCAACGAAGCTGCCGGCCGCGTCATGGCCGGGATGACCGGGGTGCGCGAACGCGAGACTCGATGCGGCGAGCAGCGCGAGGCCAGTCGTCATACGCACGACGCGAGGGTACGTGCGACCGCGGGCCGGGGAAGCATCCGCCGCGCACGCGACGGTCACTTCATGGGCATCATGGGCAACAGGGAGGCGGGCCACTGACATGAGACGTCCTTAAGATGGGGTTGTCGACGACAGAGAATCGAATGCGAAGCGAAGGACAACGGAGAACGAGTGCGAGCGGCGATGACGGCCATCACCGCACGCTCGGCATTGCGCGCGTGCACCCTTCAGGGAATCGGGTGGTGCACGGTGACGAGCTTCGTGCCGTCCGGAAACGTGGCTTCGACCTGAATGTCCGGGATCATTTCGGGCACGCCGTCCATCACATCGTCGCGCGAAAGCAGCGTGGTGCCGTAATGCATCAGGTCGGCCACGGTGCGTCCGTCGCGCGCGCCTTCCATGAGGGCGGCGCTGATGAAGGCTACGGCCTCCGGGTAATTCAGTTTCAGCCCGCGCGCACGCCGACGTTCGGCGAGCAGGGCGGCGGTGAAAATGAGCAACTTGTCTTTTTCGCGCGGAGTGAGCTTCATCGTGAACGGGGGGAACGTCAATGCGAAAGGGTCGGGGGCGGTCGCCGTTGCCGCACATCATAGGCGCACGTTCTTGTCCGCGCCACTGGGTTTTGCCGCCTGCGCGGCACGCACCAAAACTGTGCGAAACGACGCGGCGGCAGGTGTCGGTCATCGGCGTCGTCATTGGCAGAGAAAGCGCTGCAATTCCGGGGTCGACGGTTGCGTGAAGAGGGTTTCCGGCGCACCGGACTCCCAGATCTTGCCCTGATGCATGAACACCACGCGGTCCGACACGTGACGGGCGAAGCGCATCTCGTGCGTGACGAGAATCAGCGTCATGCCTTCGGCGGCGAGGTTTTCGAGCACCCCCAGCACTTCGGCGACCAACTCGGGATCCAGCGCCGAGGTGATCTCGTCGCACAGCATCACGGCCGGACGCATGGCGAGCGAGCGGGCAATCGCCACACGCTGCTGTTGACCGCCCGAGAGCTGCGATGGATAGCTGTCGAACTTGTCGGCCAGTCCTACCTTATCGAGCATGACGCGGGCAACGTCGCGCGCTTCGGCGCCAGGCGTTTTCTTCACCACCTTCTGCGCGAGCATCACGTTTTCGCCGGCCGACAGATGCGGAAACAGGTTGTACTGCTGGAACACCATGCCGACTTTCAGACGCAGGGCGCGCAGATCGGTGTCGCGCGCGCCGACGTGCACGCCCTCGACGGCGACACTGCCCGCGTCGAAACGCTCCAGGCCGTTGAGCGTGCGCAGCAAGGTGCTCTTTCCCGAGCCGCTTTTGCCGATGATCGACACGACCTGACCGCGCTCGACGTCGAGGTCGATGCCCTTGAGCACCGGGGTCTCGCCGAAGCGCTTTTGCATGCCCCTGACTTCAATGAGCGACATGGAGTTTCCTTTCGAGATGGCGCGCCCACAGCGACAGCGGATAGCAGGCAGCAAAGTAGAGCAGCGCGACGAGGCCGTACACGGTGAACGGCTGGAACGTCGCGTTGGTGAGCATGGTGCCAGTCTTGGTGAGTTCGTCGAAACCGATGATCGACGCCAGCGCCGTGCTCTTGACCACCTGCACCGAGAAGCCGACCGTGGGCGCGATGGCAATGCGCAGCGCTTGCGGCAAGATCACGTGGCGCAGTTGTTCGCCGTAACGCATGGCGAGACTCGACGAGGCTTCCCATTGGCCGTGCGGAACCGCGTCGACGCAGCCGCGCCAGATTTCCGTGAGATAGGCGCTCGTGTAGAGCGTGAGGCACGCGGCCGCCGCGACCCAGGGCGAGACGTCGAGACCGAGCAGCGGCAAGCCGAAGAACACCAGGAACAACTGCATGAGCAGTGGCGTGCCCTGGAACACTTCGATATACAGCGCCACGGCGCGTGCTGCCCAGGCAACGCGTCCAACGCGCACGACAAGCAACATCAGGGCGACACCGCCGCCGCAGACGAAGGCGATGGCCGACAGCGCGAGTGTCCAGCGGGCGGCGAGCAGCAGTCCACGCAGCATGTCCCACGTCGAGAACTCGATCATCGGGCACCTGCCTTGACTTTGACCGTGCCGCGAAAGAGGCGCCGTGCGCAGCGCATCAGCACACGACGCAGTGCAATCGCGAGCACAAGGTACACCGCGGTGACGATCAGATAGCTCTCGAACGCCCGGAACGTGCGCGACTGCACGAAGTTGGCGGCGTACGACAGATCGGGCACGGAGATCTGCGAGACGACGGCCGACCCCAGCATCACGATCACGATCTGGCTGGCGAGCGCCGGGAACACCTTGGCAAACGCCTGCGGCAAGATCACATGACGCAGGATCTGGCCGCGCGTCATGGCGAGCGACAGTCCGGCTTCGGAAAGACCGCGCGGCACCGCGCGCATGCCGGCGCGAATGATCTCGGTGGCGTACGCGCCGAGGTTCACACTCATGGCGAGGACGGCGGCGGTCGTCTCGTCGATATGAATGCCAAGACTCGGCAGTCCGAAGAAGATGAAGAAGAGCTGCACGATGAACGGCGTGTTGCGGATCAGCTCGACGTACAGCCCGGTGAGGGCTTTGAGCCACACCGCGCCTTCCTCGCGGGCGACGGCGCACAGCGCGCCGACGGCCACGCCCGCGACCGTGGATACGGCCGTGAGCGCAACCGTCAGCGCGGCGCCGCGAACGAAGAGCATCAGGTATTGCCGCAGATCGGCAAAATCGAGAACGTAATGCATGTGAAGCCGGTGAGGAGTCGCGAGGGGCGGGACGTCGAGATCAGAGATTCGTCGGCAGCGGCATGCCGAGCCACTTCTGCGAGATGTTGCTCAGCGCGCCATCTTTCTTCGCGGCGGCGAGAATGTCGTTGACCTTGGCGAGCAACCGCGGCTCGTTCTTGTTCAGGCCGACGAAGCACGGCGAGTTCTTGATGAGAAACTTCGGCTCAGGCAGCTTGGGCGGGTGCTTGGCGAGAATGGCCGCTGCCACGACGTTGCCCGTGGCGACCAGTTGCACCTGCCCGGAGAGGAACGCCGAGATCGTGCCGTTGTTGTCTTCGAAGCGCTTGATCGTGACGTCGGCCGGGGCGATCTTCGAGAGTTCGAGGTCTTCGACGGCACCGCGCGTCACGCCGACCGTTTTGCCCGACAGATCGGCAGGCTTGGACACCGCGAGATCCTTCGGCCCGAACACGCCGTTGTAGAACGGCGCATACGCTTGCGAGAAATCGATGACCTTCTCGCGCTCGGCGTTCTTGCCGAGGCTGGAGATCACCAGGTCGGCCTTGTTCGTCGTGAGGTAGGGAATGCGGTTGGCGCTCGTCACCGGCACCAGCTCCAGCTTCACGCCCATGCCCTTGGCGAGCAAGGCGGCAGCGTCGATGTCGTAGCCGACCGGCTTCATGTCGGCACCGATCGAGCCGAACGGCGGGAAGTCTTGCGGCACGGCCACGCGCAGGGTGCCACGCTTGATGATGTCGTCGAGTCCGTCGGCATGCGCGCTGCGCGGCACTGCCACGGCGAAGACGGTGATGGCGCTCACGGCCAGCATCAGCGTGGCGAAAGCGCGACGGGCCCGTGCGCGTGCGCCGAGCGTGGTGGCAATGGTGTCGTGAGAGAAGGCACTACGAATGAACGGCAGCATAGAGGCAACCTCGGGGATCGGGGGGCGAAGCATTCCGGTAACAGGAGTGTTCCGGCGGCCGGCACATCTGGTCTGACCGGTCGATACAGTGATCTAGCAGGAATCGTGCCCGGCAATGCTTCGGGGCATGAGACTGACGGGATGGGACGCGCGCACGCGCAACGGGCCGTGGCGACGGCAACGGCGACGACAACGGGAAACGGCGCAAGCGGAGGAGGGAAGCCCAGTATTGGTGCGAAATCGGGCCGGAGAGGATGACGCGGCATCGCGCGCGTCACCGTTGTGGTGCGTGTGGTGGGTGTGAGGGGACGGGGGCCGACTCACGTCGCCCAGAGACGCAGCGGCTCGGCGGGCACGCCGTGAACGAGCGGCCGCAGCTTCAGCCAATGCGAGACCAGCAACCGCCGTACCGTCTCCATGTCGTGACCAAGCACGCGCAGCACGAGCACGTTGCCCGGCAGGCACGTGATTCCCGCGCGCAGCGTGTCGTCGAACGGCAGGTCCGCCGCCAGCGACTCGGCCAGCTCGCGCGTACACGCGGCACCGACAGCCCACAGCGTGGCGAAGACGGGGAAGCCCGCGAGCGCAGTGGTGCCGGTGCGTTGCGCATCGTCGGCGTCGAGCACGGCCTGTTCCGCCCACAGCAGACGATCCGTCGCATCGCGCAGTTCGAAGCGCGCGCGCCATTGACCATGCGTCCACTGCTCACCCGCCGCCTGACGGCCGAGCAGCGTGGCGTCCCAGCCGATGACGGACGCGTTCTCGCCAAGCTTCACGGTGATGCATTGGCGCGCATCCGCATGCTCGAACACGATGTTCTCGAGCGGCAGCCAGTCGAGCTTCGCGCCGTCGCGCACGGTGAGGCTGATGTCCTGCGTCCCGAATCGGCCTTGCGACTTGTACCATTTGGTCGCCCCGGGTGTGGTCAATACCGCGTGCGCGTTGTCACCGACATCGACGTCGATGGACAGCGTGTCGCCGCCCGCAATCCCGCCGGGCGGATGCACGACCACGGCATGGCAAATGCCGGGGCCTTCCGGATGAAGCGACTTCTGGACGACGAGCGGGCCGTGGTGGCGTCGCGTGGCGAGAACGGTGCGTGCTTCGTGACGGGCGAAGCCGAGCGTCAGCGCGGCGTGCCAGCCGGCGCTGGGCGTGTGCAGGGAATTCATGAAAGTCGTTCGGCAATGGATGGCGCGAATCTAGCACGCGCCGCCAGCGCGCGACATCGAAACCTGCCGCCTGTGTCTCACACGGCCACCTGATGCCGTACGCCGTCGGCTTCCATGTCCTTGCCGAGGCCGCTCGCCACGATGGCGCCCCGACTCATCACGCGATAGTGATCCGCGAGTTGGAGGGCAAAGTCGTAATACTGCTCGACCAGCAACACCGTCATGCCGCGTTCGTCGACCAGACGCCGCAATGTGGTCCCGATGTCCTTGATGATCGACGGTTGAATGCCTTCGGTCGGCTCGTCGAGGATCAGCAGTTGCGGGTCGCTCATGAGCGCGCGTCCGATGGCGAGTTGCTGTTGTTGCCCGCCGGACAGGTCGCCGCCGCGCCGCTGCTTCATATCGCGCAACACGGGGAACAGTTCGTAGATGTGCTCGGGCACGCCGCGCTTGGCCTCGCGCGCGGGACGGCTCGCCGCACCGATCAACAGATTCTCTTCGACGGTGAGACGCGGGAAGATCTCGCGTCCTTGCGGCACATACGCCAGTCCATGTGCCACGCGCGAATACGGGGGAGCTGACGTCAGGGCAGTGCCGCGCCACGCGATGCTGCCCGACTTCACCGGCACCACGCCCATGAGGCACTTGAGCAGTGTGGTCTTGCCCACGCCATTGCGCCCGAGCATCACGGTGAGCTGACCGTCGGGCACGGTGAACTCCACGTTGCGCAGAATGTGGCTGCCGCTGTAGTACTGATTGAGTGCGTGAATTTCCAACATGGTCAGCGTCCCAGATACGATTCGATCACGCGCTCGTCGCGTTGCACGACATCGAGCGTGCCTTCCGCCAGCACCCGCCCTTCGGCCATCACGGTCACGAGTCCCGTCTCGCCGGCGAGCGCGGCGACGAACGCCATGTCGTGCTCGACCACCATCATCGAACAATGCCCGCGCAGCCGGTTGAGCAACTCGGCGAGCTGCGCGGTCTCTTCGTCGGTCATGCCGGCGGCGGGTTCGTCGAGCAGCAGGAGTTGCGGTTGCTGCATGAGCAACATGCCAATCTCCAGGCGTTGCTTCTGGCCGTGCGACAACTGTCCCGCCCGCACATGTGCCTGATGCTCCAGGTGCGTGAGGGTGAGCACTTCCTCGATGCGGCGTCGCATGGTCGGCGTGAGCATGTCCCACAGTGCGCGGAACCAGCGTTTGTCGCCCGCACACGCGAGTTCGAGGTTCTCCCACACGCTGTGATGTTCGAACACCGTCGGCTTCTGGAACTTGCGGCCCACGCCCGCCTGCGCGATGGCAGGCTCGTCCAGCCGGGTGAGGTCGAGCGTCTGGCCGAGGAAGGCGCGGCCGGCATCGGGGCGGGTCTTGCCCGTCACGACGTCCATCATCGTTGTCTTGCCCGCGCCGTTCGGGCCAATGATGCAGCGCAACTCGTCGGTCTTGATCGCCAGCGACAGGTCGTTGAGGGCGCGAAAGCCGTCGAACGATACGGAGATGTTCTCGAGGTAGAGGATAAGACCGTGCGACGTGTCGATCTCTCCCGGCACCACGAGATGCGACATCCCGGTGGGGTCGCCGCTGACGGTGACGGATGCATCGGGTGCGTCGGCGATCTGCCAACTGATGTCGATGTCGGGTCTCATGCGCGGTCTCCTGTGGCGGGGTGCGGCGCATCGCCTTCGGCGGCGGCCTGCGCGTGCAGCGTGCGCTTGCGGGACAGTTGTGCGACGAGGCCGATCACGCCTTGCGGCAGCAGCAGCGGCACGAGCACGAACATCGCGCCGAGGAAGAACAGCCAGTACTCGGCGAAGTACGCCGTGAAGAAGCTCTTCGCACCGTTGACGAGGAACGCACCGGCAATCGCGCCCACGAGCGAGCCGCGTCCGCCGATGGCGACCCAGATGGCCATCTCGATGGAGTTGACCGGCGCCATCTCGCTCGGGTTGATGATGCCGACCTGCGGCACGTAAAGCGCGCCCGCAATGCCGCACAGCATGGCGGACAACGTCCACACGAACAGCTTGTAGCTCAGCGGCCGGTAGCCGAGGAACATGGCGCGCGATTCGCCGTCGCGAATGGCCGTGACCACACGGCCGAACTTCGAGACGACCAGCGCGCGGCACAGCACGAAGGCACCGATCAGTACGACGAACGTCACGAGGAACAACACGGTGCGCGTGCTTGCCGACGTGATCGAGTAGCCGAGAATGCGCTTGAAGTCGGTGAAGCCGTTGTTGCCGCCGAAGCCGGTTTCGTTGCGATAGAAAAGCAGCATGGCGGCGAACGTGAGCGCCTGCGTGATGATCGACAGGTACACCCCCTTCACGCGTGAGCGGAAGGCCAGATATCCGAAGAGCCACGCGACCACGCCGGGCAGTGCCACGACGAGAAACATCGCCCAGGCGAAATGCTCGGTGCCGGTCCAGTACCAGGGCAGCGACTTCCAGTCGAGAAACACCATGAAGTCGGGCAAGTTGCTGTGATACACGCCGTCGCGCCCGATGCCGCGCATCAGGTACATCCCCATGGCATACCCGCCGAGCGCGAAGAACAGGCCGTGGCCCAGGCTCAGGATGCCGCAATAGCCCCACACCAGATCGAGCGCGAGCGCCGCAATCGCGTAGCACATGATCTTGCCCACGAGCGTCATCGCGTAGGCCGACAGATGCAACGGGTGCGTGGCCGGCAGCACCAGCGCACACACCGGCACGAGAATCGTCACCGCCAGCACGAACGCGAACAGCAAGGGCGCGACATGCTTCGGCAGGAGCCGGGCGCGCGGCGGCACGTCCAGCGAGATCGAAGGGGTAATCCCTTCGGGCAGGAAGTTCGACGTCTGCATTCAGGCCTCCGCGCTGCGCCCTTTGAGCGCAAACATGCCCTGCGGGCGTTTCTGGATGAACAGCACGATCAGGATCAGCACGGCGATCTTGGCGAGCACGGCGCCCCACACCGGTTCGAGCAGCTTGTTGGCGATGCCCAGGCCGAACGCACCGACGATGGTCCCGGCCAGTTGTCCCACGCCGCCCAGCACCACGGCCATGAACGAGTCGATGATGTAGCTCTGCCCGAGGTCCGGGCCGACGTTGCCGATCTGCGAGAGCGCGCATCCGCCCAGTCCGGCAATGCCCGCGCCAAACGCGAAGGCATAGCTGTCGACGCGTCCCGTCTTCACGCCGACGCAGGCGGCCATCGACCGGTTCTGCGTGACGGCGCGAATGAACAACCCCAGGCGCGTGAGGTTGAGCACCGACCACGTGAGCGCCACGACGACCAGCGCGAATATCAGGATCGCAATGCGGTTATACGGCAGCATCAGGTTGGGCAGTACGGCGACGCCGCCGCTCATCCACGAGGGATTGATCACTTCCACGTTCTGCGCGCCGAACAGCGTGCGCACGCCCTGGATCATGAGCAGGCTGATACCGAACGTCGTGAGCAGCGTTTCGAGCGGGCGGCCGTACAAATGCTTGATGACGGTGCGCTCCAGCACGAAGCCGAGGAAGGCCGCCACAAGAAAGGCGGCGGGCACGGCGGCGACCAGATAGGCGTCGAACGCCCCCGGCAGGAAGCGCTGAAAGAGTGTCTGCACCACATACGTGGCATACGCACCGACCATCAGGAATTCGCCGTGCGCCATGTTGATGACGCCGATCAGGCCATAGGTGATGGCCAGGCCGAGCGCGGCGAGCAGCAGCACACTGCCGAGCGACAGGCCGGCGAAGAGCGTGCCGAAGAACTCGCTGCGGCGCTGCGCCGCGGCCAGCTTCGTCAGGGCGATGTCGGCGGCGCTGCGCACGTTGGCGTCGGGTTCGGCATAGGTGCCGTCCGCTTGCTTCGCGACGATGGGCAGCAGCAGATCGCGCATCTGGGGGTCACCCGCCGCGGCGATCAGATCGATGGCTTCACGACGCTTCTTCGCGTCGGTGTCATGCAATGCCGTTTGCGCCCAGAGCTGGTCGAGCCGTTTGCGCAGCGTCGGATCGGTCTCCTTCTGGCGCGCCTGTTCGATGAGCGTTTTGAACGCGGGCGACGGGTTTTGCAGCATTGTGTCGATGGCTTGCGCCCGGGCGTCGTGATCGGGCGAGCGCAAGGCGCCGGCGGCGGCGGCCGTAGCGACCTTGGCGCGCAGTACGTTGTTGAGCGTGATCGATCCCGCATTGTCGCCCTTGATCGGGGCGCCCGTGATCGGATCGAGGGTCTTCTCGCCGTCCTGGATGGCGAGGCGATCGCCCACGGTCACGACCGTGTCGTCGGCCAGCGCCTTGAGGAGCGCGGTGGCCTGCGGCGAGTCGTCGGACGCAAGATGATCGATGGCCTGCGACTTGGCGTCGAAGTCGTCGCCGGCCAGCGCCGTGAGGTCGGCGCTCGAGACGGCGGCATGGGCCAGGGAGGGAGTGGTCAGCGCGGCGCCCAGCGAGAGCAGGACAAGGGCGGCAGCGGTCCAGCGTCTTATCGTTATCATCAAAACCTCTGCGCGCGCCGGCGGCCATCGATCCGGCGCCGGCGCAGGGAATGGAAGGAGGGTCAGACCTTGTCGGGCTTGCCTTCGTTACCCGCGATGTACGGGCTCCACGGCTGCGCACGCACCGTGGTCTTGGTCTTCCACACGACGTTGAACTGACCGTCCGAGCGGATCTCGCCAATCATCACCGGCTTGTGCAGGTGGTGATTGCCGTCCATGACCATGTCGAAGCCGTCCGGCGACTTGAAGGACTGGCCGATCATTGCGGTGCGTACCTTGTCGACGTCGACGCTGCCCGCTTTTTCGACCGCTTGCTTCCACATATGCATGCCGACGAACGTGGCTTCCATCGGATCGTTCGTGACGCGCTTGTCGCCGCCGGGCAGGCCCTTGGCCTTGACGTAGGCGAACCACTCCTTCTTGAAGGCGTCGTTGGTCGGGTTCTTCACCGACATGAAGTAGTTCCATGCCGCGAGGTGTCCCACGAGCGGCTTTGTGTCGATGCCGCGCAGTTCCTCTTCACCGACGGAGAACGCCACGACAGGCACGTCGGTGGCTTTCAGACCCTGGTTGCCGAGTTCCTTGTAGAACGGCACGTTCGAATCGCCGTTGATGGTCGAGATGACCGTGGTCTTGCCGCCCTGGGCGAACTGTTTGATGTTGGCGACGATGGTCTGGTAATCGCTGTGGCCGAACGGCGTGTAGACCTCCTGGATGTCCTTGTCGGCCACGCCCTTCGAGTGCAGGAAGGCGCGCAGGATCTTGTTGGTCGTGCGCGGGTAGACGTAGTCGGTGCCGAGCAGGAAGAAGCGCTTGGCGCCGCCGCCTTCCTTGCTCATCACGTATTCCACGGCCGGGATCGCCTGCTGATTCGGCGCCGCGCCCGTGTAGAAGACGTTCTTCGACATCTCCTCGCCTTCGTACTGCACCGGGTAATAGAGCAGGCCGTTGAGTTCTTCGAAGACGGGCAACACCGACTTGCGCGACACCGACGTCCAGCAGCCGAACACGGCGGCGACTTTGTCCTTGGTGAGCAGTTGACGCGCCTTTTCCGCGAAGAGCGGCCAGTTCGACGCCGGGTCGACCACCACGGCTTCGAGCGGGCGGCCCATGACGCCACCCTTGGCGTTGATGTCGGCAATCGTCATGAGCGCGACATCCTTGAGCGACGTCTCCGAGATGGCCATCGTGCCCGAGAGCGAGTGCAAGATGCCAACCTTGATGGGCGACTTGCTCTGCGCGAACAAGTTGGGCGCCATGCCGGTCAGCGATGCGGCGCCCGAGAGGGCCGCCATCTGGAGTAGCGTGCGTCGTTTCATGGTGCGTCTTCCCCTTTCCTGGTTAGACCGGTCGATCCGGTACCGGAGGACTTACGCAAAGGCCGTGCCAGCGATGGGCGGGATTGGGCATGCGAGGTAACGGTGCACGTTCGCGCAAGGGGAAGTGTCGGATGTTGCAAAGCACGCACAGGCCCGTGAGGGCGGCGTTGTCGCGTCGAATCGATAGGGTCGATCACGTCGCACGCAGGGGACTCTCCGCGGCGGTTTATCGGCGTGTCGTCCTCCGAACGAAGCAGTGTGGTGCGGCCGCGCGCTGAGTTGGTGCGCACCGAGTTGGCGCGATCCGGTGACCTGAGCGTCAGGAAGTTCGCCGGCCGCCATGTCTGAGTGGCGCCCGAAACGCTCGACACGCCCGACGACGAGATGGCATTTTTTGATGCATGATTGGCATTCGTGCCAAACCGGTCGACGGCAAGATGAGGGCTCCCGACGACTCTCCGACTTGTTCGACAACACGCTCATGACCGATGCCATTGCCGGGCGCGCCGCGCGCCCCACGGATTCCGAACCCAGCGGGCGCCCGAAGCGTTCCGGTCGCCCCGATCGTTCGATGGGCCGCCGCTATGCCGCGGTGCTGGCCGCGTGCCAGGCGCTATTCACGGCGGCGATGTCCGTCGACCTGACGTTGACGGGGCTCGTCGGCTACATGCTGGCGTCCGACAAAGGTTATGCGACGCTGCCGTTCTCGCTGATTACCGTGGCGTCCGCCATCACCACGATCTTTGCGTCGATGTTGATCCAGCGTATCGGTCAGCGCCTCGGCTTCGCGCTGGGCGCATTGTTCGGCACGGTCGGCGGGCTGGTGTCGGTCATGGCGATCTATGAGCGTCACTTCGCGATGTTCTGCGCGGGTACGGCGTGTGTGGGGGTGTTTCAGGCGTTCGCGCGCTATTACCGGCTGGCAGCGGCCGACGTCGTGCCGCTCGACGACAAGCCCCGCGCGATTTCCATCGTGCTCACCGGCGGCGTGCTGGCGGCGGTGATCGGACCGGCGCTCGCGGCAGGCAGTAAAAACTGGCTCGCGCCGGTGACGTTCGCGGGATCGTATCTCGTCGTGGCGATTCTCTCGGCGATATCGTTGGCGTTGCTCGTCGGATTGCTGCGCGATTTGCCGGTGCATGCGGCCGCCAGTGCCACCGGAGACGCGGGTGCGTTACCGGCCCGACCGCTCGGCGAGATCATGCGTCAGCCGATTTATGTGGCGGCGCTGGCGAACAACCTGATCGGCTTCATGGTGATGATGTTCGTCATGACGGCGACGCCCATCGCGGCGGTGACGTGTGGGCACAGCATCGACGACGGCGCGCACATCATCGAGTGGCACTTGGTGGGGATGTATGCGCCGTCGTTCTTCTCGGGGCATCTCGTCAAGCGCTGGGGCGTGGTGCCGGTGTTGCTGGCGGGCATTGCGATGAGCGCCCTGTGCGGTGTCGTGGCGCTCGCGTCGACGAGCCTGCCGTACTTCTATGCGGCGTTGGCGTTGCTCGGCGTGGGATGGAACTTCATGTTCGTGGGCGGCACGACGTTGCTCACGATGTCGTACCGACCGGCGGAGCGTGCGCGCGCGCAGGCCGCCAACGAATTCATCACCTTCGCCGGGACGGCGCTCGCGAGTCTGTTCGCGGGGCAGTTGCTCGCTCGCTTCGGCTGGGCCACCATCAACCAGGCGACCTTCCCGCTGCTCGCGCTCGCTGCGCTGGCGACCGTGTGGTACGCGCTCGATGCGAAGCGCCGTGCGGTGCCGGCGACCGCCTGACCCACCAATGTTCTCGTGACCATGAGCCCACCTCGTCTCGTTGCCTTTCTCATCGTGCCGCCGTTCGTGCTGCTGGATCTGGCCGGACCGCTCGATGCGTTTCACGCCGTCATCCGCAACTTCGCGGCGTCGGGACAGGCGACGCCGTATCGCACCGTGGTGGTGTCCGAGCACGGTGGCCCGGTGGAGACGGGCTCCGGCATCACGTTGCACACCGAACCGATGCGCGCACTCGAAGCGATGCCCGTCGACACGTTGATTGCGGTGGGCGGAGCGGTGGCGCATCGTCCGGCGGTGCCGGGTGAGGTGGGCGAGTGGTTGCGCGACTATGCCCCACGCGTGAGGCGTGTATGTTCGGTGTGCGTGGGGGCGTTCATTCTTGGGGCGGCGGGGTTGTTGGATGGGCGTCGCGCGACGACGCACTGGCTCGACACGGCGATGTTGCAGGCGTGCTTTCCGAAGGCGCGGGTCGAGTCTGATCCAATTTATGTGCGTGAGGATCCGGTCTGGACGTCGGCGGGCATTACGGCGGGGATCGACCTGGGGTTGGCGTTGGTCGAGGACGATTTGGGTGCGGATATCGCTTTGCAGGCGGCGCGGCGGTTGGTGGTGTTCCTCAAGCGCGCTGGGGGGCAATCGCAGTTCAGCCCGCCGTTGCAGGCGCAGGTCGCGGCGGGGGCGCCGTTCGGGGATTTGCATGCGTGGATGTCCGAACGGCTCGATGGCGATCTGTCGGTGGTGCGGCTGGCCGAGCAGGCGAACATGAGCGCGCGCACGTTTGCGCGGAGTTATCTCGCGCGGACGGGGTCGACGCCGGCCAAGGCGGTCGAGCGCATGCGTCTGGAAGCGGCCCGGTTTGCGTTGCTCGACTCGGATGCGCCGCTCAAGCGCATCGCCGCACGCGTGGGCTTCGGCGACGAACAAAACCTGCGCCGCGCCTTTCAACGCCAGTACGGCGTGACGCCGGTGGCGTATCGGGAGCGGTTTGGGATGATGGGCGTGGCGTAGGCATTGCGAATGTGCAATCACGTCAAGCCGCCAACTTCCCCGTCGCTGCCCGATCGAGAAAGCGGAACAGGCGTGCGTCGTCCGAATAGGCAACGTTGAAGCGGAACCAGTGGCAGGGCTCGTTGTGAGCCAGAAAGAACTCGCCCGGTGCCAACATGATGCTCTCAGACAGCGCCGCTTCGGCCAGTTCGCGCGCCGGTCGTGCCGTCTCCGGCAAGCTGCCGCACACGAACATCCCGCCTTCCGGCTGCGCCAGCAGCGTCACCCCGTGCGACTGCAATTGCGTGATGAGACGCGCGCGCGAACGCGTCAGCCGATCCGACAGTCGTTCGATGTGCTTTCGGTGACGTCCCTCGGTGAGAATCGCATGGACGATGCGCTCATTGATTTCCGAAGACGTGAGGCCCGCCACCATCTTGCTGCGCGCAATCTCATGCGCCAGATCGCGCGAACACGCCAGATAGCCCACGCGCACCGACGGCGAAATTGTCTTCGAAAAGCTCGACACGTAGATCACGCGCGACAGACCATCCATCGCCGCCAATGACGGTGTGCCCGCCGGCGCCAACTCGCGATAGATGTCATCTTCGACGATCCAGAAACCATGCTGCTCGGCACACTGCAAGATGCGATGCGCCGCCGCCGGTGTGAGCGAGGTACCCAACGGATTCTGCAACGCCGGATTCACGAACAGCGCCCGCGGACGATGCGTCTGCGCCGCCTGCTCCAGCGCCGCGAGATCAAGACCGGCCTCCGTGCGCGGAATGCCCACGACGTTGAGGTCCGCGAGACGCAACACCGCCAGCAGATTGCAGTACGCCGGTGCCTCGACCAAGACCGTATCGCCCGGCTTGAGCAGCGTGCGCACCACCAGATCGAGCGCCTGCGTCGCGCCATGCGTGAGCACGATGTGCTCGGGCGGCGCGTCGATGGACAACTCGCCGAGGCGCCGCGCCAGCCACTGACGCAACGGCCCATACCCCCGCGGATGTCCGTAGTGCGCGAAATGCGCGCCCGGCCCCTTCGAGAGCGAACGCAGCGCGCCATGCAGCCCGTCTTCGTCGAGCCAGCTGTCAGGCAACCATCCGCAGCCGCTCTTCACCGCGATCGCGTCGTCCGCGAAGATCTCGGAAAGCAGCCACGCATTGGTGACTTCGCTGGCCGTGGTGCTAACCGCCAGCGCCCCGCCGGGGCTGGTCAGCCCCGCGTCTCGCGCGTCGGCCGCCCCCGCGACAAAGAAGCCCGCGCCGCGCCGGGCCACGAGCGTGCCGCGCGCGACGAGCCGATCATACGCCTCGACCACCGTGAACGTGCTGATGCCGTGCGCCTTGGCCAGCGAACGGATCGACGGCATGCGCATGCCGCCGTGCAACGTCTGACGCTGTAACGCTCGCTCGACCTCCCGCACGATCTGATCGACGAGCGCTTCCGGTTGGGCGCGGTTCAGGGAAAAGGCAAGCGGTTGGACCATGGTATCGGGGCATCGGCTGTTGCCAATACAGTTGAGGCGATTGACCAATACAGAATATACATTATACGAGTGACTGTACATGTCTGTATCGGTTCGTCTCTCGTAGGATCGATCCCATCCACCCGTGGCGCGCCGTCGTGCCGAGCGCGGGACATTCTGATCGAGCCAAGCTCTGGGGAGACCCCGCGATGAACATGAAAGACCTGAATCTCGACATGACGGCGTTCTGGATGCCGTTCACCAACAACCGTCAGTTCAAAAGCTCGCCGCGCCTGTTGGTGAAGGCCGAGGGCATGTATTACACGTCGTCGGACAATCGCAAGATTCTCGATGGCACCGCCGGTCTGTGGTGTGTGAACGCCGGCCACTGTCGCACCGAGATCGTCGAGGCGATCCGTCAGCAGGCCGGCGAGATGGACTTCGCGCCGACGTTCCAGATGGGCCACCCGAAGGCGTTCGAGGCCGCCAGCAAGATCGCCGCGATCACGCCGCAGGGGCTCGATCGCATTTTCTTCACGAACTCGGGCTCGGAGTCGGTCGACACCGCCCTGAAGATCGCCCTGGCCTACCATCGTGCGCGCGGTGAAGGCCAGCGCACGCGCCTCATCGGTCGCGAGCGCGGTTATCACGGTGTGGGCTTCGGCGGGATTTCGGTCGGCGGCATCTCGCCGAACCGCAAAGCCTATTCGGGGCAACTGCTGCCGGCGGTCGACCATCTGCCGCACACGCTCAACATCAAGGAAGCGGCCTTCACGAAGGGGCAGCCGGCCTGGGGCGCCCATCTGGCCGACGAACTCGAACGTTTGGTGACGCTGCACGACGCGTCGACCATCGCCGCCGTGATCGTCGAGCCGCTCGCCGGTTCCACTGGGGTGCTGGTGCCGCCGCACGGCTATCTGCAAAAGCTGCGCGAGATCTGCGACAAGCACGGCATTCTGCTGATTTTCGACGAAGTCATCACCGGACTTGGCCGCCTGGGCAAGCCGTTCGCCGCCCAGTATTTCGGCGTGACGCCGGACATCATGACGATGGCCAAGGGCGTGAACAATGCCGCCGTTCCGATGGGCGCCGTCGCGGTGAAGACGGGCGTGCACGACACCATCGTCGACGCCGGTAACTCGGGCGCGATCGAGTTCTTCCACGGCTATACCTACTCGGGTCATCCGCTGGCCGCCGCCGCGGCGTGCGCCGCGCTCGATCTGTACAAGAGTGACGGCCTGTTCGAACGCGCAGCCACGCTTGCGCCGCATTTCGAGAAGGTCATTCACGGTCTGCGCGATCTGCCGAACGTCATCGACATCCGGAACCTCGGGATGGTCGGCGGCATCGAGCTGTCCAACCGCGACGGCAAGCCGGGCGCACGCGCGCATGAAATCTTCGTCAAGTGCTTCGAGAAGGGAGCACTGGTGCGTTACACGGGCGACATCCTGGCGTTCTCGCCGCCGCTCATCATCAGCGAAGCACAGATCGACGAGTTGTTCAGCATCGTGGCGGAAGCCATTCGCGAGACGGCGTAAGCGACATCCACAGCAAGGCTGGGCGGCCGCCGCGCGACGCCCCGCCATCCATCAGACAGTCAGGACGAACGCCCGCCTCGAGCAGACGCTCGCCCACCGACAGCGTTTTCACGGACATCGACATGAATCAACGAGTGAGCACCGAACGTATCGAGCATTGGATTGGCGGCGCAAGCGTCGCGTCTGGAGAAGCCGATCGCCGCTTCGGCGAAGTGACGAACCCGGCCACCGGCGAAGTTATCCGCCAGGTAGCCCTGGGCGGCGCGACGGATGTCGCCGGTGCGGTGGCCGCCGCACGTGCCGCCTTGCCCGGCTGGCGCGCCACGCCGCCGATGAAGCGCGCCCGCGTGATGATGAAGTACCGCGAGCTGCTTGAAACGAATCGCGAAGCACTCGTGCAACTGATCACGCAGGAACATGGCAAGACGCTCGACGACGCCCGCGGCGAAGTCACGCGCGGTATCGAAGTGGTCGAATTCGCCATGGGCATCCCGCAGTTGCTCAAGGGCGAGATCGCGCCGCAGGTGGGCACGGGCGTGGACACGTATTCGATTCATCAGCCGGTCGGCGTCTGCGCAGGCATCACGCCATTCAACTTCCCCGCGATGGTGCCGTTGTGGATGTTCCCGATGGCCGTGGCCTGCGGCAACACCTTCGTGCTCAAGCCGTCGGAGAAGGTGCCCTCGGCGGCGCTGTTGCTCGCGCGCCTGGCCAAGGACGCCGGGCTGCCCGACGGCGTGCTCAACGTCGTGAACGGCGACAAGGCGGCGGTCGATGCGCTGCTCACGCATCCGGACGTGAACGCCGTGTCGTTCGTCGGCTCGACGCCGATCGCGCAATACATCTACAGCACGGCGTCGGCGCACGGCAAGCGCGTGCAGGCGCTCGGCGGCGCGAAGAACCATGGCGTGGTGATGCCGGACGCCGACCTCGATTTCACCGTCGATGCGCTGATCGGCGCCGCGTACGGTTCGGCGGGGGAGCGTTGCATGGCGATCTCGGTGGCCGTGGCCGTCGGCGACGTGGCGGATGCGTTGGTGGCACGTCTGGCGCAAGCCGCGACGTCGCTGCCGGTCGGCGACGGTGCCGACCCCGTCGCGCAGATGGGGCCGCTGATTACCCGCGCGCATTGCGACAAGGTGCGCGGCTATGTCGACGCCGGTGTCGGCGAAGGTGCGAAGCTCGTGGTGGACGGCCGTGGCCTCAAGGTCGCGCAGCGCGACGACGGCTTCTTCATCGGCCCGTGCCTGTTCGACAACGTGACGCCGGAGATGTCGATTTATCGCCACGAGATTTTCGGGCCGGTGCTGGCCGTGGTGCGTGTGAAGACGCTGGAAGAGGCGATCGCGCTCATCAACCGTAATCCGTACGCCAACGGCACGGCGGTGTTCACGACGTCGGGCGGTGCCGCGCGCCGCTTCGAAGACGAGATCGAAGTCGGCATGGTCGGCGTGAACGTGCCGATTCCGGTGCCGGTGTCGTACTTCTCGTTCGGCGGATGGCGCAATTCGCTGTTCGGCGACCAGCACATCTACGGACCCGAGTCGGTACGCTTCTACACGCGCTCGAAGGTGGTCACGCGTCGCTGGTCGGAGGGACGTCCGGCGAACGCCGCGTCGTCGCTCGTCATGCCGACGCTCGGCCAATAACCGCGATCAAGCGCCGATCAGCATAATCAGCGCATTCGGCAAACAAGCTGTGCCGCGAAGGTGCCGGTGCTTGCCGGCATCGACATGAAAACGCCGTCCGGGGGATTGAACTGCCCTCGGACGGCGTCTTTGACTTGAGATGCCCGCGAACGTCAGTTCTGGCGAATCGGCGCGACGCCGATGCCCTCGTCGAGCAAGAAGGCGCGAATGCGCCGCGCGAATTCGAGCGCGTGTTCGCCGTCGCCGTGCAGGCAGACGGTCTGCGCCCGGATCGGCACGAGCGAGCCGTCGACGGCGCGTACGCATTGCTCGCGCACCATCATCAACGTTTGGGCGAGCGCATCTTCCTCGCGCTCGATCAACGCGCCGGGCGTGCCGCGTTTGACCAGCGAGCCGTCCGGGTTATAGCCCCGGTCGGCGAAGACTTCATCGACGGCCTGCATGCCGGCGGCCCGCGCCGCCTTTACCAACTCGCCGCCTGCCAGCCCGAAAATCGCCAGATCGGTGTCGAACGCGCGAATGGCTTCGACGATCGTCTCGGCCATTGCCGGGTCGCGCGCCGCCTGATTGTAGAGCGCACCGTGCGGCTTGACGTGCGAGAGCCAGCCGCCTTGGGCGCGCACTATCGCGGCGAGGGCGCCGATCTGGTACAGCATGCCCGCGCGAATGTCGTCGAGCGGGAGCTGCAGTTCCGTGCGACCGAAATTCGCGCGATCGGGAAAGCTTGGGTGCGCGCCGATCGCCACGCCGCACGCCAGCGCCCAGCGCACCACCTGCTGCATCGTGCCGGCGTCGCCCGCGTGCCAGCCACACGCCACATTGGCCGAGCTGACCTCGGCGAGGAGTGCTTCGTCGTAGTTGCAACCTTCTCCGAGGTCGACGTTAAGATCGATTTTCATCCAGGATTCTCCTGCGGGGGACGACGATGCGCGGGCGTGGTGTCAGGCTTTGCGTGAGATGGCCGGTCGCCGCGATGTCGTCAGAATGCCGCGATCGTGCCACGCGAGCGCGCGCTCGATCTGGGCCAGATAGCGCGACTGTTCGTGCAGCGCTTCGCGCGCCTCGGCGGCGCTGCATTCCGAAAAATACAACGTGCTACCGAGCCGCGCCTGTCCGAGCCGCCACAGATCGGCGCTGATCACGACGCCGATCTTCGGGTAGCCGCCGGTGGTCTGGGCGTCGGCCATCAGAATGATCGGCTGTCCCGACGGCGGCACCTGAATCACCCCCGGCACCACACCGTGCGAGAGCAGATCGTGGCTGCGATTCTTCTTGCGCGCGAGCGGCTCCCGGCCCGACAGCCGGTAGCCCATGCGGTTGCTGTTGGGCGTGACGTGCCAGGGATTCTCCCAGAAGCCCTTGTGCGAGGCGGCTGTGAAGTCGTCGTATTCCGGACCGGGCAGCACCCGCACGCGATGCGCCAGCGGATCGGATAACCACACCGGCGGACGTACCCCCAACGGCGCGGCCTTGCGCGCGGCGGCGCTGGGTTGCCCGATGGCGATGCGATCGCCGTCGCGCAGGGCACGGCCCTCGAAGCCGCCGAAGCCGGCCGCCAGATCGGTGCTGCGCGAGCCGAGTGTCTCGGGGACATCGACGCCGCCCGCCACGGCCAGGTAAGTGCGCATGCCGAAGCGTGCCGGGCGCAACGTCAATGTCTGGCCGCGCGCGACGGGGAAGCGCCACCACGACCACACGGGGGTGCCGTCGAGATCGGCATGGCAATCGGCACCGGCCAGCGCCACGAGGGTCGCGCTCGCAAAGCGCAGCACGCACGCCCCCATCGTGATTTCCAGCGTGGCGGCGTTCGGGTCGTTGCCCGCAAGCCGGTTGGCGACGGCGCAGGCCAGGGGATCGACGGCGCCGCCGCTGGCAACGCCGAATTCACGCAGACGGGAGCGGCCCAGATCCTGGACCGTGGTGAGCAGGCCGGCACGCAGGATATCGATCACAGGTCGAGACTCGCGATGGTGAAGCGCACACGGTCGCCCGGCGCCAGCAAGGCGGGTGGTGTCGCGGTGGGGTCGAACAGCGCGCTGGACGTGTGGCCAATGATTTGCCAGCCGCCGGGGGAGGCGAGCGGATAGACGCCGGTCTGGTTGCCGCCGATGCCGACCGACCCCGCCGGCACCGACAGGCGCGGCTCCGCCCGGCGTGGCGTGGCAATCGACTCGTCGAGCCCGCCCAGATAGGCGAAGCCCGGCTGGAAACCCAGAAAGTAGACGATGTATTCCGGTGCGGTATGGCGCAGCACGACCGTCTTCGGTTGCAGACGCGCGTGCTTGGCGACGTCGGCAAGGTCGGGGCCGTGCTTGCCACCGTAGTGCACGGGAATCTCGATATCGCGCCCGACTTCCCCGGCGACCGGCTGCGTCTGCCAGGTGTCACGCAGGCGCTCGCTCAGCATGTCGATATCGATGGCCAACGGGTCGAACACCAGCGTGAGGTTGTTCATGCCCGGCACGACTTCGCGCACGTGAGGCCAATCCTTCGCGAGGGCCGCCACGTGCCAGACGCGGCGTTGGGTCGCGAGCGTGGGGGTGGTGCCCGCTTCGCACACGAGTGCACTGTCGCCGAGCGGCAGAATCTTGAGCGTTGTCATGGCGAGGTGATCCCCGATTCGCGAGGATTGGCGTCTGCGCGCGCGAAGGTGGTCGATTCGGTCACGATGACGTCGAGCGCCAGATCGTGGGCTTCGGCCGTGAGACCGTCGATTTCGAGTGCGTCGTAAGCAATGCCGAGCGTTTGCGGGGCCGGGGACATCGAATGCAGCGTGCGGTCGTAGAAACCCCCGCCGTAGCCGAGTCGCAGGCCGTCGCGGGTAAAGCCCACGCAGGGAATCAACAGCAGGTCGGGCACGAGCACGTCGGCCTCGAGCGGGACGGGAATGCGGTAGCGGCCTTCCGTCATGCGGGCATCGGGGGTCCAGCGGTGAAAGACGAGTGGAGCGGCCGGGGCGGTCACGACCGGCAGCGCGGCCAGGCGCAACCCCTTGGGCGACGCCTGCGCGAGCCATGCCGAGATGACGTCGCGGGCGTCGAATTCGCCCTGGATCGGCCAGTAGAAGCCGACACAGCGCGGCGCGCGGCGCGTCAGCTCGTCGGCCAGTCGGGCGGCGAGTGCTGCGTCGCGTGCGGCGCGTCCGGCGAGCGTGGTGCGCGTGTCGAGCAAGGCCTTGCGCAAACGTGCCTTTCCGGCGACCGATTCGGTCCCATTTCCGGACGTTTGGGCCGCCGGTTGGGCGGGGTCCCGTGCTATGCTTGGATTCACTTTTTACCCGACGCTCCCCCGAAGATGTCAGATCGTTTGACCCGAGTATATCGCGCCGTTGCGCTGGCCCTGACCGCTGCCACACTCGTTGCCTGCAGCACGACCCAGGCAACCGGTCGTTCCAAGGCGCATTCGGCGGCAAGCCGCTCAACGGCATCTGCCGACGCGCTCGCACAGCGCTCGCCCGATGACATCTTCGTGCAACTGCGCGAAGCGGCCCGCGCCAACGACGCGCCGCGCGCCACGGCGCTCGCGGCCATGCTCTCCGGCTACGACGTGCCGTCGTACGTTCAGTACTTCCAGATCAAGCCGCGCATGTTCGACCGGTCGGGCAAGGCGCTCATCGATGCGCCCGACGATGATATCCGCGCGTTCTTGCGCACGTATGACGGTCAGGCGATCGCCGACCGTCTGCGCAACGACTGGTTGCTGGTGCTGGGCAAGCGCCACGACTGGCAGACGTTCGACGCCGAATATCCGAAGTTCGTGCTCGACGACGACACGCAGGTCAAATGCTACGCGCTGATGTCGCGTGCCGCGCGTGGCGAAAACGTCACGCAGGCCGCCACCGACCTGCTGACCACGCCGAAGTACTACGGCGAGGGTTGCGTCGACATGATCAATACGCTGGCCGCAAGCGGCCAGTTGCCGCGCAAGGAAGTCTGGCACCAGATTCGCCTGGCCTACGAGGAAAACTACACCTCGCTCGGCAAGCAGATCGCCGATGCGCTGGGCGCCACGCGCCCGGACGACAGCCTGCTCGACATGGCCGCCACGCGTCCGGCGCAGATTCTCGCGCGCGGTGTGGACGGCTCGGAGGCGTCGCGTCAGCTCACGCTGCTCGCCGTCGTGCGCATGGCCCGCAGCGACGCCATGCTGGCGGCGAGCAGTTTCTCCAGCGTCGCGGGCAGTCTGTCGCCGGACGAGCGCGCCATCGGCTGGGGCAGTATCGGCATGCGCGGGGCGTTGTCGCAGAATCCGATGGCGATCACCTGGTACCGCCAGGCCGGAAACGCCAAGCTTTCGGCGACGGCGCAGGAGTGGAAGATTCGTGCGGCGCTGCGCGCGGGCGACTGGAATCTCGTGCGCACCGGCATTGAATCGATGCCGGCGGCGTTGCGCGACGACGGTGTCTGGACTTACTGGTACGGCCGTGCGCTGCGCGAAGCCGGCAAGGGCGACGCCGCGCGTGCGCAATTCCAGAAGATTGCCATGCAGCCCAACTTCTACGGTCAACTGGCAAACGAGGAGCTGGGCAACAAGACGTCGCTGCCACCGCGCACGACCGTCACCCAGGCCGAGGTCGATGCGAACCGGGCGAACGCCGGCTTCCGACGCGCCGCAAAGTTCTACGATCTCGGTTTGCGTTTCGAAGGCAATCGCGAGTGGAACTGGGAACTGCGCAACATGACGGATCGTCAGTTGCTCGCCGCCGCACAGTACGCCAACGATATCGAACTGTTCGATCGCACGGTCAACACGGCCGATCGCACGAAGGTCGAGCACGACTTCACGTTGCGCTACCTGATGCCGTTCCGCGACAAGGTGGAGCCGCTGGCCGCGGCCGTCGATCTTGACGAAGCGTGGGCCTACGGGCTGATCCGGCAGGAGTCGCGCTTCATCATCAATGCCCGCTCGTCGGTCGGGGCAGGCGGTCTGATGCAGATCATGCCGGCCACCGCGAAGATGGTCGCGCGGCAGATCGGCATGGACTACCAGCCGGGCATGATGCACGACATCGACACGAATATCCGTCTGGGCACGAGCTATCTGGCGGATATCTACAACAAGTTCGACGGCTCGGCGGTGCTGGCGTCGGCCGGTTACAACGCCGGTCCGGGACGTCCGCGCACGTGGCGCTCCACGCTGGATCGTCCGGTCGAGGGGGCCATCTTCGCCGAGACGATTCCGTTCAACGAGACGCGCACGTATGTCGAGAACGTGTTGTCGAATACCACGTACTACTCGGCCCTGATCACGGGCCGTCCGCAATCGCTCAAGGAGCGGCTCGGCATCATCCTGCCCCAGTGACCCGGCAGCGGTCGGAGCCGCGAACCCACCGTCATGTCGCGGAGGTGACGCATGCGCCATAACGTTTGTGTCGTGGGTGGCACCGGCTTCGTCGGCAGCCATCTGGTTGCCCGGCTGGTGTCGATGGGATACGCCGTGCGCCTGCCAACGCGGCGTGTCGACGCCGCCAAGGCGCTCGGCGTGCTGCCGGGTGTGGAACTCGTCGAATGCGACGTGCACGATCCGCGCGCGCTGGAGCGCGTGATCGCGAGCAGCGACGCGGTCATCAATCTCGTGGGCATTCTGCACGGCGACCGAGGCACGCCCTATGGTCGCGCGTTTGCGCGCGCACACGTTGAGCTGCCGCGCAAGATCGCGCAAGCGTGCAGCGACCGGGGCATCGCGCGGCTCATCCACATGAGCGCCCTGGGCGCCGATTCGAACGGCCCTAGCATGTACCAGCGCTCGAAGGGCGACGGCGAAGTCGCGATTCGAGCGACGGGGATTCCCGTCACGATCTTTCGTCCGTCGGTGGTGTTCGGTCCGGGCGACCACTTTCTGAATACCTTCGCGGCGCTGCAGCGGCGTTTGCCCGTTGTGCCGCTCGCGTGCGCCACGGCGCGCTTTCAGCCCATTTACGTGATGGATGTGGCGCAGGCCTTCGCGAGTGCGATCGACAACGACGCCACGCTTGGCAAGACGTACGAACTGGCCGGACCGGAGGTCTACACGCTTGAAGCGCTCGTTCGCTTTGCGGGCGCCGCGTGTGGCTGCGAGCGGCCGATCCTGCGATTGCCCGAGGGCGCTGCGCGCCTGCAGGCCGCCTTCTTCGAGTGGCTACCGGGCGAGCCGATCATCACGCGCGACAACCTCGATTCGATGCGTGTCGATAACGTCATGAGCGGCCCGCTGGCGCCCGAACTCGGGCTTACGCCGAATGGGCTCGAGATCGCCGTCGATTATCTCGACGGCGATAACGACGAGCGTCGTCTGTCGGACTACCGGCGTTACGCGGGGCGCTGACACCTCACTCTTTTCAATCCGGCGCGTCAGTCCCCGATGCGTCATGCGCGCAAGGAACGTCTTCATGCAACTGATCATTGCCAACAAGCGATACTCGTCGTGGTCTATGCGCCCGTGGGTCGTGCTCAAGCACTTCGGCATCGCCTTCGAAGAATGCAACGTCTGGCTCGCGCAGCCCGACTCGCGTGAACAGATTCTGCGCTATTCGCCCACCGGTAAAGTCCCGTGCCTGATCGATAACGGCATTACCGTCTGGGACTCGTTTGCCATCTGCGAGTACCTGGCCGAGAGCTATCCGCATCTGCCGCTGTGGCCGAAGTCGCGTGAAGCGCGAGCCCATGCGCGCAGCGTTTGTGCCGAGATGCACAGCGGATTCACCGCGCTGCGCACGCATATGTGGATGAACGTCGGCGTGCATTGGCCGGGGGCAGCCGCGACGGATGAAGTGCTTGCCGATGTCCGTCGAATCGAAGCGATCTGGGAGGATTGCCTCGCGCGCCACGGAGGTCCGTTCCTGTTTGGCGACTTCACCATGGCCGATGCGTTCTACGCCCCTGTGGTGATGCGTTTCGCAACGTTCGAGCCGGCGTTGTCGGCGCGCGCACAGGCGTATGCCGATCGCATGCGCGAAGTGGCGGCCGTGCAGGCGTGGGTGGCTGCGGGACGCGGCGAGACGCAGCGTGTGGCTTACTACGAAGCGCGTCCATGAAGATTTACGCCGTCGGCGGCGCGATTCGCGACGCCATGCTGGGTTTGCCGGTCAAGGATCGGGACTACGTGGTGGTGGGTGCGACGCCCGAGGAGATGGTGCGGCAAGGCTTTAAACCGGTGGGCCGCGACTTCCCAGTGTTTCTCCATCCCCAGACGCAGGCCGAGTATGCGCTCGCGCGCACCGAGCGCAAGACGGCGCGCGGCTATCACGGATTTTCGTTCTACTTCGCCCCCGAAGTCACCCTCGAAGAAGACCTCGTGCGACGCGATTTCACCATCAATGCGATGGCGCGCGAGGTCATGCCCGACGGCAGTCTGTCGGATCAACTGGTCGATCCCTATGGCGGCCGGCGCGATTTGGAAGCGAGGCTGTTTCGCCATGTCGGCGAGGCCTTCGCGGAAGATCCCGTGCGGATTCTTCGGTGCGCCCGTTTTGCGGCGCGCTTCACGGACTTTTCGGTGGCCGACGAGACGCTCACGCTCATGCGCGAGATGACGGCCAACGGCGAGGTCGACGCGCTGGTGGCCGAGCGCGTCTGGCAGGAAATTTCACGCGGGCTGATGGAGCATCGGCCGTCGCGCATGTTCGATGTCTTGCGCGCGTGTGGCGCGATCGATCGCGTTCTGCCCGAGGTGGCCAGGTTATGGGGGGTGCCACAGCGCGCCGACTTCCATCCCGAAGTGGACACCGGCGTGCACGTGATGATGGTGCTCGACTACGCCGCGACGCAGGGATATTCGCTGCCGGTACGCTTCGCCGCCCTCACGCACGATCTCGGCAAAGGCACCACGCCTGACGACGTGTTGCCACGTCACATCGGCCATGAGGGGCGCAGTGTCGACTTGCTCAAGCCGTTGTGTGCGCGTTTGCGCGTGCCAGTCGATTGCCGTGAGCTGGCGCAGGTCGTGGCACGCGAGCACGGCAATATCCACGCGAGTTCGAAGTTTGGCGCGGCGGCGCTCGTGCGTCTGCTTGAGCGGTGCGACGCCCTGCGCAAGCCGGACCGGTTGGTGGAGATACTTCAGGCCTGCGAAGCCGATGCGCGTGGACGCGGCGGGGACTTCGCCACGGCGCCATATCCGCAGCGTGATCGGTTGATGGCGGCACTTGGCGCGGCACGCAGCATCGATGCGGGGGCGGTGGCGCGACGGTATGCCGACAACCCTGTGAAGATTCGCGACGCCGTGCAGGCCGCAAGAATCGATGCGGTCGAGGCGGCGGGGCTGGGGGGCGAGGGGAACTGAGTCGCTGGGGGCATGCGAGACGTCCGCGTCTGCGCATGCCCGCGACATCCGAAGGTCGCTTACTCGAACGCCTTGTCGTTCGGATTCGCGTAGAGCTGCTTGAGTTGTTCGCTCATCGCGAAGTTGAAGTTGATCTGCTTCGGCGGCACCGGCGATTCGAACCACTTCTTGTACATCGTGTTGATCTCGCCGCTCTTCATCACGCCGGCGAGCGTGTCGTCGACGAGTTTTTTGAACTCGGTGTCGCCGTGTCTCGTCATGAAGCCGTAGGCCTCGAACGATTGCGGCGTGCCAGTGACGACCCAGTCGTCGGGGTTGCGGCCCATGGTGCGCGCGCCTGCGAGCAGCACGTCGTCCATCATGAACGCCTGCACGCGACCGCCCTGGAGCATGGTGAAGGATTCCCCATAGTCCTTGCCCGAGATCACGCTCATGTTCATCTTTTTCTCGTTGTTCATCCTGTTCAGGATGCGTTCCGACGTCGTGCCCGCATTGGTCACGACCGGCTTGCCCGCCAGATCCGGGAAGTCCTTGATGCCCGAGTGTTTATTCACGAGCAGCCGCGTGCCCGCGACGAAGAACGTGTTCGAGAAATCGACCTGCGCCTGACGCGCCTTCAGGTTCGTCGTCACGCCGCACTCGATATCGACGGTGCCGTTCTGCACGAGGGCAATGCGGTTTTGCGAGGTGACGGGGATGAAGCGCACTTGCAGATCAGGTTTCTTCAGGCGCGTCTTCACCGCATCGACGACCTTGTTGCACAGGTCCTGCGAATAACCGATGACGTTGTGATTGTTGTCGTAGTACGAAAACGGAATCGACGACTCGCGATGCCCAATCGAGATCACGCCGCTGCTCTCGATCTTCTGCAGCGTCTCCGAGGCGGGCTGCGCCAGCGCCGCTCCCGCCGCGAACCCCATCGCTACGCCCAGCATCACCCCGGTCAATCGCATCTTGATCATGTCCTGCTCCTGAAATGGCCTTACTTTGATTCGTGATTGAATCATTTGTTGCATGGTAATTTTTTTGCAACAAATGATCAAATCGTAGTTAACCCTAGCGATGGCTGCCGTCCGGCGCGCCGCTATGACGGCGACGCGCGCAGACATGCGTCGGGCCGGCGATCGGCGGCGGATCGGGGCTGCGGGTGGACGCGCGGAGAGGGGGAGCGGATGTTGCAACAGGTGTTGCGTCGCTCGCCAGTGACTACAGCAGGCGAATCAGCAGATTGAAGACGAGTGAGAGTACGACGGTCGAGGCGAACGGGAACACCATCTCGCGGCCGCGCCAGCGGAGACGCAGGTCCCCGGGCAACCGGCCGATGCCGAGTTTGGTGAGCCACGGCGAGGCCGCGGAGAGGATGCAGATCGCGATGAAGATCGTGAACATCCAGCGAAACATATCGGTGTGGCCTCGCGGTGAAGGGGTGTCAGAGGGCGTGGCTGCGGTCGCCGGTGGCGAAGCCGAGCAGGCCCGCCCACTCGTCCATGCCGCGACCGAACGCGATGACCTTGAAGAGTTCGCCCATCTCCGCTTCCGAGAGCAGCTTCTGCGCGGCGGCGGCCGCCGGCAGGAACGTCTTCGGATCGGACGGATCGAGTGCGCTCATCAGCTCGATGATGCCGGCGTTCATCAGGAATCGGGCTTGCGACGTGAATCCCAGCAAGTCGAGACCGGCTTCGACACCGGCATCGGCAATCCCTGAAAACTCCACGTGCGCGGTAATGTCCTGCAAGCCGGGGTAATAGAACGGATCGTCGTGCGCGTGGTGGCGGTAGTGGCACATCAGGGTGCCGTCTGCGCGCTGCGGATGATAGTACTCGCGCGCGGGGAAGCCGTAATCGACGAGCAGCAAGACGCCGCGCGCGAGCAGGGGCGCCACGCTGCGCACGAATGCCGAGGCGGCTTCGTGGGTCTCCGTCCGATATTCCTGCGTCGGCGGCAGATCGGCCAGCGCGTCGAGCGCCTGCGGCAGCGCGCCCGTATGGCGATGGGCTTCCCAGGCGAAACCGTCTTGCGTACGCACCACGCCGCGTTCGAACCAGACGGGCTGCCCAGTGTCGTCGGGGCGGCGTGTCCACAGGCGCACCGGCATGGCGTCGAGTACTTCATTGCCGAGCATCACGCCGTGGAAGGCGTCGGGCAACCGATCGAGCCACGTGACGCGATCGAGCAGATGCGGCGCGGCGTTGGCGATGGTCTCGCGCTGGCGCGCTCGCAGCTCGCCGGAGAGTTCCATGATCGAGTAGCGCTCGCAGGGCGTGCCTTCGGCGTCGAGCGCGAGCAGCAGGTCGGCCGCCAGACGCCCGGACCCCGCGCCGAATTCCAGCACTTGCGCGTCGCCCGTCTGTTCGAAAATCTCACCGATCTGGCGGGCCAGCGTGCGCGCGAAAAGCGGCGTGAGTTCCGGCGCGGTGACGAAGTCACTGCCGTCGGCGGCCAGGCGTCCGAATTTCGCGGCACCGGCGGCGTAGTAACCGAGGCCGGGCGCGTATAGCGCCAGTTCCATGAAGCGATCGAACGGCAGCCAGCCGCCGGCCGCGTCGATGGCGTCGGCTAGATAGGCCGTGAGGCGGCGCGAGTGTTCGAGCGCGTCCGGCTCGGGAACGGGTAAACTATGGGGTTTCGGTGCGGCCTGATTCATGCGGGCATTGTAGCGGAGACAGTGTCGGCTGGCTGCTTTGGTTGGCATTGACGCGTCTGCGGACGATTTTTGGGTGATTTTTGCCAGTTTTCGTCAATTTTCAGTCTTTTTTTCGCGGTTTTCGCCAGCGTTTGCGATGCATGTCCACTGAATGGATGCCGCGCGAGGGCGTCGCGAGCGACGGCGCCGAGCATTGATTCAAGCCCATCGCCGTCCGAAGTGCATCGACCCAACCGCCCTCTGACAGGAATTCGCCGCATGACCGTTGCATCGACGCCACGCCCAACGTCTGCCGCAGGCGATACCGCCAGCACGCCGGCTGCGCCGCCCGTGCCGCGTGTTGCGCTCGTGACGGGAGGCGCGCGCCGGATCGGCCGCGCGATCGCGCTGCGGCTCGCCGGTATGGGGTGGGACGTCGCCGTTCACTACGAGCGTTCGCACGACGAGGCGCTCGAGACCGTCGCGGCCATCGAGGCGCTGGGGCGCCGGGCGGTCGCGTTGCAGGCATCGCTGGCGGACGAAGCCGCCACGGCCGGGCTCATCGGCCGGTGTACCGGGGCGCTGGGCGTGCCCACCTGCCTTGTCAACAATGCCTCGCGCTTCGAGTACGATAGCGCGGGCGATTTCGGCTACCAGGCGCTGGAGCGCCACATGCGCGTGAATGCGGGCGCACCGCTCGTGCTCGCGCGCGAGATGCATGCCGCATTGGGCGAGTCGGGGCGAGGCGTCGTCGTCAATCTGCTGGATCAGAAGCTGGCGAATCCGAACCCTGATTACCTGTCGTACACGCTGTCGAAGGCCGCGCTGGCGGTGGCGACGACGTTGCTTGCCCAGGCGTTCGCGCCTCGCTTGCGCGTGGTCGGCGTGGCGCCGGGCGTAACGCTGCTGTCGGTCGACCAGACCCCGACGGGCTTTGCGGCGGCGCATGCGGCCACGCCGTTGGGCGCATCGTCGACGCCGGAGGACATCGCGCAGGCGGTGGCGTATCTGGCCGACGCGCCTGCGGTGACCGGCACCGTGTTGTATGTCGATGGTGGGCAACATCTCGCGAGTTCGTCGCGTGACGTGAAATTTCTGACCGAGCCGGCCGATGCCGACCGGTCTCGTTGATTGTCATTAAGAGTTTTCAAAATGCATAGCGCTCTTTCCCACCCTCGCCTGATGGACTGCCGTCGCATGTTCCTGCGCGACTATGAAGTGTTCATCAACATCGGCGTGCACGATTACGAGAAGCGTGGCGAGCAGCGCGTGCTGATCAATGTGCAACTGTTCGTGCCGCTCGCCGAGAGCACGCCCTTGGCGGACAAGCTCGACGAAGTGGTCGATTACGACTTCATGCGCGAGACCATTGCCAAGCGCGTAGGGCTGGGCCACATCCATCTGCAGGAAACCCTGTGCGACGACGTCGCGAGTGCGCTGCTCGCGCATCCGCGTGTGCGTGCCGTGGGCGTGTCGACCGAGAAGCCCGACGTCTATCCCGATTGCCACTCGGTCGGTATCGAAGTGTTCAAGATGAAGGATGTCTGACATGAGTGCCGTCATGCCCGAGACCGGCGCGCCGCTGGTCGCGACCGGAAACGTCGCCCCCGATAGCGTGAAGAAAGCGCAGAAGCTCGCGTTCGAGAACAACAAGCTCGAGAAGCGGCTGTTCCGTCTGACGGGGCAGGCCATTGGCGACTACAACATGATCGAGCAGGGCGATCGTGTGATGGTGTGCATGTCCGGCGGTAAGGACAGCTACGCCATGCTCGACATCCTGCTCAAGCTTCGCGAGCGTGCGCCGATCGACTTCTCGATCGTTGCCGTCAACCTCGACCAGAAGCAGCCGGGTTTCCCGGAGCATGTGCTGCCCGACTACTTCCGTTCCATCGGCGTGGATTTCCACATCGAGAACCAGGACACGTACTCGATCGTCAAGCGCGTGGTGCCCGAGGGCAAGACCACGTGCTCGCTGTGCTCGCGCTTGCGTCGCGGCATTCTCTATCGCGTGGCGGGCGAACTCGGCGCGACCAAGGTGGCGCTGGGCCACCACCGCGACGACATCATCGAGACCGTCTTCCTGAATTTGTTCTACGGTGGCAAGCTCAAGGGCATGCCGCCGAAGCTGCAGTCGGACGACGGCAAGAACGTAGTGATCCGCCCGCTTGCCTACGTGCGCGAATCGGATCTCGAACGCTACGCCGAGTACAAGCAGTTCCCGATCATTCCGTGCACGCTGTGCGGCAGCCAGCCGAACCTGAAGCGTGCCGAGATGAAGTCGCTGATTCGCCTGTGGGAGAAGCAGCATCCCGGGCGCATCAAATCGATTTTCAGTGCGCTGTCGAACGTGGTGCCGTCGCATCTGATGGATACGAACCTTCATGACTTCAAGAATCTGCGTGCGACGGGGCAGCCCGATCCGCTCGGCGATATTGCGTTCGACGAGGCGCCGTGCGGCGACGAGAACGACGCGGGCATCATCCGTATTACGCAATTCGACGACTGATCGCGAGCGACCCCACTCGCTGCATTGAAACCTGACGCGGCCTGCCGGACGGACCGGCGCGGCCGCCTGACCCCGACACACGGATTTCCACTCTCGAATCGTCACGACGCCATGAATATTGTGATTCTCGCCGCCGGCATGGGTAAGCGCATGCGCTCGAAGCTGCCCAAGGTGTTGCAGCCGCTGGCCGGCCGGCCGCTTCTGTCGCACGTGATTGCGACCGCACGCAAGCTCACGCCGGGCAAGCTCATCGTGGTGATCGGTCACGGTGGCGAGGCCGTGCGCGACGCGGTGTCCGGCGACGGCGTGCATTTCGCCGAGCAGGCGCAGCAGTTGGGCACCGGACACGCCGTGCAGCAAGCGGCGTCGCTGCTCGACGAGTCGGTGCCGACGCTGGTGCTTTACGGCGACGTGCCGCTCACGCGCCCCGAGACCTTGCGGGGACTGCTCGACGCTGCGGGCAGCGAGAAGCTGGGCGTGCTCACCGTCGATCTGGACAACCCGACCGGGTATGGCCGGATCGTGCGCGACGCGGCGGGCAACGTGCTGCGCATCGTCGAGCAGAAAGATGCCAACGAGGCTGAACTGGCCATTCGCGAGATCAACACCGGCATCATCGTGGCGCCGACGCGCGCGCTCAAGGGCTGGCTGGCCGGTTTGAAGAATCAGAACGCGCAGGGCGAGTACTACCTGACCGACGTGATCGCGTGTGCGGTCGCGGACGGCGTGCCGGTCGTCACCACGCAGCCGGCCTTCGCGTGGGAGCCCAACGGCGTGAACGACAAGGCGCAGCTTGCCGAGCTGGAGCGTGACTACCAGCGCAATGCGGCGGGCGTGCTGCTGGCGGCGGGCGTGACCCTGATCGATCCGGCTCGCTTCGACCTGCGCGGTGAGATCGCGTGCGGCACCGACGTCTCGATCGATGTGAATTGCGTGTTCGAAGGCAAAGTGACGATTGGCGACGGCGCGACCATCGGTCCGAACTGTGTGGTTCGCAACAGCACTATCGGCGCGGGCACGCGCATCGAGGCGTTCAGTCATCTGGACGGTGCCGTGGTGGGCGCCGACGCGCACGTGGGGCCGTATGCGCGTCTGCGCCCGGGCGCAGATCTGGCCGACGAAGTGCACATCGGCAACTTCGTGGAAGTGAAGAATGCGTCGCTCGCGAAGGGCTCGAAGGCCAACCATCTGGCCTATGTCGGCGACTCGACCGTGGGCGCGCGGGTCAACATCGGCGCGGGCACCATTACGTGCAATTACGATGGCGCCAACAAGCATCGCACGGTGATCGAGGACGACGTCTTCATCGGCTCGGACACGCAGCTCGTGGCGCCGGTAACGGTGCGACGCGGCACGACGATTGCTGCCGGCACCACGGTCTGGAAGGACACGCCGGAAGATTCGCTGGTGCTCAACGGCAAGACGCAGGAAGCGAAGACGGGTTACATTCGTCCGCGCAAGCAGAAGCAGTAAAATCGGCGGTTATGGACCGGCGCGCGACGCACAAGCAAGCCAAAGCGGGCGCCGGCGAGTCAAAACGGATTGAATCCGATCGAAAGCGCCAGGGTTTCTGGCACTAAGGGATGCGAATATGTGCGGCATTGTCGGCGCGGTAGCGCGACGTAATGTAGTACCGGTGTTGGTCGAAGGGCTGCGTCGTCTGGAGTACCGCGGCTACGACTCGTGCGGCGTGGCGGTATTGAAGGATGGCGTGCCGCAGCGTGCGCGCAGCGTATCGCGCGTGGCGGATCTCGACGAGCAACTGGCGCAGACGCACCTGGGCGGCGAGACGGGCATTGCCCACACCCGCTGGGCGACGCATGGCGCGCCGATCACGGACAATGCGCATCCGATCTTCTCGCGCGACGACGTGGCGCTGGTGCACAACGGCATCATCGAGAACCATGAGAGCCTGCGTGACGAGCTGCGCGGTCTGGGCTACGAGTTCGTGTCGCAGACCGACACGGAGGTCATTGCGCACCTGGTGCATCACCTGCTGTCGAACGGTGCCGCGGGCGATCTGTATCACGCGGTGCGTCTGGCGACGCGCCGTCTGCACGGCGCTTACGCCATCGCGGTGTTCCGCAAGGAGGAGCCGCACCGCGTAGTCGGCGCGCGCGCGGGGTCGCCGCTGGTCGTGGGCGTGGGTGAGGGCGAGAACTTCCTCGCCTCGGATGCGCTGGCGCTGGCCGGCACGACCGATCGGTTCATCTATCTGGAAGAGGGCGATGTCGTCGAACTCACGCTCGAGGGCGTGACGATCGTGGACCGTAACGATGCGGCCGTCGAGCGCGAAGTGCGCACGGTGCAGGCGTACACGGGCGCGGTGGAGTTGGGGCCGTATCGTCACTACATGCAGAAGGAAATCTTCGAGCAGCCGCGTGCGATTGGCGACACGATGGAGGGCGTGGAAGGCATTTCGCCGACGCTCTTTGGCGAGAAGGCCGAAGCGGTGCTCAGCAGCGTCGACTCGATCCTGATTCTGGCGTGCGGCACGAGCTATTACTCGGGCTTGACGGCCAAGTACTGGCTGGAGTCGCTGGCGCAGATTCCGACGCAAGTGGAAGTGGCGAGCGAGTATCGCTATCGCGACAGCGTGCCGAATCCGAAGACGCTGGTGGTGACGATTTCGCAGTCGGGCGAGACGGCCGACACGATGGCGGCGCTGCAACATGCGCAGTCGCTGGGCATGACGAACACGCTGGCGATCTGCAACGTGGGCACGAGTGCGATGGTGCGTCAGACGGCGCTGCACTACCTCACGCGCGCGGGAACGGAAATCGGGGTGGCGTCGACGAAGGCGTTCACCACGCAGTTGACGGCACTGTTCCTGCTGACGCTGACGCTTGCAAAGCTGCGCGGCCGTTTGTCGGCAGCCCAGGAAGCGGACTACCTGACGGAGCTGCGCCATTTGCCGGCGGCGCTGCATAGCGTGCTGGCGCTGGAGCCGCAGATCATCGCGTGGGCGGAGGACTTTGCGCGTCGCGAGAATGCGCTGTTCCTCGGGCGTGGGCTGCATTACCCGATCGCGTTGGAAGGCGCGCTCAAGCTCAAGGAAATCTCGTACATTCACGCCGAGGCGTATCCGGCTGGCGAACTCAAACATGGTCCGCTGGCGCTGGTGACGGAAGAGATGCCGGTGGTAACGGTCGCGCCGCGGGATGCGCTGGTCGAGAAGCTGAAGTCGAACATGCAGGAAGTGCGTGCGCGTGGCGGCCAGTTGTATGTTTTCGCCGACGCGGACACGCAGATCGCAAACGCCGACGGCATCCACGTGATTCGCATGCCGGAGCACTACGGCCAGCTGTCGCCGATTCTGCACGTCGTGCCGCTGCAACTGCTCGCGTATCACACTGCCTGCGCGCGCGGCACCGATGTCGATAAGCCTAGGAATCTGGCTAAGTCGGTGACGGTGGAGTGAGGGACGACGGCCGAAGGAGGGGGGCAAGTTCTAATAGTTTTACTTAAAGCCCGCTGCAAAAGTTTTCCTTAAGGCCTCCAGACCGCCCGAAAGCCAAGGCGGGACGGGGCTTAAGGGAAACTAATAGACTTTGGGTGAAGTACCCTGGGAGTGTCTCGGGCGTGGGGAAATCTTCCCCTCGGTTGGGACCTGCAGCTTTGGCCCCAGCCTACCTTATCCGGCTCTTTCGCCGTCAACGCGTTTCTCCACCTCAATACCCGCCGCACCGGCAACATCCAGTCGGCTGCAGTTCGCACATCGATGTCCGAACGACGCTTGTTCCTGTTTGCTCCTGGCCGAGCCTATACGCCGAGAGCAGGTCAAATTCTGCCGCCCTAACAGCCTGAACATTTCATCCAATCTACTTGTTCATATTTCCGGTATTATGGAATTATTGAATGAACCTTGGACTTGGCCTCACTAACGATGCAACAAACGCTTTCGACCGACGTTTGCGTGATTGGAGGTGGCCAGTCAGCGCTGGCGGCAGCCTACTTCCTGCGCCGTGCCGGCTTGAACTACGTTCTGTTGGACGAGCAGCCGTCTCCCGGTGGCGCGTGGCAGCAGGCTTGGGATTCACTGCGACTGTTCTCGCCAGCGCAATGGAGCTCGCTCCCTGGTTGGCCGATGCCGCGTAACGAGAGCGAATATCCGTCGCGCGACGAAGTCATTCGCTATCTGACCGATTACGAACTCCGGTACCAAATTCCGATTCGACGTCCCGTCCACGTGACGTCTGTGAAGCATGCCGAGTCGGGCCTGCTTGTCGAAACCAATGACGGCAACTGGCTAGCTCAGACGGTGATTAGCGCAACAGGCACGTGGAAGAAGCCTTTCATCCCGTCTTATCCCGGGCAAGAGTTGTTCGAAGGCGAGCAACTGCACTCAGCCAGATACCGAAATGCGGATACGCTCCACGGCAAGAACGTCCTTGTCGTCGGCGGGGGCAACTCGGGCGCCCAAATATTGGCGGAGGTGTCGCAAGTTTGTAACGTGACATGGGTTACGGTGGATGAGCCCCTCTTTCTGTCAGACGAGGTCGACGGGAGAGTGCTGTTCGAGCGCGCGACCGAAAAGTGGAAGGCTCAAAGCGAAGGCAGACCAGCCCCGGCGCCGACCGGCGGCCTCGGTGACGTAGTGATGGTGAAGAGCGTGAAGGAGGCCAGGTCCAGAGGCGTCCTCCATTCGGTTCGCCCGTTCTCCCGCTTCGTATCTGATGGCGTGGTCTGGGCGGACGGCTCTCACTCACCGGTGGATACCGTCATCTGGTGCACAGGCTTCCGACCGGCGCTCGACCATTTGGACGGATTAGGCGTGCTCGAAAGCGATGGGCGAGTAGCGACCGACGGTACTCACGCTATCCGCGAACCCAGACTATGGCTCGTTGGCTATGGCGAGTGGACAGGCTTCGCATCAGCGACGCTCATCGGCGTGATGCGTGGTGCGCGAGACACAGCCAATCAGATTGCTGAATACCTTGCTTCAATTCGAGAACGGAGTAGCTCGTGAAGGTCACCATTTATCACAACCCGGATTGCGGGACGTCGCGCAACACGCTGGCCATGATTCAGAACGCCGGTATCGAGCCGGAAGTCATTGAATACCTCAAGAATCCGCCGACACGCGACCGGCTCGTCGACCTCATTGAGCGATCGGGTCTTTCCGTGCGCGAGGTGGTCCGCGAGAAAGGCACGCCCTTCGCAGAACTGGGACTCGGCGAACAAGGCGTGACGGACGACCAGCTTTTGGATGCAATGATGGAGCATCCCATCCTCATCAATCGGCCTATCGTTGTGACGGAACTCGGTGTGCGACTGTGCCGCCCGTCCGAGGTTGTTCTGGACATCCTGCCGACGCCGCAAAAAGGCGCCTTCACCAAGGAAGACGGGGAAGTCGTCGTCGACAGTGAAGGCCAGCGCGTCATCAAGGGCTAATCAGGAAGTTCAGGCGCGCTACCGCTGTGGCGCGCCTGCCAGAATCCACGTCAGGACACCCGTGCTGCGGGCCGTCGACATTTTTCCCGAGACAGGGTCAGGTGGCGAAGGCTCGGATGATGAAGCCGAAGAGCCTCCGTTGTCGCAGTACCTCCAGCGCTGAGAAACGCTCTATATCCAGGGAGCTTTGCTGACGCACGGTGGCCGAATCAGCGAAACGGCGTCCGCGCTTGGGATATCGAGGAAGCGCTTGTGGGAACGGATGCGGCGTTACACGATTGCCGGCCACGAATCCCACGACGCCGTATCAAAATGAAGCAGGCCGCGAATTCGCGGCCTGCCGGGTGACATTACGACTGGCGTTGGTACCACCGTCGGGAGGAGTTCACCACCTTCACGACGGCGAGCATGAGGGGCACTTCAATCAGAACACCAACGACGGTAGCCAGAGCCGCTCCGGACTTAAGGCCAAACAGGCTAATTGCAGTCGCCACGGCCAGTTCGAAGAAGTTCGAGGCTGCAATCAGGCAGGACGGCGCGGCGACATCGTGAGCTACGCCAAGCTTGCGGTTGGCAAGATAAGCCAGCGTAGCGTTGATGACGACCTGAATCAGGATGGGCACCGCGAGAAGCACGATAACGCCTGGCTGCTCAATGATTTGCTCACCTTGGAAGGCAAACAGCAGCACCAGCGTAAGCAGCAGCGCAGCAATGGAAAACGGACCAATCTTGGCGAGTGCGCGCTGGAAACTAGCTTCTCCATTTGCCAACAGCACCTTGCGAAGGAGCTGCGCAATGATGACCGGGATGATGATGTAAAGCACCACCGACGTCAGGAGCGTGTCCCAGGGAACCGTAATGTTCGAGATGCCAAGCAGCAGGCCGACAACTGGGGCAAACGCGAAAACCATAATCACGTCATTGAGCGCTACCTGCGAGAGCGTGAAATACGGGTCACCCTTCGTCAGTTGGCTCCAAACGAACACCATGGCGGTACACGGCGCAGCGGCCAGAAGAATCAGACCGGCAACGTAGCTGTCCAACTGGTCGGCCGGCAACATCGACGCGAAAACATGTCGCACGAACACCCAGGCGAGGAAAGCCATCGTGAACGGCTTCACCGCCCAGTTGATGACGAGCGTAACGCCAATGCCCTTAACCTGGCTGCGAACCTTGCCCAGCGAAGCGAAGTCGATTCGCAGGAGCATCGGGATAATCATCACCCAGATGAGAATGCCCACTGGCAGGTTGACGTGCGCGACCTCAAGTGCGGAAATCGACTGCACCGCGCCTGGCATCAGTTTGCCGAGCCCGATACCTGCAACGATACACAAGGCGACCCACACGGATAGGTATCGCTCAAAGAACCCGATACCCCCCGCAGGCTTCTCCGACGGCGTATCGACGGTTTGACTGTCCGACATCTTTACTCCCCTTTCTCACGCAACGACGTGCCGATGTTCTGCATTTCCTTCTGAACCACCATACGGTCGAGCTTATCGAGCGATAGGTTGGTGAACAGTTCGATGCGCTTCTTGAGTTGCACGAAGGTCTTGAGGAAAGCCCGGCGCTTTTCCTCTTCGCTACCCTCGACCTGCGACGGGTCGGGCACGCCCCAGTGGGCCTTGGCCGGATGACCTGGCCAAATCGGGCAGACTTCACCCGCCGCGTCATCGCAAACGGTGAGAATGAAGTCAATGCGCGGTGCGCCATCGACGGCAAACTCGTCCCAGCTCTTGCTGCGAAGCCCTTCAACGGAAATGTGCTGCGAGCGCAGCAACTCGATACCGTGCGGATTCGGCGCCGTCCCAGGATGGCTACCCGCACTGTAGGCGACAAATCTGTCACCGGCCAGCGCGTTCAACGCCGCCTCTGCGAGAATCGAGCGCGCAGAGTTGTGCGTGCACAGGAAGAGGACGTTGTATTTGCGTTGTTCGGTCACGAAAATTCTCCGCTTGTTGGGCATGGTCGAATTAAATCGACATCTCCAATATAATCGAAATGTTGATGCCCGACAAGCGCCTTTGGGGCGGCAGGTCTCGGGGCTGGGTGAGCACCAGGTTCACGAGGTGAGGCCATGTGATGCAACGCTTGCGAGTCGCGAATTGCTGCTCACGCGCCACAGCCATCTCGATAGGCTTAGAATAGTCGCCTAACCATTGCGACTAAGCACTATGAAGGAAAACGACGCAGTCAAAGCGCTTGCCGCCTTGGCGCAGCCTACCCGCCTTGCGGTTTTTCGCCTGCTCGTCACTGCCGCGCCGGACGGGCTCAGCGTTGGTGTGATTCAGGAAGCCCTCGGTCTCGCGAGCGCTACGTTGTCCTTCCACTTGAAGGAATTGACTCACTCCGGCCTTGTCACGGCGCGCCAGGAGGGGCGATTCATCTATTACGCACCGGCAATCGACCACATGAACAGCCTCATCGACTTCCTGACAGAGAATTGCTGCCAGGGCGCGGAGGCGTGCACGCCGAAGACAGCGGTCAAATGCAAACCGAAGACGGTCGCTGCCTGACCCTTTAGGTACGAGCACAAACAAAATGGCCGCGTGATTTGGCGGCCATTTCGCATTTACACCGCACTTGGCAGCAACTGGACTTCACGCTATCCGCAGTCGGCTTGTTGGTCAACGGCATGCAGCAAGCCTATCCCTTTCCGGCCGTTTGACTGTTCTTGCCATAGACAGGAATGGTCCTCAGCGTGTGGTAGGCTCGGCACGACAACATGTATGTGAAATCGCTTCATTTAAGTCTCCACTACGTTGGAAGCGCTGCCGAATTTTTCGGCTGCGCAACAGTTTTCGAGCAAAAAGTCGATGAGAGCCTGCATGTTTTCGTAGTTCGCCCGGTAGATGACGTTCCTCCCATGTGAATGGCCCTCGATAAGGCCGGCATGGGTCAGCTCTTTCAGGTGAAACGACAGACTCGGGGCCGGCATATTGAGCGCGTCGGCAATAGCACCTGCGTTCATGCCCGGCGACCCAGCGGTCACGAGCAATCGGAATGCCGCTAGCCGCGAATCCTGCGCAAGTGCGGCGAGTGCGGTAACAGCGCGCTTCGAATCGATACTGGCCACGGCTTACTCGACCTCTTCACGTTGCAGCGCCGCGCTCAATCCCATCGCGAGCGATGCCAGGTCCGTGTTCACGTCGAGGACTCGTCCCTCTTCGGCGCGTTCGCTGTATCGGTCGACAAGGTAGTCGGCACGTCCGCGCAGCAGCAGTGTGAATTTCACGAGCTCTTCCATCACATCCACCACGCGGTCGTAGTACGGCGACGGCTTCATACGGCCGGTCTCATCGAACTCGTCGTAGGCCTTCGCAACCGAGGACTGATTAGGGATGGTGAACATGCGCATCCAACGACCTAACTGTCGAAGTTGATTCACGGTATTGAACGACTGCGAGCCGCCACTGACCTGCATCACCGCAAGCGTGCGTCCTTGAGTCGGTCGAATCCCGCCCATCGACAAAGGCAACTGATCAATCTGCGTCTTGAGGACGCCAGATACCGTTCCGTGGCGCTCCGGGCTGCACCAAACCTGGCCTTCAGACCAGATGGACAGCTCACGCAGCTCCTTGACCTTCGGATGGTCTTCGACACCCGGCTCATCCGGATACGGCAAGCCACGCGGGTCGAAAATGCGCGTCTCGGCACCGAACAGCTCGAGCAAACGAGCGGCTTCTTCTACGAGCAGCCGAGAGTACGAGCGCTGACGCAGTGAGCCGTACAAAAGAAGAATTCGCACGGGTTCGGCGCCCGGCATACCAAGGCGTGCCGCGATGGACATGTCGAGATATTCAGTCTTTGCAGCCGGAAGAGTTGTTGCGTTCGAGTTAGGCGTGGTCATTGAATTGGTCCGTTGAGGATCCTATGTTTCCAAGTTTATGGAAATATCAAAGGATTGCAAGTAGAATCGTCAAACGCAATCCGCTGGCGCCGAAAGACGCTGCTCTAGACCAAGCAATACACGGGAGAGGCATCGCTCCGATTTCGGTCGCCGCGATATGGAGTGTCCAGCAGCGGTACTTGCCGGTCGAATGGGTGGTGCTAGCCGTTTCGCTGATGTCAGCAGTAGCGTTTGCTTTTGCCGTTTATTTTGCTCGCGGCGTGCATGCCCCAAAGCACGCGCACTCACAGTCAGCAGTTTCAGCGGAGTAACTCGCGATGAACGACAGCGGCATAATGATTCGCCCGGCGCGCGCAGACGAAATCCCGCAGATTAGAGCGCTGCTGGCCAAGTGCGAATTGCCGTGGGAAGACGTTACTGAATCAGCGGGTATTGGATTCCTCGTCGCCGTAGCGACCGATGGGAGCATCGTTGGAAGTGTCGGCTTGGAACTTTCTGGCCCCATCGGCCTGCTGCGCTCTCTCGCCGTCGCGGAAGACGCCAGAGGGATGCAGATTGGACATGCGCTCGTCGCCGCAGCAGAAGAGGAGGCTCGACAGCAAGCCGTCGCTGCCCTTTACTTGCTGACGACCACTGCGAGCCAGTTCTTCGCCCGCCGAGGATATGGGGTTGTGGACCGAAGCGCCGCTCCGGAATCGCTCCAGCGAAGCTCGCAATTCGCAAGCATTTGCCCGGCGTCGGCTGTTTGCATGGTCAAAGCAGACGGCGGGCCTTAGTGCTTATCTAACGTACTCCGAATTCCTGGGTATACGTTCGTCGGCGCCGCCCAGACGGCGTGGATCGCGCGTCCGCTATGAGAAATATGGGGTATCTCGATGCACCTGAAACTAGATGGCGAAGCGTTTCCGTACTTCGCCTAGGGCTCAAACATGTATGTGCCGCGGTTGCATGCACCCGGTCGCGCTCCCTCTGCGCGGGCGTTGGGCGCCGGCTACGTTGTGGGTCGGCGGTTGACGTTCAATAATCTGATCGATTACTTCGTACGTTCGATCCCTTCCGACATCAAGAGCACGGTAGCTTTTTTAAAGTGGCCTTCTCGCGCTCGAGGCGTTCGATGCGTGCCTCGAGTTCTTTGACGCGCTGCTGATCCGGCGTGATCGCCTTGCCTTGCGGCGTGATGCCTTGACGTTCCTGCTGAAGCTGGTGCACCCAGCCACGTAGCACCGTCTCGCTGACGCCGACCGATCGGCTCGGCTCAATATGGCTATAGCCCTGGTCGAGCACCAGACAGGCGGTTTGCTGTTTGAACTTCGGCGAAAACGTATGTCGTTGCTTGGTCATCAGACACCTCTTCATGGCGAGCATTTTCGCGTAAATCAGTGTCCGGGTTCATTAGACCACTACATTCCGGTCCGTGGCGCGGCGGGATATGCCGATCTCGGCCAGAATTTGCGAATTCTCGGCCACGTCCTGGCGAGCGCAGGTCACGGAAGCTACACTGTAATGTCATCGGGACTACAGGTCGCGGCCATGAAAGTTGCAGTGCTCACCTTTCCAAACGTGCAAATGCTGGACCTTGTCGGGCCGGTGGAAGTCTTTCACGAAGCGGCGCGGCAGGCCGGCGCGCCGTCGACCTATCAGTTCGAAATTGTCTCGACGACGTCTGGCGTGTTGCTGGCATCGAACGGGATGCGGATCACCCCCGATGCGACGCTGGACACGAGCAGCGCGGATATCGATACGTTGTTGATTGCCGGCAGTCCGTCGATGCGGCTTCTGGAGGACGATGCAGCGATCCGTCATTGGATATTGCGTTACGCAAAGACGGCGCGTCGTATCGGCTCCGTATGTTCGGGCGCCCTCCTTCTCGCGCGCGCAGGCTTGCTCGACGGGCGCAAGGCCACCACGCACTGGAATTACACGGCGCGCCTGAGCCGCCTGTATCCGAAAGTGGATGTTCAGCCGGATCAAATCTTCGTCAGGGACAACGGTATCTACACGTCGGCGGGCGTCACGGCCGGCCTGGACCTTGCATTGGCGCTCGTCGAAGAAGACCTGGGGCGAGCCGTCGCCATGAAGGTCGCGCGACAGTTCGTCATGTTTCTCAAGCGCCCCGGTGGACAGTCCCAGTTCAGCGCGTATCTAACGGCGCAGACGTCGGAGAAGAGCACCATCCGAGATGTGCAGGAATGGGTGCTTCAGAATCTTTCCCAGCCGCTATCGGTAGAAGCGCTCGCGGAGCGCGCCGGAATGAGTGCGCGGAATTTCGCACGCATATTCAAGCAAGAATGTGGCACGACACCCGCATCGTTTGTGGAGGACGCCCGCATCGATGCGGCGCGCAGGCTGCTTGAGGAAACAAAACACCCTTTGAAGAAAGTGGCGAGTCTGACGGGTTTTGCCGACCCTAATGGACTGCGGCGCGCCTTCCTGCGCAAGCTCAGTGTCTCCCCGGTGGACTACCGCCGACGCTTTCGGATAGCCGCTTAGCGGCATACGACTGACGCGTCGCCCCGCCTCGTGGGGCCGTGCCGGTCGGCACGGCCTACCGATGTCGATTGGCGCGAAGCTAAGCAATCGCACCGGCCGTAATGCGCAAGCCGACGACGCCGGACAGAATGAGCGCGATACATACCACGCGCGCCACCGACGCGGATTCGCCGAGGAAGATCATGCCGACAACGGCCGTTCCGGCTGCGCCAATCCCTGTCCAAACTGCATAGGCCGTGCCGACCGGGAGCGATCTGAGCGACGTGTTCAACAACCAGATGCTGCCTAGTCCGGTGATGGCGGCATAGACGCTTGGCCAGAGCCGGCTGAACCCCGCCGACCATTTCATCCCGAAGGCGAAAGCAATTTCCAGAAGTCCAGCGACACTGAGCACGATCCAAGACATAGCGAATTACCGATGTAACGTAGGGGCGATCAAAATGAAAACGCCCTCCGGGCAGAGGGCGCCATGGCAGAGCCAGCAATTTCAGCCGACCAGAAGCCGATGAGTGAACAAGCGGTGCAACGTGCGCACGAAGAGCACGAGGATGGCAGCGCTCAGGAAGGCCAGGATAAGGCCGGCAAGCCCCTTGATCACCCAGGTATCCGAGTAGGCCGCGTACTTGATGGCCGCATTGGACAGCGCGGCGATCGGGAAGCTGATGGCCCACCACGAGGCAGCGAAGGGAATCGACCGGCGGAAGACCTTGAACGAAAGCGAGATGAACAGGAACAGGCCGAAGTAAAAGAGCAGGCCGGCAAACATGTCCACATGATGGGTGACGTTCACGTACGCCAGGAAACCCACCTCGAACGGTGCAATCATGATGATCAGCGACGGCACCATGCCGGCCGGCAGCGGTTCTTGATGCACCACGCGCGAGAAGATCATCGTGAAGAACACGAGCGCCATCATCGTGCCGATGGCAATCGCGAACATGTTGAGCTCGTGCGCCCACGCCATCGGCATCGTGCCACCCGCCACGGCGATATCGAGTGTGGCAACGCCGGGAATCAACCAGGCCGGTGCCGCGTGGGCCGGATCCTCCTTGCCTCGGAAGAGCCGACCCGCGATAACGAAGGCCAGACCGATCGTCAGAATCGACCCGATGGTCCAGATGACTTCACCGAGCGCCGCGCTGTAGACGCCAACGACTGACGACAGCAGCAGTACCGCAATCGTGATGGTGCCAAAGAAGTTGCCCGCGACGGGATGATTGAATTCCGCTTTGACGACCGCGGGATACCGCGCCCACTTGACGGCGTAACCGATTGCCAGGACCAGGAACGCGAGGATGGCGATGACGCCAATCCCCTCGGCGATCTCCACATCGGCACCGAAGAGCTGATGTGCGCCACGCCACGCAAGCGACAGTCCGGAAATGCCCATGACTGACGCAAACAAATTGACGGGCAGGTGCTTTACCGAGCTACGCGGCTGAACATATTGCGTAGCGGTGGTGGCATGACTCATGATGTCCTCACTGACCTTCGGTCTTACGCCGGTGCCGCGGTGGCAATCCGGCTCGCTGGAGCGAAGCGTCGCTCGCGCCGTGAGGAAATTATGGGATGCGGTGCGCAAGACCGAAAGTGACGGAATGCGGCGATTCCTGCCAACGTTGTGGCAAACATTGCCATCCGCGGGGAAAGGCGCGCCAGCAATGCGTCATAGGCGCGTCGCGCGCGCAGGCCGGGGCCTTCGCAAATCAGGATGGCGACCTGCATGAATCGGCACTTCAGGATCGCGTGAGCGTTCGGTACATTTCCGAGACCAGGAGCGCTGCATGACCGAACTTCACATTCCAGGCCGCATTCTCTTCCTCAGCGAAGACCCCGACACGATCGATGCCCAGCTTCAAGGGCGTGCATTGAATCTGGCGCAGGCAGGGTCGCTGCGCAACGATGTGTCGACCGACGAGATCACGCCGATTCCGGTGCTGACGTATTACGACGACCGTCTGGCGCGCTATCCCTACGTCGGCCTGAAGGCCGGCGAGCGGACACCGATCGGCACCGATAGCGTGAAGCTTGGCGGGTTCAGCGTCACGGTCGCCGGCAAGCGCTACGGGAAAGGCTCCTCGCGCGAACACAGTCCGGTCGCGGAACGTCGTGCGTGCATCGTTCTGGTCATCGCGGAAAGCTTCGAGCGCATCTATCGACAGAACGCCGACAACGTCGGCTTGTTCACGTCGACGGACTTCGGACTGATCGACCGAATCCAGCGGGGTGAGGCGATCGATATTGAAGAACTGGTGGCGCCGCGCGACACGCTGGCTGCCGCGATTCTGAGGCACGGTGGCCTGCTCAAGTACGGTCAGGCGCGTATGCGCGACGTGCGCCCTTACGCGATGGCGAATGCGATGGCGAACACGTCGCCCCGGCCGCAGACACTCGCGGAAAAGATTCTATCGCGGCATCTCGTTGTGACCGACGATGTCGACGGCGGCTTGCAGCCCGGCGTCGGTGGATTCGTGAGGGCCGACTGGCGTTTCATTCACGAGTACTACACGGGCATGTGTACCCACATGCTGCATGCGGCATTCGGGCGACCGACCCCACTCCGTGAGCCGCAGTCGATCATCGCCTTTGAAGATCATCTGTCGTATTCGAATCGCAGTCCGGTGCATCGTCAGGACGGGCTGATGACCGGCGTCTACCACTTGTCGAACGCGCATCGCGACTTCGTTCGCGAGTACGGCATTCGCAATCATGGCTACCTCGGCGACGCGGACGTGGCGCATGGACACGGGTCCGAAGGCATTTCGCATGCCGTGATGGCCGAGACCTATGCACTGCCAGGACAGGTTGTGGTCGGCACGGACTCGCACACGCCGCATAGCGGTGCGGTGGGTTGCGTGGCCTTCGGCGTGGGAACGACGGACATGGCCAACAGCATGGTCACCGGCGCGGTGCGCTTGACGGTGCCCGAGTCGCTGCGCATCGATCTCGTGGGTCGGATTCCTGCGGGCGTGACGGCAAAGGACATCGTGCTCGAACTGCTCGCGGCGCCCCGCATCAAGGCAGGCGCGGGCGTGGGCAGGATCTTCGAGTTCACGGGAGCGGCGATCAAGCAGTTGTCGACCGACGAGCGCGCGACGCTCACGAACATGACCGCCGAACTGGGCGGATTTACCGGCATCGTTGCGCCGGACGAGGAAACGGTTCGATTCCTGCGCGAACGCCGAGGGGTGGCGTTCGTCATCGAAGACTGGATGCACAGTGATGAGGGCGCGGTCTATGCGGACGTCATTCGCATCGATTGCAGCGCGGTCGTCCCGATGGTGGCGCGGCCGGGCGATCCCGGAAACGGCGTGCCGATCACCGACGTCACCGAAGGGCCGATTCGCTTCGACATCGCCTATGGGGGATCCTGCACCGCCGGCAAGCGTGAAGACTTCGACTATTACCATGCGGTCCTGTCATGGGCGGCGGAGCGCGGACTGAAGGTGCCCTCGCATGTGAAGTTGTATCTGCAGTTCGGGACCGTTGCCGTTCGGGACTATTGCGAGCGTCGTGGCTACCTGAAAGCGTTCGAGCAGGTGGGCGCGGAATTATTGCAGCCGGCATGCGGCGCGTGTGCGAACTGTGGCCCGGGGTCGTCGACGCACGCCGAGCAGGTGACGATCAGTGCCATCAATCGGAACTTCCCAGGGCGCTCCGGACCCGGCAAGGTCTGGCTGGCCAGTCCGCCGACGGTCGCCGCGAGCGCCATTGCCGGTGAGTTGATGTCGTTTGAGGAATTGCAGCGACGGTTCGCTGATCGCCCGCCGGACGCGCAGTCCCCATCGACTTCGCCGAGAGCGCTCCCTTTGTCGCCGTGTGCCTGAGCAATCCCCGCCCCCGGGCGAGGGCTTGAGGGGGGGGCGACGCGAGAAACGTGTAGAAAAACGTGGCGCCGATATACTGGGGTGGAGTATATTGGCGCACCCACACTATGCACCTTCTCCGACATGGCCGACTTCGCCAACCTACTTCAGCAGGGTAACGCGTGGCTTTTCATCCCCAGCGCAATCCTGCTCGGGGCGCTCCACGGACTGGAGCCTGGACATTCCAAAACGATGATGGCCGCGTTCATCGTGGCCATTCGCGGCACCATTGGGCAAGCGGTGTTGCTCGGCCTGTCCGCGACGGTGTCGCATACGGCCGTCGTTTGGGGCGTGGCGTTAGGCGGCTTGTATCTCGGCCGGAATTGGGACGCGCAAGCGACCGAACCGTACTTTCAGATCGCCTCGGCGGTGCTGATCGTCGCCGTTGCCTGCTGGATGGTCTGGCGCACCTGGCGCGACCAACATCACCACGACCACCACGGTCATGACCACGGCCACGACCATGATCACAGCCACGGCCACACCCACGAGCATGATGAGACGCGAATCATCGATACGGGTCACGGTCTGGTTCGTCTGGCGATCTTCGAGGAGGGCGTGCCTCCCCGCTTTCGTTTATCCCGCCAAGGAAATCACGGCCAGGATTGGGCGGCGGATAACGTGCGACTCGAGACCGAGCGTCCGGGAGGTGCCAAGCAAACGTTCACGTTTGTGTCCCGTGACGGGTATCTCGAATCTGTCGAAGAGATTCCGGAGCCTCACGCGTTCAAGGCGCGCCTGCTGCTGGAACATGGCTTCCATCGCCATGGCTACGATGTCGAGTTCACGGAGCACGATCATTCGCATGGCGGCCTGGACGTGGCTTCCGACGAGTACCAGGACGCCCACGAGCGCGCACACGCAGACGACATCAAGCGCCGCTTCGCGAATCGCGACGTCACGACCGGGCAGATCGTCATGTTCGGTCTCACGGGCGGACTGGTGCCATGCCCGGCGTCGATTACGGTGTTGCTGCTTTGCCTTCAACTCAAGAAGTTCGCCCTTGGGGCAGGCCTGGTACTGTGCTTCAGCATTGGACTGGCGCTCACCATGGTGGCCTCCGGCACGCTCGCCGCGCTCAGCGTCAAACACGTGTCCAGACGGTGGAGCGGCTTCGGCGAGTTCGCGCGCAAAGCGCCTTATTTTTCCAGCGCCCTGATCGTGATGGTCGGCTTGTACGTGGGTTACCAGGGGTATCTCGGCTTGGCGACAGTGACTCACTGACACGCCGTGTCCCGGCGATCGGCGGGCATCATGCCCGCCCGAGTCCCCTCCGTCGCCATTCCTGCGCGCACCGCATTGCGTGAATGCCGGGCCGGCCGACGTTCCCTATGGCAACGGCTCACGGCATCGCAATTCGTCATAGTGTTCGTCATTTCGGCAGATAAATCATAAATTACGACGAAATGACGCTACATATCATCCGACACTCTCCCTAGAATGGATGTGGCGGTCCTTGCACAAACGTCGAAGCCAACGATTCGGCGTGATGCCGGCCAGCGCCACCGTTCGACGTTTCCATTCGAGGGGAAGACCATGAAGAAGATCGCCTTGCTTGGCGCGGGACACATCGGCCAGACCATCGCGCGCTTGTTGCACGATAGCGGCGACTACCGGGTCACGGTTTTCGACCGCAACGCGCAGGCGGCTGCCGTAGTGCGCAACCATGCCCACGCGTTCGTCGAACTGACGGGATGCGACACGGGCTCACTGCAACGGGCCGTCTCGGGCCACGATGCCGTCGTCAACGCGCTGCCCTACACCATGGCCACGAGCGCGGCGACGGCCGCCGTCGCCGCGGGATGTCACTACTTCGATCTGACCGAAGACGTGGCCGCAACCCATGCGATCCAGCAACTGGCGGAGGGCGCGTCGACCGTGCTGATGCCGCAATGCGGCCTGGCCCCCGGATTCATCGCCATCGCGGCGCATCATCTCGCCGCCACGTTCGATCAGGTCGACTCCGTGAAGATGCGGGTCGGCGCGTTGCCGGCATTCCCCACCAACTCGCTGAAGTACAACCTGACGTGGAGCGTCGACGGGCTCATCAACGAGTACTGCCAGCCGTGCGAAGCGATTCGAGACGGGGTCAGGCTGAGCGTTCAGCCCCTGGAAGATCTGGAGCACTTCTCGCTCGACGGTGTGGAGTACGAAGCGTTCAACACGTCGGGCGGGTTGGGTACGCTTTGCGAGACGCTGGGCGGACGCGTGCGCGATCTCGATTACAAATCCGTGCGCTATCCGGGCCACGGTGCGTTGATGAAGGTGCTGCTCAACGAACTGCGCTTGAAAGACGATCAGGAAACGATCAAGACGATTCTCAAACGCGCGGTGCCGAGCACGCTGCAGGACGTGGTGCTGATCTTCGTCGTCGTGAGCGGCCTTCGCCGCGGGGTGCTGACGCAGGAAGTCTTCGCGCGGAAGATCTTCGCCGAGCGCAACAACGGGCACAGCGCCAGCGCGATCCAGATCACTACGGCATCGGCCATCTGCGCAGCGCTCGACATGTTCTTCGCCGGACAGTTGCCGCAACGTGGCTTCGTGCGTCAGGAACAAATCGCCCTGGCGGATTTCCTGGCCAATCGGTTCGGCCAGGTCTACGCACACTCGACGCATATCGAATCCCTCTCCTGACGCCAGAGAGGGTCGGGGGCTTCGCGTCGGGGTTAGCGCGCGATTCCCCACCATTGAGGGTGCTTGATCGTGCTTGGAATAAAATTCCTGATTTCGCCGCATTTTGGGACGAAATTTACCTAAAGCGCCCGGTTTGCGGGGAATTCCGCAAGCCTTTTCTCGTTTGCGGCGCGTACGATCGATGCACTTTTTATTCGGTGCCGATCATGCGCGAGAGAGAACCACTCCACTACTTCGATTACGCGGCCACGACGCCGGCGGATGCTGCCGTAATTGCCGCAATGGCCGATTGTCTCGGCGTGGACGGTGTCTTCGGTAACCCGGCCTCGACTTCGCATGCGGCGGGCGTGAGTGCGCGCCGTCTTGTGGAGCGTTCACGAGCCCAGGTGGCGGCGCTCATTGGTGCGCAGGCTGCCGAGATCGTGTGGACGTCCGGCGCGACCGAGTCGAACAATCTCGCGCTTAAAGGTTATGCGGAACGCGGGCAGTCGCGCGCACATTTCGTGACGAGCGCGCTCGAACACAAGGCGATTCTCGACACGATGGCGTGTCTGGCATCGCGCGGTGCATCCGTCACGTATCTGACGCCGTCGACTACCGGCGAGATTACCGCCGATGCCGTGGCGGCAGCGCTACGTCCCGACACCGGACTGGTGTCGGTCATGCTCGTCAATAACGAACTCGGCACGCTGACCGACGTGGCGGCCGTCGCGAAGGTGGTGCATGCGGCCGGGGCGTTGCTGCATGTCGATGCGGCGCAGGCGCTTGGTAAGACCCCCATCGACGTCAAGGCGATGGGCATCGACCTGATGTCGATGTCGGCGCACAAGGTCTACGGCCCCAAGGGCATCGGTGCCCTATACGTGCGCCAGGATGTCATGACGCGCATCGCCCCGCAGATGCATGGTGGCGGTCACGAGCGAGGCCTGCGCTCGGGCACGCTGGCGACGCATCAGATCGTCGGCATGGGCACTGCATGCGAACTCGCCATGCAGGCCATGACGACCGACAACGCGCGCATCGCGCAATTGAGTCGCCGCCTGCTCGATGGTGTGCTGGGGCTCGATGGCATTGTGCACAACGCCGCGACGGCACAGCGTATTCCTCATACATTGAGCTTGACGGTGCGGCATCCGGGTTTCGCGACCTTCATGCTCAACGGCAATCTGGCCGTGTCGTCGACGTCGGCCTGCAACTCGGCGTCGGGGCAGCCGTCTCACGTGCTGAGTGCCATTGGTCTGGACAACGACGCCGCGAGCCGCACGGTGCGTGTGAGCCTCGGTCGCTTTACGACCGAAGCGTCGGTCGATTTCGCGACGGCGTGCTTCGAGCGTGTCGTCGGTCAGTGCCGAGCATTGGCGGCTTGAGGGCGGGGGTATCGAACACGCGTTGGCGCGGCCGAACCCGTCGGCGATTCAATACGACCGTGTCGGCTGCGGCAGGTCGCGATACCAGGCAGCGTCCCAGTCGTCTTCGCGCCGGTAAGGCTTGGCGTCGAGTTTGGCGATGCGCGCAAGGATCCGCCGCGCCGTCGGCGTCGCGCGCAGCAACGCACGGGTGGTGTCGTCGAGATGGGCGATGATATCCGCTATCGTGGTGCCGGCTTCGCCGACCGCCCGCTCGGGATCGTAGCTGCCCATCAAGTGCAGGAAATCGGTCGCCCGCTCGCCAAAGATCGCCGTGAATATTTCCTGCGTTTCGAAGAGCATCGCCAGCAGCGTCGGTGAGACGACCTCGATCTCGAACTGCTGCTTCGATGCCGACAACATCAACCTTTCCTCCGCGTACACCTCCAGGTCACTGATCAGGGCCGGGTCCGTCGTGTGGGCGTTGCGGATGAGCAGCGTTTGAAGGGGGTGTGTTGCGAGTACGTTCCTGGCGGTTGCCGGTGCATCACTGAGCGGCGATGGGAAAAAGAAGTGCGACGAAGCGGAAAGTTCCGGGGGCAGCCAAGCGTTCAGAAAGGTGACGCTATCCTGTGAGGGACAAACAATGCTCCGTATTTTCATGCGACGATCTCCTTAGCTAGAACACTTCGCGAGGTGCTTGCCTTCCTCGACGCAAATTCGAAATTTGCGCTGCAGCGTCTGCGTGAAATTTCGTCGATGGACACAGCGATCGATATCGTCGCCGGTCCAGCAAAGGATGGTCGCCGGTTTGGTGAAATTGACCCGTCCTTCTGCCGCTTCGGTGAATTCGCCGCTGGCGAACAGGCAGCCGATCAGGGCAGCAGGACGGCGAGTCAGCTTTGCCTGGAGGATGGCAATGGGGTCGGAGCCGATGCGTCGTTTGGTCCGACTCGATGGGACCGAATAATCCTTGCATTCGATCATGGCAGCGATGCCCGCGGCGTAGATCACGCCGTCGATCTGCTCGAGGATCTTCTCATCGACGAGCTTGACCGTATAAGGCCACCTCACCGTCGCGCCGCCCAGTTCGAACCCCTTCAGTACGAGATATTCCAGCGCTTTGCCCGCGTCCCATCCGGGTGTGGCGCAACGTTGAATGTCGCGCCACAACCCGGTGACGTCGTCCCAGTCGTACGCCCTGACGCGTTCGATGTATTCGCTGTCTGCCGCCATACCCGCTCTCCGTGAACCGGATACCGATTCTAGCGATGCGAGCGGCGGCGAAACGTCAATGCGCCGATTTATCGGAATGCGCCGATCCGGTTCGGCATTTCGGCGCAGCGAATGTCACGCATTGTGAGGGCTCGTGCTTCCTGATAGCATGTCGGCTGCTTCACGGAGATGGCATACCTCCGGCGTTCGTTCCGCAAACCGCCCCTCCCCGGGGCTGATGATGCCTGCAAGATCCTGGCGTGCCGGGAGGTTGCGGGCTATGCGCGCGAGCGTTTCTCTCATTCTCGGCAGGGTTCAGGCAATTTGTCGACGGCGTCGGTCGTCCCCCCTGTTGGACACCATGAAGATGTTTCAAGACTCTCCCTTGCGCGACTTGTTCGGCGTGTTGCCGCGCGCGGCACGCGCCAGTTCGCTCGCGGCGCTCGTCGGCATCATGGCCGGCAGTGCGTCGGCCCTGTTTCTTGTCGCACTGGATCTCGCGACCGAGACGCGTCTGGCTCACCCGTGGCTGCTCGGGCTGCTGCCCATTGCCGGCTTCGCGGTGGGCTGGCTCTATCTGCGGCTCGGCGCGAGCGTCGAAGCCGGCAACAATCTGCTGATCGACGAGATTCACGATCCGCGGCGCGTCGTGCCGTTGCGCATGGCGCCGCTCGTGCTGTTCGGCACGGTTGTGACGCATCTGGTCGGCGGGTCCGCCGGGCGCGAGGGCACGGCCGTGCAGATGGGCGGCGCGCTGGCCGACCAACTCACCCACGTCTTCCGTCTGTCCGGTGAGCAGCGTCGTGTGCTGCTGATGTCGGGCATCGCCGCAGGCTTCGCCTCGGTTTTCGGTACACCGCTCGCGGGCGCCGTGTTCGGCCTGGAGGTGCTTGCCATCGGACGTCTGCGCTACGACGCCCTGTTGCCGTGCCTCGTCGCGGCGCTCGTGGGCGACGCTGTCACGCGCGCCTGGGGCGTGCATCACACCGCGTACACGATCGCGCCAGGCGCGTTCTCCGCGTCGATGTCGATCGCCGGAGCGCTCAGTGCCGCTGCCGCGGGTGTGCTGTGCGGACTCGCCGGGATGGCGTTCGCGCAGGCGACGCACGCCACGTCGGCCTTCATGAAGCGGCGTATCGCCTACGCCCCGCTGCGCCCATTCGCCGGCGGGCTGCTGGTCGCAGTGGCGGCCACCGTGCTGGGCACGCCGCAGTACCTCGGGTTGGGCATCCCGACCATCGTCGACGCGTTTCATACGTCGTTGCCGTGGTACGACTTCCTTGGCAAGGCGGTCTTCACCGTCATCACGCTCGGCTCGGGCTTCAAGGGCGGGGAAGTGACACCGCTGTTCTATATCGGCGCAACGCTGGGCAACGCGTTATCGCATGTGTTGGCGTTGCCGGCGGCGGTGCTCGCGGGCGTCGGTTTTGTCGCCGTGTTCGCCGGCGCGGCCAACACGCCCATCGCCTCGACGTTGATGGCCATCGAGATCTTCGGCCCGCAGATCGGCGGCTATGCCGCGATTGCCTGCGTACTGGCGTATCTGTGCTCGGGGCACACGGGCATCTATCGCGCGCAACGCGTCGGGTCTGGCAAGCACGGTGCCGTACCGGAAGGCGCGCGACTCGGCGACCTGCCCGCATGGCGCAAGACGCTCAAGGCAGGCGTCCGGCCGACCGACGACGCGCACCACTCCTAAACGACGCCGCGTGCAAGTGTCGTGAGCGTGCGCGCGAACGCCGACGCGTTCTTCATCCCCTGATCTTCGTGGTTCGTATTGAAGAGGACATGCGTGTCGTCGACGGTCGCGGCCAGTCGCTGGACGCGCGCCGAGATGTCGATCAACTCGCTCGCGCTGTACTCGTAGACGAAGCGTCCCGAGGAGGCGGCGATGCCTTGTCGGTTCCAGGCGGCGGCGTTGCGGCCGTGCAGGCGGACGACGCACAGGTCGTCGCGTGTTGTCGCCCAGACCGCAGGCACCGTGTTGTCGAATCCGCCGGGACTGTCGACGATGGTGTGCGCCGCCCCTGTCTCGCGCAGCATGGCCAGCGTGGCGGCTTCGCGCGAGGGCGTGTCGAACCAGCTACGGTGACGAAATTCCACGGCGTGCCGTTCGCCATCGAGCCGTCGCGCGGTCTCGAACACCAGGGCCCGCCCGGCGCGGTCGTTCTGCACGCGCGGGGAGAATTGGAAGTGAATCGCCGCCAGTTGCCCGCGCTGACGCAACGGCTCGATGGCTTCGAGATAGCGTCGCCAGAGTTCGTCGCGAAGTTCTGCGGGGAGTTCTTGCGGCGCGAGAGATCCAAGCGACGCAAGCGGGCCATCTGGCCCTGCGCTTGCGTCGTCCCCCGCACCCAGCGCCTGCGCGATATCGCGCGGCAGTGCCGCGCGCGGCGTCGTATGGCCGGTGAACGCCCGAAATGCCTTGATGTGAAAGCGAAACGACGGGGATGTGCGTTGCGTCCAGCGCCATGCCATGGCGGCGTCGGGCAGCCGGTAGTAGCTGCTGTCGACCTCGACCAGATCGAACAGCGACGCGTAATGACGCAACCGCGCCTCGGGCGTATCGACGCCCGGCGGGTAGAACCGTCCACACGCAATGAGCGTCGGATCGGTCCAGGACGATGTGCCGGTACGAATCGTCATGAGGTCGATCAGTGGGCCGTCAGACGGGCGACAGCGGGAATTTGTCTCAATGTGCGAAGGGACTCGATGGGCGTCGAAGCCATCGTTATAATGTATAAATATACAGTACTCGATGAGCGTACTTGCGGGCCACGGCCCGCCTTTTCGTGGCGCTCCCAGATCTCGCATGTCCGAACAGCCGACCGCCCCCGCCCGCGATCCGTGGGCCGAACTCAACGACCGCCAGCGCGAAGCCGTCGACTATGGCGTGGGCGACAACGGCGCGCCCGGCGGGCCATTGCTCGTCATCGCCGGTGCCGGCTCGGGCAAGACCAGCACGCTTGCGCATCGCGTCGCCAACCTCATCGTGCGCGGGGCCGACCCCAACCGCATTTTGCTGCTTACCTTCTCGCGTCGCGCCGCCGGCGAGATGGAGCGACGCGTAGGTGCGGTGCTGCAAAAGGTGCTGGGTCTGGCGTCGTCGCAACCGCCGTCGCTGCCGTGGGCCGGCACGTTTCACGCCATTGGCGCTCGCATTCTGCGCGATGTGGCAACGCGCATCGGCCTGTCGGAAGCGTTCACCATTCACGACCGCAGCGATGCCGAGGATTTGCTGGGCCTTGCGCGCCACGACCTCGGCTTTTCCGCCACGCAGTCGCGCTTCCCGCTCAAGGGCACATGCCTCTCGATCTATTCGCGCGTCGTGAACAGTCAGGCACCGCTCGCGGAAGTGCTCGCGAACCACTTCCCATGGTGCGCGCAATGGGAGGCGCAGCTCAAGACGCTCTTCGGTGCCTACGTCGACGCGAAGCAAGCGCAGCACGTTCTCGATTACGACGATCTGCTGCTGTACTGGGCCGAGACGATGAGCGCGCCGGAACTCGCGCGCGAACTGGGCGAGCGCTTCGACCACGTGCTCGTCGACGAATACCAGGACACCAATCGACTGCAGGCGCAGATCCTGCTCGCGATGAAGCCCGACGGGCGCGGCCTCACCGTCGTGGGGGATGATGCGCAGTCGATTTATGCGTTCCGCGCGGCCACCATCCGAAACATTCTCGACTTTCCCGGTCAATTTGCCGAGCCCGCCCATGTGGTCACGCTCGAGCGGAATTACCGTTCGACGCAACCGATTCTCGATGCGTCCAATGCCGTCATCGCCGAGTCGAACGAGCGCTACGCGAAGGCGCTGTGGACCGATCGTCAATCGACGCATCTGCCGCAACTCGTCAATGTGAGCGACGAGTCGGGGCAGGCTCGCTGGGTTGCCGATCAGGTGCTGGCGCAACGTGAGACCGGCACCCGATTGATGCAGCAGGCGGTGCTGTTCCGCACCGGGAGCCATAGCGCGGCACTGGAGCTGGAACTCACGCGCCGCAATATTCCGTTCGTGAAATTCGGCGGCTTGAAGTTTCTCGAAGCGGCGCACGTCAAGGATATGTTGTCGATCCTGCGCTGGGCGCACAATCCGGCCAGCCGCTTGTCGGGGTTTCGTGTCGCCCAGTTGATCCCCGGGATCGGGCCCGTGAGTGCAACCCGATTGCTCGACGCCATGTCGGCCTCCGCCACGCCCGCGCAGGTGCTCGCGGGCTTCAAGCCGCCGTCGGCGGCCGCTGCCGATTGGCGCGCATTCGTCGACGTCTTCATCGCGTTGCACGACACGCGGCTGTCGTGGCCGGCCGATGTCGATCTGGCGCTGCGCTGGTATGCGCCGTTGCTGACACAACGCTTCGACGACGCGGCCGTGCGCCAGGCGGACCTCGAACAACTCGCACGCATTGCGGGCACGTATGGGTCGCGTGAGCAGTTCCTGACCGAGCTGACCCTCGATCCTCCCGATGCCACGAGTGCGCAATCCGGTCCGCCGTTACTCGACGAGGACTACCTGATTCTGTCGACGATCCACAGTGCGAAAGGGCAGGAGTGGCGCTCGGTCTATGTGCTCAACGTCGTCGACGGCTGCATTCCGTCTGACATGAGCACGGGCGACGACGAGGACATCGAGGAAGAGCGGCGGCTCTTGTATGTGGCGATGACGCGCGCGAAGGAATCGCTGCAACTGGTCGTGCCTCAGCGATTTTATGTGCATCAGCAAACGGGAATGGGCGATCGCCACGTGTACGGCACGCGCAGCCGATTCGTCTCCGACACGATGTTGCCGCTGTACGAAATTCTCCCGAAGCCGCGCGAGGGCGAGGCGCCGCGAGGGCCGGTGGGCGACGTGACCGTGCACATCGATGTCGCTCGCAAGCTTCGTAACGCGTGGTCTTGAGGTCGTATGGCGCGTCCCGGGCGTTCATGCGGACGTTCGAAGGCGCGGCGATATTCGCGCGCGCCCGGCGCCCACGAATCACCACGTTGCCGCCGGGCGCGCATCAGGTATAGTCGCCGCATCGGCGGCGGTGCAGGGCTTACCGCCGCCATGTAAGTTTCGCAAAGCTTTGTCGAGACGGATGCGGGGGAACGCGAATGCAATGGCTGGTGAACCAAATGACGTTGATGCCGACGGGGCTGTTGCTCGTTTGCATGGCCGTCGGCACGGCGGTGCTTGCCGTGGCCGTCGCGTGGCTGGCGCGCGTCTGGTTGTTCGATCGATTGGCCGACCCGTCCGAGGTACGCGGCACGGTATCCGATGTCGTCCACGGTAGCCTGCTAGCGTTCATCGTCTTCGTGCTCGCCCATGTGTTGACCGACGTGCGCGCCAACCTCGGCCATGCGGACGATCAGGCGCTGCGCGAGGCGTCGGTGGTCAGACGCCTCGATCGAGAACTCAAGGCGGTCGGCGACACCGATGCGCAGACCGCGCGCGTGTTGCTGCGCGGCTACGTGACGTCCGCCGTCACCGACGAATGGAAGACGCTGAGCACCGCCGACCCGGATCTGTCGCCCGTGACCGAAGCGGCATTGACGGCGTTTGTCGGGGCTACGCGCCGTGTGGTTGCGAAACACGAGGACAGCGCCAGTTCGATCCGGACCTTGCTCGATCGGTTGGAAGAGGCCCGTCAAGGACGTTTCGAGAACTCGACGAAAACCGTGCCCGACGTGTTCTGGTGGGTCATCGCGCTCTTCATGCTGGCGGCGATGGCAATGAACGGCCGGTATCCGGGCTCATGGAAAAGCAATTTCATCATCGCGATCCACATGGGCGCGATCGGCATGGTGATCGCGTTGATCGTCAACCTCGATGAGCCGTTCCGCGGCGCGTCGGGCATCTCGCCCGCGCCGCTTGCGAAATCGGTAGGGATCGCGGTGCCGCGCTGACGCGGAACTTCAGCGAGCATTTTTTGCCGGACCGTATCCGGTTGTGGCCAGCAGGAGAAGAGAACGATGGTATCGAATGTGTCCGCGCCGTCGGCGGAATCCACGCCGGAAATCGAGGCGTTCCGCCCGGGTGTCTACCGCCATTACAAAGGCAATTGTTATCTCGCGCTTGGCGTCGCCCGCGCCGACGAGACCGATGAGCCGGTGGTCGTCTACACGCGGCTGTACCCGCGCGAAGGGCTGCCCATGAGCACCCGCCTGTTGCACATCTGGAACGAACCGGTGGAGACGGAGAGCGGCCCGGTGCCGCGCTTCACCTACATCGGCCACACGACGCCTGCTCCCTGAGCCACGTCGCCTCGCTCGCTTTGCGACGCCCGAGGCAAATCGCATGAACGACTGGCATCCCGCCCTTATCAGGACTCCCCCACATGACGCTGCTCCCCCCAATGCCCCATCACGCCATTGACGCTTTGCGCGCCGGCCCGGTAACGGCCGACGGACAAGCGCTCCGCCCCGCCGACGCGGGGGACGCGACATTGGCGTCGAAGCCCGCCCCGCGCAATCTGCGCCGGTGGTGGGCCTTGTTCGCCATTCTGCCGTTCGTGACGTCGGTGTCGGGGTGTGGACTGATGGCGGCGCCCTGTCGGGTGGCGTCGGCGGGGCTGAAGATCATTCCGGGGGTGGGGGGCGTGCTGGCCACGCCGACGGACGCGTGTGCCGCCGCTATCGACTGAGCGCGCTGGGCCATGACCGCGCCGGACGGTCGAGCGAATTCCGGCAGCAGAAAAAAAGAAAGCCCGCGAATGGCGGGCTTAATCCATATCAGGAGGAGACATGGAGGAGACGAGTTCAGTATAGGACGCCGTGTTGCGACGCACCATATGTAATTTTACGTAGTTACCCGCGTGTTGCGTACATGCAACGCAAAATAACAATAATAAAATCAGTTACTTAGATTTTCTCATCATCAATCCCCCCACTTTTTTCATTCAAAATTTCGAGGCGTCCCTCTAATTATTGTGCGTGCGCACGCTTTCTCGCCGACATCAGGTCGAGGACGAATGGCACCGAATCGCGCAGCGAGGGATTGACGGTCGCATCGTGATCCAGCCCTTCGTACGTACGCACCAGGGTGGTGGTTCCCGCTTGGGCCACATCGCGCGCAAACGCTTGTTGCATGATGACCGGCACGTCGATGTCGTTCATGCCCATGCCGATGAACACCGGATGCTTGATATGCAGCGTCGGGTAGCGCAGAGAAGGCGTCTCGTTGTCGAGCAGCTTCTGGATATCCGGCTGCATGCTGTTGCCCGCATTCAGGCCGGCGGCCGTGGAGTGATCGGTCAGTTCGTCGATGCAAAGCGTGCGGGCTTCGTTCAGCACAGGCAACGCCTGCGGCGAGAAGTAGCGCGACGCCTGCATCGTCGGATCGCGGTCGGCCGCCGACAGGAACAGGTACATCGCGTACGGAATCTTCGGATCCGGCGCGCCCGGATCGGGTTGGCTCGCGAACAGCATGGCGGCCGACGTCTGGGCGTTGAAATACGGTGTGCCCGTGAGCACAGTCCCGATCACTTTGACGTCTGGCGCGTATTGCGGCTGATAACCGGCGGCCGAGAACGCCGCGTGCGCACCCTGCGATTGTCCGACGAGGACGACGCGGTTCTGCAACGGGAAGACGCTGCGTGCGGCCAGCAGGCTGTCGAGCACGCTGTAGGCTTGCGCGCGCGAATTCAGATAGTGGTGTAGCCCGGGCGAGCCCAGACCCGCGTAATCGGGGGCCACGATGGCGAAGCCGAGCGAGAGCCACGTGCCCAGATATTGAATGTCGCGCTGGCTGCGCACGTTGAGCGACGGCGCGCACGCGCTGGCGACGCCCACCGTGCCGTGCGCCCACACAACGACCGGCCAGCCGCCGGGCGGTGTCGGTCCTTTGGGAAGGAAGACAGCGCCCGTGTCTTCACGGGCTTCGATACCCCCCACGCCATCGATGGAACTGTAACGAATGCGGAACTGCTCGCCGGCCTCGGGCAAGCCGTGGTCGGCATCGAGCGGCTGCCGGTCGACGATGGCCCCGTGTGGAAGGGTGGCGGGAGCGGTTTCGGGTGTGATCGCTTGGGCCGCGCGGCCGATGACCAGACTGGCAAACAGGGCGGCGCTGATAAAGCGCCAGAGGCGATGGAACATGCTGAACTGTCCTCGTATGGAGTTGTACTTCTGTAGCGCGTGAGTGAAGATCACGCGGCGCCCGCGGACTTGCTGCCATTGCCTTGCGTCGTACTCATGCCGTTACGCCGTCGCCATCCAAATGTCGCAGGCGTTTCCGTTATCCGTTGGCCGCGCTATGGCCGATTCTCCTGCGCTTGTGCCTCGGTAGCCAGGTCGGCGGCCTCCCGCCACGCGCGACGCGCCCGGCGCATGCGACGCAGCGCGAGCGACGACATCGTGATCCAGCCGAACGGACGCGGGTCGACAAGCATGCTCACGGCCCGCGCGTAATCGAGCACCAGGCCTGGCGTCCAGGCCATCGTCTCGGCCCGCTTGCGCAGTTGCGCGGCGACCCACAACTCGGGCGTGAGCCACAGCCGCACGAAAGTCCACCAGCCGGCATCCACCCCGCCGGGCAGTTGACCCACACGGCCTTCGATCGCTGCCTCGAGCGCCTTGGCCACACTGCTCGAGCAGTTGCGGTGCGTGAGGTTATACGTGGCGTTCTGACGGTAAGTCAGCCAGAACGCGCCTAACTGGCGCGGGCTGTAGTTGCGAATGCGCACCTTGACGGTGGACGCACACCAGGCCTTCGATTCGGTCGCATAGTCCGGCTGGAACACGCCGGGGACATCATTCTCGCGCGTGGCGCGCAGCAATTGCCCGAATTGATCCGGAGAACGGTCGATTTCCTTGGCGGGATACAGACTCACATACACGCCTTCGTGACTCTCCAGCGCGGCGTGACCCGTCGAGATCACGCCATTCCCGTCGACGGCGGCGATATAACGATCGATGACCGGGTGACGGCGCGCCGGGGCCTTGGACGAGCCCGATGGTGTCCATACGTGCACCGTCAACGCGGGTTCGCCTTCGGCGGGCGGGCCCTCCCAGCGCGGTGCGCGGGGACGATTCCTCCACAAGCCGCGTTTGTCGCTGGGGCTGCCGAGAATCTGCTCGACGCGGAAGTCGCGTCGCAGGCGCCGCGCGCGCATGGCGAGGACCAGTAAGTTCCACCCGGTGAACGCGAGCCCCAGCCCGATGGCGTAGGGCAAGGTGCCCTTGTAGTGCGTCGGATACGGCTGATAGAAGAAGATCGCCACGGCAATCTCGACCAATCCCCCCGCCGTGGCCCACATCCAGCGCGGATACCGCACGACATAGGCCGCCACGCATTGCAACAGTCCATCGGCGAGGAATAGCGTACCGAACAGCATCGACAGCCAGAAGTTACCGTGCTGTTGATGAAAGAAGAGCACCAGCAGCGCGGCGAGGGTAAAGGTGCCTCCCTTGAGTCCGCGCACGATGCGTTGACCGCCCACGCCGATACTGACGATGGCCAGCGTCGCGAGGCCTTCGAGCAGCAACAGCCAGGCGAACACGTTGAGCGGGAAGTGCACCACCCCGTCGAGGGCATCGACGATCAGCGCAAGCCCGAAAGCTAAGAAAATCGCCCCGATCCAGATCAGGGCGAGGGCGCGGCGGCGCAAGTAATCGACGCCGAGCAGCAGCAATATCAAGCGTACCAACGCAGGGTCTCCATCGCATGCGCCTGTCCGCGAGACGGGACACGGCGCGCACCCCGAATGCGTGAGGATTGGGGATGTGGCTGATTTTGACGCTATCTTAGCGCGTGAACCGTGACAGACCAAAAACAAAGGCGGCGCGCTCCTTTCAGGGCGCGCCGCCTGTTGTGGCGGGCGTCGCTCGCAGCGCCCCGAGAGGCACGGCGAGTGTTGGCCGACTCAGTCCTTCTTGCTTTCGAGCTGCGGCAGGGCGTCGTCGCTCGATGCGGTGAGCAGACCGGCCTTGGCGTAGGTCATGAGCTTCTCGCGCGTGTCGACGATGTCGAGCGTGCGCATCGTGAGCTGGCCGATACGGTCGAGCGGCGTGAACACCGAGTCGCCCTTTTCCATCGTCAGGCGCTCGGGCTTGTACGTCAGGTTCGGCGACGTCGTGTTGAGCAGCGAGTAATCGTTGCCGCGACGCAGCTCGACGGTCACTTCGCCGGTCACGGCACGTGCCACCCAGCGCTGTGCCGACTCGCGCAGCATGATGGCTTGCGGGTCGAACCAGCGGCCCTGATACAGCAGACGGCCCAGGCGGCGGCCATTCTCGCGGTATTGCTCGATGGTGTCTTCGTTGTGGATGCCGGTGACCAGACGCTCGTAGGCGATGAACAGCAGCGCGAGGCCCGGAGCTTCATAGATGCCACGGCTCTTGGCTTCGATGATGCGGTTCTCGATCTGGTCGCTCATGCCCAGGCCGTGACGGCCGCCGATGCGATTGGCTTCCTCGAACAACTCGACGGCGCTGGCGAACGTCTTGCCATTGAGCGCCACCGGCTGGCCTTCTTCGAAGCGCACGGTGACTTCCTCGGCCTTGATCGCGCAGTCGTCGCGCCAAAACGGCACGCCCATGATCGGCTGCACGATCTTGATACCCGAATTCAGATGCTCGAGGTCCTTGGCTTCGTGCGTCGCCCCCAGCATGTTCGAATCCGTCGAATAAGCCTTCTCGACCGACATCTTGTAATCGAAGCCGTTGGCGATCAGGAATTCCGACATTTCCTTGCGGCCGCCCAGTTCGTCGATGAACGTCTGGTCGAGCCACGGCTTGTAGATTTGCAGGCCCGGGTTGGTCAAGAGACCGTAGCGGTAGAAGCGCTCGATGTCATTGCCCTTGAACGTGCTGCCATCGCCCCAGATATTGACGTCATCTTCCTTCATCGCGGCAACGAGCATCGTGCCCGTGACGGCGCGGCCGATCGGCGTGGTATTGAAGTACGTGACGCCGGCGGTCGAGATGTGGAACGCGCCCGATTGCAGGGCGGCGATGCCTTCGGCCACGAGTTGCGCACGGCAGTCGATCAGACGGGCGTTCTCGGCGCCATAACCCATGGCGCGGCGCGGGATTTCGTCATAGTCCGGTTCGTCCGGCTGACCCAGATTGGCCGTGTAAGCGTACGGAATCGCGCCCTTTTGGCGCATCCAAAGCAGCGCGGCGCTGGTGTCGAGACCGCCCGAAAAGGCGATACCGACCCGTTGTCCCGTGGGAATGTGTTGCAGAATCGTGGTCATCGGCGTGGAAAAGCTGGGTTTTTAACCTGTCAAGTATCCCCGTCCGGGCTATGGATGGTCAAGTCTGACGGCCGATTCCCGTGCGTCGGGACGCGAAACATTGCCCAAAGGGTCACCACTGGGTGCCGGCCACGCGGCATGCGGACGACAGGAAATCGGAAAACGCGCGAATCACGAGCGATGCCTGACGATGCTGCGGGTAGACCACGTGGATCGCCGACGGCGCGGGTGCGAACGCGTCGAGAACGGTGACCAGCCGCCCGCTCAGCAAGGCGGGCGCGACGATGAACACCGGCAGCCACGTGATGCCGAGCCCGGCCACGGCGGCGTCGCGTGCCAGTTCGCCGTTGTTCACGCGCAGGCGACCGGTCACCGGAATCTCGACCGGATGCCCGTCTCGCGCGTAACTCCAACTCACGCGCTGGCTATGTCCATAGGGCAGCAGGGCGTGGTCGCGCAGATCTTCCGGTGTCTGCGGCGCATCGTGCGCCTCCAGATACCGCGGGCTGGCGCAGGTCACCATGCGCATGGGCGCGACCGCGCGGCCGATCAGCGACGAATCGGCCAGTGCGCCGATGCGCACCGCCACGTCGTAGCCTTCGCCGATGATGTCGACGGTGCGGTCATTGAGTTCCAGTTCGATGGTGACGTCCGGATAGGTCGTGAGGAACGACGGAATGACCGATCCGAGAAACATCGTGCCGAACGACATGGGGGCGGAGACCCGCAGATTGCCACGCGGACGCTCCCCTTGACTGCTCACCGCGAGATTGGCGGCTTCCACGTCGTCGAGAATGCGTCGTGCGCGCTCGTAATAGACGCGGCCGAGGTCCGTGACCGCGAGTCGCCGCGTCGTGCGCAACAACAAACGTACGCCGAGCGCCTGCTCCAGCGACGAGATGCGGCGGCTCACGAACTGCTTCGACAGGCCGAGCTTCGCCGCCGCGCCCGTGAAGCTCATGGCATCGACCGCGGTGACGAAGATCCGCATGTCGTCGAGTAAATCCATCCGCAAGCTCCCAGTCATAAGAAGATCCGGGTGACAACGAGAGGGTTCGTCTCATCATTGTCACCCGGTAGCCGACAATCTTAGCCGAGATGACGCGCGACTGGCCTATCGAAGCGCCAGTCGCAGTCCCAGCAGGATCGCGGCAGTGCCTGCGACCGCGAGCGCCGTGGGACGATGGCCGAAGATGCCCCAGTCGAGCAGCGCCGTCACCACGGGCACCAGGTAGAACAGGCTGGTGACCGTGACGAGATTGCCCGTGGCGATCATGCGGTAGAGCAACAGGGTCGCGCCGACCGAAATCACGAGCGCCATGTAGAGCAGTGGCAGCCAGAAACCGAGCGACGCGTCGACATGCCACGGCTGCGTCGGCGCGACGAGTAACGCCAGCGCGAACCCGACCGCGTATTGCAGCGGCAGCACGTCGAGTGGCGTTTGTCGCGAGCTTTTCTGCGCGAGGGTACCAAGCGTCATGCACGCCAGCGCGGCCAGCGCCCACAGCGAGCCCGCCGCCGACAGCCGCGCCGACATCAGGCTTTGTGCGACGACCAGCGCAAGACCGGCCAAGGCGACGGCCAGCCCTGCGAGACGTTGCTTGCTATGCGCCCGCTCCAGCGCCACGAGCGTAAGAATCGGCTGCACGCCCAGCACCGTGGCGAGCGCGCCGGGCGTAATGCCATGCGAGAGCGCCAGCAGGTACGCCGCCTGATAGCCGCCAATGAGCAGCACGCCGGTGCCCGCCACTTGCCAGCGGGTGTTCGCGGCCGGCCACCATTGACGGCGCGTCAGGGCGACGAGTGTGAGCGCAGCCAGCGCCACGCCGAGTCGGACGACGAAAAACGCAAACGCCGACGCATGCGCCAGCCCCCATTTGGCGGCCAGTGCGCCGCCGCTCCATAGCAGAACAAACAAGAGCGTCGCGCCGTGCCGGCGCCACGCGAGACCTTCTGATTGCATCGATCTTCCCCTGAACAGGATGTCCGGCCTGTCGGGGCGCGACGTCAGGGGAAATGGCTCAACGATGCCGGTTCCTCTGGCGCGATGTCGCCGCCGACGCGACATGACAACGTGTCATGACGTTCGGCGCACGATGCGCGGACAGGCGGATCGAAACTGAAATTCGGATGTAAAGGAATTGAGCCGGGCGACGACCGCCCAGCGCGCCTACGCTGGCGTCAGGCTACGACGCCGACGACTACGGCCGCGACCACCCCGGCGGGGGGGGGGCCACGCCGGCCGGCGGGGGAGGCGCGACTGCCGCAAAACGTCCGCGCAGCCGTGAACCCACCGCGCGTTGCGGCGGTGCTACGGCAAGTCGGAGGGACGTGTGAGCAGTCATGGATCGATGAGAAGAAAAGCGACGCCCGTCACTCGACGGGCGTGAACACACTTTACACGGCACTTTTGAAGACGGCAAGCGCGAGACGAACGCACGACGTCACGCCATTGGCCACTCGCCCGTGCGATCGACGCTTGGCGACGCCTCGCCGTCGCGCCACGCGGCCGGCAGCGCGCCGCGCACGCGCCGAACCTCGCGCACCCGCATGCGCACAAGCCGCTGTGCGCCGGCGAAGCCGCTCGCCGTTTCGTCATGCCAAATAATTTCCGCGTCGCCTGCCACGTGCAGAAAGTCGCCCGACGCAAAGTCGACGAACACCAGTCCCGCCCGCGGATTGGCGTACAGGTTGCCCAGCGTGTTGTAGTAGGCGTTGCCGCGGAAGTCCGGCCACGTGAGCGTGTTGGCATCGTCGACACGCACGAACCCCGGCTTGCCGCCGCGATGCGAGACGTCCGTGCCGGCGCTGCGCTCGGTCGTGCCGTCTCCCGCGTAATGCGTCGCGACGAAGAACGTGTCGGCGCTGGCGATCTGCCATTGGGCCTCGTCGTCGAGCGATGACTGCGGCGGCTCGGCGAGTGCCGGTGCAGCGTGCGCTTGCGGCGTGATGTCGCGTTTGTGGATGTACTGCGGGCAGTTGCCGAAGCTCTGCGCAACGCGAATCGCAAAGCCCTGCGCGTCCGCGTCGACGACCTGTCCGTTCACACGGTTCCGGCGGCGTGTCGACGGCTCGAGCCCCAACACGCCTACCGGCGCGCCTGGCGTCACGGCGCCGTACAAAGGATCGGTGGCGGGCGGCAAGGCATTCACCCGCAGCAACGTCGGGTCCGGCGCCTGGGCGAAGCCGGGCGTGCCGCTTAACAGGGTTGCCCAGGGCTGCCCCTGTGCGTCGAGCGCACCTACGACCAGAAACGGCAACTGCGCGAAGAACTGACGATGTTGATCGGGCATCGCGGTGCGGATCACCCGCGCCCCGACTTCCGCTATCGCTTCGCGCGAACCGGCCAGTGTCTGTACGGCGATTTCGCCTGCATGGAACGGCGACGTGGGGACGGAAGTGGGTTCCGACGTATTCATGATGTCCTCTCGAGGCTCAGGCGGCGTTAAGGCCGCAAGCGGTCGACACCATCGGTACGAAGCGCGGCAACGCGGCTACACGGGCCAACCACGCAAGCACGGCCGGATAGGGTTCGAGCGAGACGTTGCCCTCGGGCGCATGCGCGAGATACGTGTAGCACGCCACGTCCGCGATCGTTGGCGTGTCGCCGGCGAGAAACGGCGTCGCCTGCGGTGCCGACAGATAGGCTTGCATGCGCGACAGGAGCAGTGTGGCGCGCTCGATCATCGCCGTGGCGTCGACGGGGCGCTTGAACACGACAACCACGCGCGCGGCCGCCGGCCCGAAGGCCAGATCGCCAGCGGCCACCGACAGCCAGCGCTGCACCGTGGCGGCCGTCACGGGGTCGCGGGGCAACCAGGTCCCATGCGCATCGTAGCGACTTGCGAGGTAGACGAGAATCGCATTCGAATCGGCGATCACCTGCCCGTCATCGACGATGGCCGGTACTTGCCCGAAAGGGTTGACGGCCAGAAACGCCGGTTGCTGTTGCTCGCCCACGACGAGGTCGATGTCGACGGTCTCGTACGGCAGCGCCAGCAGGTTCAGCATCAGTTCGACACGATGGCAGTGCCCTGACAGCGCATGCCGATACAGGCGAATCGGACGCGTTGGGCGCAAGGACGGCGCGGGCGAGGGGGCATGCGTTTCGGCGGGGTGGACCATGAGATGTCTCCGGTGGTGAGCGAGGCCGCGTGAGTCCTGCGCTTAGGGGCGTCACGCGATGCACCGATTTTCCATCAAGCCGATTTCCGGATAAATACCGTAAAGCTGATTTGACTGCTCCAATATTCGGAGTAATGATGCATGGTATGGATAAACTTCGTGCCATGCAGACGTTTGTCGCCATCGTCGATCAGGGCAGCCTGAGTGCGGCGGCGCGCGCGCTCGAGTCCTCACTCCCGGCGGTCGTGCGCACGCTGGCGGCGCTCGAGACATCGCTCGATGTCCGGCTGCTCAATCGCACCACGCGCCGCATCGCGCTTACCGAAGAGGGGCGCACGTATCTCGACACGTGCCGCCAGATCCTGAGCGAACTCCAGGAGGCTGAAGCGCGGCTGGCCGCGCGGCACGAGGCGCCGAGCGGCACACTCGTGGTCACGGCGCCGGTGCTGTTCGGGCAGTTGCACGTCGCGCCCGCGCTATATCGTTTCCTGCGCGCCTATCCGGCCGTCAAATGCCGTCTGTTGCTCAACGATCGCGTGGTGAATCTCTGGGAGGAAGGCATCGACGTCGGGATTCGCATCTCGCCGCTGGACGACTCCACGCTCGTTGCGCAAAGCCTCGGGGCCATTCGTCGCGTGGTGGTGGCGAGTCCGGCGTGTCTGGCCGAGCAGGGGGAAGTGACGCACCCGCGCGACCTGGCGGGCAAAAATTGCATCCGCTCGCACGGTGGTGGCTTCGGGCAGTGGCGGTTCTGGGAGGGCGGACGCGAGTTCGTCGTACCGGTCGACGGCAATCTCGAGGTCAGTCATGGCCTCACGGCCATCGACGCGTGCCTGGACGGAATGGGGTACGGGTGCTTCCTCTCGTATCAGGTCGCTGCGCCGATGGCCGACGGCCGTCTGGTACGCGTGCTCAAGGACTACGAAGGACCGGCACGGCCGGTCAATATCGTGTATCCCCACGCGCGACTGTTGCCGTCGCGCACGCGCGTGTTCGTGGAGTGGATGAAGCGGGAGTTGCGCGACGTGTCGATGCGATGAACAAAAGAACGCGGAAAGCGACAGTGCCGCTTCCCGCGTAAAAAGCCCGCCGACGCCAATCGGCGGACCGCTTCGTTCGTTATGGAATCAGTCGTCGTCGCCGTGACGCCAGCCCCAGCCGCGGTGGTGGCCGCGATCGTGACGGTCTTCCCAGCGGCGATCGCGCCAGTCGTCCCAGCGGTCGCGACCGTAGTAGACAACCGGACGCGGGGCTTCGTACATGGGGCGCGGCTGCACATAGACCGGCTGTGGTGCCACGTAGACCGGCGGCGCTTCAATCACTGGCGCGGGCAAGCCGAGATAGACGCCAACATCTACACGGGCCGACGCGGCGCTGGAAGCAAGCGCGGCGGCAGCGCCAAGGGCAGCGACGATAAACATGCGTTTCATGATGTCCTCCAGTGACGCTCGCAGGTCGATGCATTGTTCGATGACAGGGTGCGACTGCGTGCGCGTGGGCAATGAAGCCAGTGAGTCGGATCGATTCGCGAAGGCGGTGCAAGCCGGGAAGTATTCCCATCCAGATGCTTTCGTCGAACCGTTGAAGCCAGTGTATCGACGACCCTGCGCAGCAGGTGCTACCAGTTTGTCGGGGATGTGTCGTTTTGTAACGCGGGGGATGGCCCTCGCGCGGTCGCGGAAAAAACAAAAGGCGTTACGCGAAAAACGCGCAACGCCTTGTGCTTTTGATTCGTTGGTAGGCTCGATTGGACTCGAACCAACGACCCCCACCATGTCAAGGTGGTGCTCTAACCAGCTGAGCTACGAGCCTAGAAAGACCGCGAGTATAGGGGGAATTCCGGAACCTGACAAGCGTTTCGCGCGATATCGTCGAAAAAAGTTTCGGGCGCGCTCATTCGCCGCGTTTCGCCGTGCCGCGCCTGGGCTTGATGCGTACCCAGAGGCTCTTGTTCCCGCCGCTGCCCGTGCGCTGCTCGACGTCGAACAGGCCGATGGTCGCCACGAGGTCGCTCAGCTTGCCGAACCCATAATTGCGCGAGTCGAAGTCCGGCGCTTGTTTGGCGATATGGCTGCCGATGGGGCCAAGGCTCGCCCACCCGTCCTCGTCCGACACGCCGGTCACGGCGTTACGCAGTAGCCGCACGAGGCGCGTGTCGCGCTTCAGGTCCGACGCGCTGCGGCGCTTGCGCGGCGCCGGGGCTTCGTCGCCGTCCGGCTCGTCGTCCTGACGCAGCAATTCCGTGTAGATGAACTTGTCGCAGGCCGTGACGAACGGCTGCGGCGTCTTGCGCTCGCCGAAGCCGTACACGATCAGCCCCTGCTCACGGATGCGCGAGGCGAGCCGCGTGAAATCGCTGTCGCTGGAGACGAGGCAGAAGCCGTCGAAGCGTCCCGTGTAGAGCAGATCCATCGCGTCGATGATCATGGCACTGTCGGTGGCGTTCTTGCCGACGGTGTAGCGGAACTGCTGGATCGGCTGGATCGAGTATTCGAGCAGGCACTTCTTCCACCCGTCGAGATTGGGTTTGGTCCAGTCGCCGTAGATGCGCTTCACGCTCGCCACGCCGTACTTGGCCACTTCGGTGAGCAGGCCTTCGACGATGGCGGGCGCGGCGTTATCGGCGTCGATCAGAACGACGAGCGTGGGGCCTTGGGCGGCCACAGGGGGTGTCACTGGCATGACGGGGTTCCTTGAACGCGAAGACGTTTCGCATTATGGCCCGGAACGGTGTCCGTCATGCCGTGACCGGAATCAGCGGTTGCCGCGACGCTGCCCCAGCGGGGCGAACCACAGCACCACAATGCCGACGAGCAAGCTCACGGCAGCGAACATCAGGCCCGAGGTGAACGAGTGCGTCCAGTCCTTGAGTGCGCCCACGACAATCGGACTGAGCGCCGAGCCGAGATTGCCGACGGCGTTGATGACCGCCAACCCGAGGGCGCGTGTGTGCGGGGCGAGACTGCGGTCGGGCACCGTCCAGAAGATCGCCATGGCGGTGTAGGCGCCGGTCGAGGCCATCGCCACCCCGGCGAGGCGCAGCGACGGCTCCGGCGCGAAGCACGTGACGACCCAGCCCGCCGCGGAGAAGAGCATGGGCAGCACCAGATGCCAGCGGCGTTCCTGCAACCGGTCGGAGCGGCGTCCCCACCAGATCATGCCGGCAATCGTGCAGACCGACGGAATCGCCGCGAGCAAGCCGATGGTCACGTTGCTGCTCGTCGTGCCGAAGCTCTTTACGATCTGCGGAATCCACAACGATGCCAGCGAGAGCGTATTGACGAGACAGAAGTACCCCAGCGCGAACTTCACCACGCTCGGTGTGAGAATGGCGCGCCACATACTGTTGCCGGCGTGCGCCGCACCGCCCGTCTGTTGCGTGAGCGCGGCAGCGCGGTCGCGGGCGATCATCGTGTCGAGCGCGTGCTTCTCGGCGACGCTCAACCAGCGCGCGTCGGCGGGCTTGTCGTCCAGATACCACCAGGTGACGACGCCGAGCAAGACCGTCGGCAGTCCTTCGAGCACGAAGAGCCACTGCCACCCGGCGAGTCCGCCCACGCCGTCGAGCCGCAGCAAATAGCCCGAAGCGGCGGCGCCGAGTGCGGACGTCACCGGCATCGCGATCATGAACCAGGCATTGGCACGTGCGCGCGCGGCCGAGGGAAACCAGTCGCCCATGTAGAGCAGCATGCCCGGCAGGAAACCCGCTTCGGTAATGCCGACGATGGCGCGAATGAGATAGAGGCTCGTGGCGTCGTGCGCGAACATCGTGGCGCTCGACGCGAAACCCCACGCGATCAGAATCGTGCCGATCCAGCGACGCGCGCCGACCTTCACCAGCATCAGATTGCTCGGCACGCCGCACAGCACATACGTGAGGTAGAACACGGTCGAGGCCATGCCGAACATCGTGCTCGTGAGCTTCAGATCCTGGCTCATCGTGAGCGCGGCGAAGCCGACGTTGATGCGATCGAGAAACGAAAACAGGAACAGCACGAACAGGAAACCCAGCAGGCGGCGCGAGACCTTGCGTACGACTTCGCGCTCCAGGGCCTCGTTCGGAAGACAGTGCGACGCCGGCGTGCCATCGAGGGCGACAGCGGCGGGCGATGCGGGTGCAGCGATTCCGCCGGCGATACCGGCGGCAGACGTGATACGACTCATGATGGGTGTCTTCTCCAACGCTCCCCGCCTCGGATACTGTGTGGCGGTGTGATGAAAACGGGCCCGCCGTCAAGGGCGGACGCCGAAGGGAACTGTGTTTAATCCTGCGCGCCGTGGGCGGCTTGCCGAATGAGGTCGATCACGCGCTGCGGCTCGCGGATCTCATGCGCCAGCAGCAGAACGACCTTGGCGAGCAGCAGCTCGCGCTTGTCTTCCTGCGCGGCGTCGATGGCCAGGGCGAGGGCGTCGTAAATCTCCTCGAGGCCGGCGTTGGCGGTTTGTTGGGCGGTCATGGCGGAGCTTCCTTGGATGACGTGACGGCTCAGGCGTGGGCCGTCGCTTGCGCGAGCGCGCTGGCAAGACGCGTGGCGTCGAGCTGCTGCCAGCGGGCGCAGACATGATGATCGGGACGCACGAGGTACGCCGTGCCGTTGGCGGCACCGTACTTCGTCGCGGCATGGCCCGTCGGATCGGGCAGCCTGAGGTCCGCGCCCGTCACGTCGCCTTCCGACGGCGCGAATGCGATCACCTTCACCGGCACACCGCGCTCGCGCCACGTCATCAGCGCATGACGCACGGCATCGTCGAGCGGGGCATCGCCAAACGTCAGCAGATGAAATGCGGCGCCGAGATGGTCGTACAGATAGTTGTTGTCGCCGAGCTTGACGTTCGGGGCCGGCGCGCCAACGCCGGGTCCCGCCGTCATCCGCGCGTTGTCGTCGTTGGCGCTGTTGAGCGGCGAGTCGCGGTAGTCGTGCGCGCGCGAGGTGCGCCAGTGGAACAGCGGCCGCACGAATTCGTGATCGAGCGAGAGATCGAGCACGGCGTCGCGCAACACACGGAAGCCATGCGAGGGCGGCGTCATGAAGCGCGTGCTTTTGCCGGCCTCCGCGATGATCTCGCGCGCCGCGCCCACGCGGTCGTGCGTGTACGACGCGAGCAATGACGCCGGCGCCGCACCCTTGGCGACCGCAGCGAGTTTCCACGACAGATCGATGGCGTCCTGGAAGCCGGTGTTGGCGCCGCGCACGCCGAAAATTGGCAGCAGGTGAGCGGCGTCGCCCGCGAAGAGGATGCGTCCGTGGACGTAGTCGGGCAGCGTAAGCGCGCGCGCGGAATAGACCGAGCACCAGTCGAGTTCCCACGGCGTGCCGCCCAGGCCCATCATCTCGAGCTGCGCATCGATGCGCTCACGAATTGTCTCGGGTTGCAGCGCGTGCTCGGACGTCTCCGACGCGGGCAATTGATAATCGACGCGCCAGATGCCATCCGGCTCGCGATGCATCAGCACCGTGTTGCCGGGATTCCAGTCGGGGGCGAAGTACGCCAGGCGCTCGGTCGGCAGGTCGAGATCGATGCGAATGTCGGCGATGACGAAGCGGCCTTCGTAGCTCGCCCCTTCGAAGCGCAAGCCGAGCGCGGTGCGCACCGTCGAGCGCGCGCCGTCGGCGGCGACGAGCCAACCCGTGCGTTGCGTGTACTCGCCGTCGGGCGTATCGATCTGCAGCGCCACGCCGTGGTCGTCCTGCGTCAGCGCAACGAGCTTGTTGCCCCATCGCATCTCGATGAGCGGCTGGCGCTCGACGGCATCGACCAGATAGCTCTCGAGCACGTTTTGTTGCAGGTTGATGAGCGGCGCGAAGCGGTCGTCTTCGTCCACCGGCGACTCCATGCGGAAGACGCGCTGGCCGCGATAGTAAGAATTCCCGCTGGTCCACGGCAGACCCTTGGCAATCACGGCGTCGGCCACGCCCACGGCTTGCAGAATCTCCTGCGAGCGCCGCGTGAAGACGATGGCGCGGCTGCCTTCCGAGACTTGCTGTTCGGCCTGCAGCACCACACAGCGCACCCCGTGGCGTGCCAGCGCGAGCGCCGTGACCATACCGATGGGGCCGCCGCCAACGACGGTGACCGGTACGTCCGGGGTTGTCTCGCCCTGCGGCGCAAAGTGGGGATGGACGCGGTACGCGTGATAAAGCGACGCGCGCGGGGTGGTCTCTGGTCGATACATGATGCGGCACCCAAAAAATTCGGCTCGGCACGTACGCCGCGGGTCTCTTGTCAGCGGGGAGACGGCGCAGGCGCAGCGCGCGAATGGCGAAAACGCCAACGAGCATATAGTTGCTAACGCAACCATTCTAGTGTGCTAAGGTTGCGCTCGCAACAAAATATCGACCGTTTTCGACTAGGGAAAAACACTGAGATGCGGCCTGTCCACCCATCGCTCGACCAGTTCTTGACGTACAAGATGCACCGACTGATGAAGCAGCACGACAAACGTATCGCGCAGTCGTATGCCGACACGGCGCAACTGAGTCTGGCCGAGTCGCGTGTGTTGGCGGCGGTAGGCACGGCGGGGGCGTTGTCGAACTCGGAACTGGCGCGTCGCGCGAATCTCGACAAGAGTCAGGCGAGCCGGGGGGCAGACGGGCTGGTGTCGCGCGGATTGGTGCGCCGCGCGCCGGACGAACACGACGGCCGCGCGGTCAAGGTCACGCTCACGCCGGAAGGCGAGCGTGTGTGGCGCGTGGTGATCGATGCGGCGCGCGCCCACTACGACCGATTGTTCGACACGCTGACTGACGAAGAGATGTGCGTGTACGAGCAACTGCTCGACAAACTGCTGCTGCGCTCGGACGAACTCGACGGGCAGGGCTGATCGATCTCACCCGGGGGGCATGCGCCGCGTGCCGCCTACGTGGTGCCACGGAAAACGGAAAGGGCACCCGCGTGAAACAGCGCCCCAAAGATCGGGGAGCTGCCACGCAGGTGCCCTTTGGCTCAAGTGCGATACGCGCACGTCGAAGCGATCCAATGCCTCAACGTCATCGCGTTGCACGCGTGATGCCGACCTTAACCCTCGTTACGCGAACGACAGCGTCTTCGTCAGATCGCCCGGCGGCATGGCCCCGCGCGCCGCGAAGGCGGCGTTGCGATGGGCGATGCCTTCGAGGGTCGGCAGATCGTACAGGCGCGTGATGAAGCGCAGGATCGACGTGGTGTCGTAGAACGTGTGATCGACATTGCCGCGCTTGGCGAACGGCGAGACCACCAGCGCCGGAACGCGTGAGCCCGGTCCCCAGCGGTCGCCCTGCGGCGGCGCGACGTGATCCCACCACCCGCCGTTCTCGTCGTACGTAATCACGACCATCATGTTCTGCCACTGCGGCGACTTCATCAGATGGGCCAGCACGTTCGCCACGTGTTGGTCACCCGACTCCACATCGGAATACCCCGCGTGTTGGTTCAGGTTGCCCTGCGGCTTGTAGAACGTGACGGCGGGCAGCTTGCCGGCGATGGCGTCGGCGATGAATTTGTTCGCGATCGGGCTGTCGCCTTCACCGGCATCGCGCAGATGTCTCTCGCGTGCGGCCGTGCCGGGTGCGAACTGGGCGAAGTAGTTGAACGGTTGATGGTGATACTGGAAGTTCGGTTTGTCCGCACCGCCCTTATGATCGAGCGCCGACTGCCACGCGCCCGCGTACCACGCCCACGACACGCCCTTCGTCGAGAGCACGTCGCCGATGGTCGCGAACGTTTGCGGCGGCAGCGTGGCGGGGTTCGACGGATCGGCCAGACGCTTGTCGCCGGAAGCGGCGGGCTTGACCGGCGACGGCTGATAAGCCGGCATCATCGTATTCACGGCAAAGTTGTCGGGCGTGATGGCACCGTCGCGCACGAACTTCGGCGGACCATCCGCCGCCGACGCGGGCGACGCCGGCGACACGGCCAGACGTACACCTTGCGGCCCATCGACCAGCACGGCGATCTTGTCCTTGGCCGGACTTTGCGCGGCGTTCGGATACACCGGCGGGCGTCCCGAGATCAGGAACTGGTGGTTCAGGAACGAACCGCCGAAAGCCGCCATGAAGAAGTTGTCGCACATCGTGTACTGCTGCGCGATCTTGTACATGTCGAGTGTCTTGGCCGTCTCGCCGTAGTAACCCATCGTCAGACCGCCTGAGTTGGCCCATGCGGCGAACTGGTTGTTCGTGCCGCCGTTGATCTGCATCTGGTTCTGCCAGAACAGATGCCACAGATCGCGCGTGATGACCGACGTCGGCAGCAACTGGCCCTCGGCATCCTTGAGCATGAACGGTGCGTTCGGCTGCCGCGCGATGTTCTTCTCGGTGATGTGGTACTTCTTTCCACCGATCTTCTGAGCGCGCGGCACGAGACCCTCGAAGATCGGCGGCAGCAGCGGCATTGGCGTTTTGCCGTCGCGGTCGAGTTGGGTGCAGACCGATGCCGGCACTTTCGCGAGCGGCTTCTCCAAGCCGGGGAAATCGGCAAACAGATTGTTGAAGCTGCGGTTCTCGAGATAGATCACGACCACCGTCTTGATGTTGGCCTTGAGCTGGGCGTCGAACGTGCCGCCTGCGGCGACGGCCGTCGGCGCTCCGGCACCGCCTTCGGCTGCGCAGCCGGCCAGGGCCGTGGTGGCACCCGCCGCGCTGGCCGCACCGATGGCAGCCAGGCCCTGAAGCAGACGGCGGCGCGACGGATCGGCTGGGTTGTCGTCGTGCGCGAGGTCGGCGTCGAGCGCGGGATCCTGAGGTTGGGGCTTGGCGTCGTGCGTCATGATGTCCTTGATGGGCGAGTCGGGCAGAGGCGTTCGGCGAGGCAGGCGTGCACACCCGCATGCGCTCGGCAACGGCTGACGCGCGGGAGCCGCGTCGTCCGCCTGCCGGGGCAGGTCGGGCAGACGACGTTTTTACGCGGGGAGTGTGACAATTCGGTGACGCCGTCGCGGCGTCACGACAGACACAACTCGGTGGCGTGGCTCACGCGGTGCCAGTGACTCAGGCGGATCACGCTGCGGGCGTGACCGGATGCCCGGCGTAGCCCGTGTCCTCGAACAGCTCGGTTTGGAACTGTTCGACCAGATCGTCGAGCAGGGCGCGCAACGCGCTGGGCATCTGTTTGCGCGACATATAGACGCCGTAGACGGTCATCTCGCGTGGCACGTAATTGGGCAGCAGCGCACGCAAGGTGCCATTGCGCAGATGCGGCAGCGCCGAGTAGACCGGTTGCATCGAGATGCCCGCACCCGCAAGCGTAGCGGCGAAGACGACATTGACTTCATTGGCCGATAGATTGCCGCCGACGGGCACGCCCAGCGGTGTGTCGTTGTGCGTGAATTGCCAGAGGCTTTTGCCGAAGTACGTGTAGGTCAGGCAGTTGTGCAGAGCGAGGTCTTCGGCGCGCTCCGGCGTGCCATGGCGCTGGAGATATGACGGCGCCGCGCAGACCACCGAATGGCACGTGGCGAGACGACGGGCAATCAGTCCGGGCGACGGCTCGGACGTTACGCGAATCGCCAGGTCAATGCGCTCGTCCACCAGGTCGACGGTGCGGTCCGCCACCACGAGATCGATGGCGACACCGGGATACCGCAAGATGAACCGCGTGACCGCCGCCGCCAGGAATGCCTGAGCGAGCGACGTGCTGCAAGCCACTCGCAACAGGCCGCGCGGCGCAGTGTCGGCGTGCGAGGCACACGCCAGATCGTCGGCGATACCCAGCATCTCGCGACAACGCGGCAACGCGTCGTTCCCGGCGTCGGTGAGGCTGACCGCACGGGTCGTCCGATGCAGCAGCCGCGTGCCAAGCCACGCTTCGAGTTCGGCCAGATAGCGCGAGACCATCGCCCGCGACATATCCAGCCGCTGCGCGGCTGCCGTCAGCGACCCCCGCTCGGCCACTTCGGTGAACACCCGCATTGCCGTCAGACGATCCATGATTTGCCCGATCGATGCAACAAAGTGATCGCCATTATGGGCTTTTTTTGCGCGACTGACGCGACTACGATGGCAAGCATGAGCGGTATCGAACGACGGCATTGTCGCCGCAAGGCGATGCCAGCAGGTCGTTCCAATACGATCCCGACCGTTGTGCGCGTTGAGCGTCTGCCGCTTGTCGCGAATTCCCTCGTCACTCCCAGGAGAATCCTGATGAAAGTCGCCTTGATTGGTATTACCGGCCGCGTGGGTACACGCGTTGCCGCCGAACTGTTGCAACGTCAACACACTGTGACGGGGATCGCCCGCAATCCCGAACGCGTCGAAGCCGAGCAGGGGCTCACCGTCGTCAAGGGCGACGCCACCGACCCGGCGTCGCTCGCGCCGCAGCTCGCCGGTCACGATGCCGTGATCAGCGCGGGTCGCTTCGTATCCATGGACGCCGCCAAGCTCATCGACGCCGTCAAGCGTGCCGCCGTACCGCGTCTGCTCGTGGTGGGCGGTGCGGGCAGCCTCGACATCGCGCCGGGCAAGGCGCTGATCGATACGCCGGAATTCCCGGAGGCGTACAAGCCGGAAGCCAGCGCAGGCCGCGTGTTCCTGCAAGTGCTGCGCGCCGAGCCGAAGGCGTCACCGCTGAACTGGACATTCCTGTCGCCGTCGGCATTGTTCGAGCCGGGCGAGCGCACCGGCAAGTTCCGTCTCGGTGGCGACGGTTTGCTCGTCGATGCCAACGGCAAGAGCTGGATCTCGATGGAAGACTATGCCATCGCACTGGTCGACGAGCTCGAGCGCAACGCGCATCCGCGCGCGCGCTTTACCGTCGGCTACTGAAGCTGTTGAGCGTGAGATGACGGCGGTGCGCGTCGATCGTCCGCGCGATCAGCGCGCCTGCCGGAACGTGAGGTTGTAACGCACGGCTTGGGCGTCGAAGCTACCTTCGACGCCCGCAATGCCGTGATAGACGAGTCGCGACGGCCCGCCCCAGACGACCACGTCGCCCGGGGCAAGACGAATGCGGCGGGTGCGATCGCTACGATGCAATCCACCCCACAGAAACGTTGCGGGAAGTCCAAGCGACACCGACACGATGGGCGCGCTCAGGTCGCGCTCGTCGTGATCCCGATGCAACGTGAGCCGCGCATCCAGCGAGTAACGATTGACGAGACAGGCGTCTGGCGCGAAGTCGCGATACCCCGCCGCGTCGGCAGCGCGGCGCGCGAGCGCGACAAACGATGTCGGCATCGACGGCCACGGGTGCTGCGAAAGCGGATCGTGCGTGCCATAGCGGTACCCTTGTCGGTCGCTGATCCATCCCACGTCCCCGCAATTCGTCATGGCGACCGACATGCGCTTGCCGCCCGGCGTCAGCCAGTGACGCAGCGGCGCTTGCGCGATCACCGCGTCGATATCCGCCTGCAATGTCGCCAGTTGCGCCTGGGCGAACCCGCGCAACACGAGCGCGCCCGGACCGAGTGCGTCAACTTGCGGCGTGTCGTGGCCCGTGTCGTCATGCGCTGGGCCGAAAAGGTCGAGTGTCATGTGGCGTCGTGCAGGATCACGCCGAGCGTGTGTCGATGGCCGCTGCGCACCCGGCTCACCCCGTGTCGCAGGTTGACGCGGTACACCCCGCGCGTGCCGTTCACCGGACGGTGATGCACGGCGAACAAGACCGCATCGCCGCGCGTGAGCGGCACCACCTCGGCGCGCGACTGCATGCGCGGGCGCTGTTCGGTGACGACGAACTCGCCGCCCGTGAAATCCTCGCCGGGCTGAGACAGCAGAATGGCCACCTGCAACGGGAAGACGTGTTCTCCGTAGAGGTCTTGATGCAGGCAATTGTAATCGCCAGCCGCATAGCGCAGCAGCAACGGCGTGGGGCGGCGCTGACCGGCGCCGTGACATTGCGCGAGATAGTCGCGGTGTGTGGGCGGATAGCGCGTGTCGATGCCCATCGCCGCGTGCCAGCGGTGCGCGATGTCGCGCAACGGCGCGTAGAACGCTTCACGCAACGCGGCGACCGGCGGCGGCAGCGGGTAAGCGAAGTACTGATATTCGCCCTGCCCGAACCCGTGACGCGCCATCACGATACGGCTGCGGAAACGCGGCGACGTGGGCTTAGTGCTCAGTGTGCTCCGTGGCGCGTCGGTCTCGCCGTACATCTCGCAAAGCGCGGCGCACTCGCTCGCGTTCAGCAGTTGAGGAATGCGCGCCGCGCCGTAGCGATTGAGTTCGTCTTCGAGGGCGGCCCAATCGAGCGACTGCACGCGCGCGCTCACCGCGTCACCTTGGTCGTCGCGTCGCCGCTTTCCTCGCCTTCGTGGGCCAGCAAGGCGCGTTTGCGCTCGACGCCCCAGCGATAGCCCGACAGCGCGCCGTCGTGGCGCACGATGCGGTGGCACGGAATCACGACGGCCAACGGGTTCGATGCGCATGCCTGCGCTACCGCCCGCACCGCCCGAGGGGCCCCAATGCGCTCGGCGATCTGCATGTAGCTGGCCGTCGCACCGGCCGGCACGTCGCGCAGTGCTTGCCACACGCGTTGCTGGAACGCCGTGCCGCGTACGTCGAGCGGCAACGACAGACCGGCGCGCGGCGACTCCACAAACCCCACCACCTGGGCCACCCATCGCTCGAACTCGGCGTCGGCACCGACCAGTTCGGCCCGCGGAAAGCGGTCCTGCAAGTCCTTTACGAGCGTGTCGGGGTCGTCGCCCAACGCCACGGCGCAGAGTCCGCGCGGCGTAGCGGCGACCAGCAATGCGCCGAGCGAGCACTGCGCGACGGCGAAGCGAATCGATTCGGCCTTGCCGCCCGCGCGGAACGCCGCGGGCTTCATGCCGAGCAGCGCATCGGCACTCGCGTAGAAGCGGCCGTTGGAATTGAAGCCGGCGTCGTAGTACGCCGACGTGACGCTCTCGGCCGCGGTCAGTGCGTCGCGTACACGCTCGGCGCGACGCGCGTTGGCATAAGCGCGTGGGGTCACGCCGGTCACCGCGCGAAAGAGCCGGTGGAAATAGTGCGGGCTCAGGCCGGCCTCGGCCGCGAGCGCGTTCAGACGCGGTGGCACCTCGGCCGTCTCGATCTGCCGACAGGCGGCCGTCACCAGTGCGGCGTGACGGGCCTGGCGCGCACCGGATGCGCCGAGCGTCGGCTGGCAACGTTTGCAGGCGCGAAAGCCCGCGCGCTCGGCCGCGGCGCTATCGGCATGGAACGTCACGTTTTCGCGCCGCGCCAGTCGCGCGCCACATGAGGGGCGGCAATACACCCCAGTCGTACGCACGGCGTAGAAGAATTCGCCATCCGCCTGCTTGTCGCGCGCGGCAACCGCCGCCCACTTGGCGTCGTCGGTCGCGTAGTGCGATTCGGCCGCGCGGTTGCTCGTCGGGACAGAAGACGGCTGTGCGTGCGAGAGACTCGGGCTGCCGGTGTGGCTGCCGGGGCGAAGGGGACGTTTGGCGATCATTGGATAGGTGGGCATTTCAGGGGTCTCCCGATGACTGAGGACTTGCCTTCAGTGTAGGGAGCCGGTCGCGATGCCGCGCTCCGTTTCTTGCTATCGAATTCGGTCAGACGCCCGGCGGCAGCGTCGTGCCAAGCTTGGCCGCAAGACTCATCGCCATCACGAGCACGAGCGCCTCGATGGCGACCACGCGCGCGAAGGCCGTCGTATCAAGCGGCGTCTCCCCGGTGTCCAGCACAAGGCGCGGCAGGAAGTGCCAGCGGTTCCATGCACCGAGCAACGCGGCCATGCCGACGAGCACGAGCTTCGTCACAAGCCACGCAAGGTAAGGCGCGTTCTGCGGGGCGAACCACAGCGAGGGCGTTTCACCGAGCGTGCGCCACGCGTTGAACGCCCCCGTCACCAGCGCGACGACCATGGCCAGCGCGGCGACCGAGGAAAGCCGTTCGCCATAAGCTGCCCGCGCGCCCACTGGCCAATGACGCCAGCCCGGGATCGCGCATCCGGCGACGAGGAGCGCACCGGTCCACGACGCCGCGGCGGCGACATGTAACGTATGAACGCCGATGGCGAGCCACGGCACGGACGCATCGACCGCGTGCCCCGTCCCGGCGCGGGCGAGCGCCAGCATCACGGCGCCGCTGGTGTAGACCATGCGTGCATAACGCTCCTGACGGTGCTCGCGCCGATGATGCCGGTCGCGGGGATCATCGGCGATCGGCAGCGCCGCGCGCAGGCGGCGTCGCGCGTCGTACCAGGCCCAGACGCCCGTGCACAGCAGTGCGACGCCTAGCGCGGCGATCCATTGCATCCGGCCGAAGTGGGTTTGGGTGAGCACCACCCACACGTCGCCCATCATGGCAGACGCGCTTTCCCAGTCGCCGCCCGTCATCGCATCGGTGCTTGCGAACACGTAGGCGATCCACGCGAGTACGGCGAGTCCCGCCGCAAAGGCCGGCAGAACGCGCAGCGTGAGACCGCGCCGCACCGCGTGCGGACTGCGCAGCAGCAGCACACCGAGGGCCAGTGCCAGCGCGAGGTTCAGCAGTCCTGCGGTGGCAGGCTGCCAGGTGCCGGCGGCCAGATCGGCCGACATCACTTCACGGAGAACTTGACGTTGCCTTGCGTGCGATGGCCGTCACTCGCGACGGCAACCCAGTTCGCCTGATAGTGACCCGCGACAAGCGCGGGAAGCGGCAACGTGAGCGTCTTGCGCGAGGCGTCGAGTTCGGCCTTGGCCTGTGTGACCGGTTTGCCTTGGGCGTCGACGACGCCAAGCTTCGAAAGGGCGCCTTCGAGCGTCGAGTCGAACGTCACGCGCACGGCCTTCGGCGCCGCGACACTCGCCTGCGCGGCCGGATCGCTCGAGACGACGTGTGCATGGGCCCACGCCTCCTGCGAGAGCGCGGTCAAGCCGACCACGGCAGCCAGTGTGAGTCCGTGCGTCGCGCGACGCAGGAAGCCGGTGGCACGAGGAGCATGGGAAGCGTTCTTGGAAGTGCGCATATCGAGTGGGCTAACGAGTTGGGTAATGATCTGAACAAGCCGCGAAGACATTAGGGTGGCGGTGTTCGTAGGCCGGCGGTAGGGCCGAACGCGCTCGCGTTGTCCTGCGCGCAGGCGCGCTCAACGCCGCTCGCGCAGTATCGCAGACCTTGCAGACCGACGCAGCCATCTGCGGGTTCCCAGGGGGGCGCGTCTCGCGCGGCAATGTGTCGCGCCGATTGCATCGACGCATGCTCGTCATTCTGCAACTGAGTTGCAAAATGACGTCGACCTCAGTATCATCGCACCATATTGCAACTTGGTTGCATTAATCGGCCCGCGAACCGCGCGGCGGCGGGGACGGGCGGGCGTGACGCGCGCTATGGGACGTCCGCGCGCCGTTCCGGCCTTACAAGATCACAGGACTTTGCTGCCATGACGATTCCTCTCGGGGCATCCGGCGACGCTGACCGTCGCCTGCCCGTGACCGTGCTTTCCGGTTTTCTCGGGGCCGGCAAGACCACGCTGCTCAACCATGTGCTGCGCAATCGCGAGGGCCTGCGCGTGGCGGTGCTCGTCAACGACATGAGCGAGGTGAACATCGATGCCTCGTTCGTGGAGCGCGGTGCGGACAAGGCGGGCGCGGCGCTCTCGCGCACGCAGGAGCGCCTCGTCGAGATGAGCAACGGCTGCATCTGCTGCACACTGCGCGAGGATTTGCTTATCGCGGTGCGCGATCTGGCGCGGGAGGGCCGCTTCGATTACCTGCTCATCGAGTCCACGGGCATTGCCGAGCCGATGCCCGTGGCCGCGACGTTCGAATTTCGCGACGACGCCGGGCAATCGCTCGCCGACATCGCCCGGCTCGACACGATGGTGACCGTCGTCGATGCCCTGCATGTGCTGGCTGACTTCCACAGCATCGACACGCTCGCGCAGCGCGGCGAGGTGGCCGGTGAGGAGGATGAGCGGCGTCTTGCCGAACTGCTGACCGAGCAGATCGAGTTCGCGGATGTGGTGGTCGTGAGCAAGGGGGATCGCGTGGACGCGGCGCGGCTCGACGCCGTCAAGGCGCTGATCGCGGGTCTCAATCCGTCGGCCCGCATCGTGCTGGGCGAGCACGGGCAGGTGCCGCTCGCCGACGTGCTGGGTACGGGGCTTTTCGATCCCGAGCGCGCCGAGCGAATGGCCGGATGGGCGCAGGCGCTCGAGGGCGATGCCGCGTCAGAATCCGACACTTATGGTGTGACGAGCTTTGTGCTGCGTCGGCGTGAGCCGCTGCATCCGGCGCGTTTTGCGTCGTTCATGGCGATGCCGTTCGACGGCCTGATCCGTGCCAAAGGGTATGTCTGGTCCGCGAGCCGTCCGGCGTGGGCGCTCGCCTATTCGCGCGCCGGCAATACGGCGACGCTGGAGCCGATGGGGCACTGGTGGGCGGCCGTGGATCAGGACGTGTGGCCGCCCGAGGGCGATCCGCAACGCGCCGCCATCGAGGCGAATTGGGAAGCGACCTGGGGCGATCGCCTCAACGAAGTGGTGTTCATCGGACGCGGCATGGATCGTGACGCCATCGAAAAGGCATTCGACGCGTGCTGTCTGAGCACCGTCGAGCGCTCGCTCGGCGATGCCGCCTGGCGCGACGACGCGCAAGTGTTGCCGCTGCTCGCTGACGATGGGGGCGCGTGAGCCGGTGAGACAGCAGCCGACGAGCTGTTCCTCTCTGGACACGCATGAATTGACGGCGCTCAGGGCCTTCCCTTGCTGCGATGGCGCCGGAAACGCGACCGTCGAATGATTCAAGGGTGCGGAATTGATTCCGCCGGGCATCTCGCGGTCTTGAATGCGGGCGAGCATCGGGCCCGACTTGCACCGCAGCATTGCCCCGAGCAACGCGTTGTCCAGCAAGCGGGCGCCGGACCGATTACGGCGGTACCTGGATGGAGGGCGAGGATTGCGCACAAATCCCTGCCGCAGCCAACTCGGCGACTTCATCGGTAATTGCGTCTTGCCGGACGATACGGGACTCGCGCATGAGCGCCGCAAGCTGGTCCTTCACATGATGACTGGCCGCGAGCATCGCCGCCAGGCGCGCCGCATTTTCCGAAGCGAACGACTGCATCAGGCCTTCGCATAGCTCAAGGTACACATAGCGCTCCGTGAGTCCAGTCAACAACTGGTCGAGTGGAAGATTGAAGAGCGGCGGCTGCCTGCGCGACGACGATGTGAATCGCGCGAACTCGAACGGCACGAGTCTGCGCGTCACAATTTGTTCGCCCAGGGCAGGGCCGGGCGTCGCGTGGACGAGCCACAGCGCCGACGATGCACGGTTGCGAAAGCGCGCGAATACCGCATCGGCGATCTGCCCGGCCACCCGCATTGCGTCGTCGGCGTGCGAGGCCATGGGCACAGACCAGACGCACGGCAATGCCCGTTCCCGAGCCAGCATTGCGCCTCGCGTACCGACCACGAAGATCTCGCCTGGCGCATCACCCTTCAGCCATTCGACCCGCGCGAGCAGATGCTCGTTGAAACCGCCGACGAATCCCTGCTCTGTGCACACGACGATCAGGATGCGGGTCCCGCTTTCCGCTGGCGCGGGATCTGGCGCATAGCCTGACGGCGCAGCCGACAGCACCCAGCCGATCGCCTCGCCGACGGTTGCCGCGCTCGAGCGAATACCAGCGAGCCGCGCCTGCGCTTCACGCTCGCGCGCGGCCGCGATGCCACGCATCGCGCCGATCACCGCTTCGAGTTGTGTCGCCGACGCGGCGCGACTCTCGATCTCACTGAGCTTGCTGGTCATCGCGATGTCACCGCTCGGCCCCCCGATTGATGTGCTCATGTGCGGCACGTTCGACAAGCGTGCGGATCCGTTCGATCTGACGCTTGCGCTGCGCGTCGTCGAGCACGCTCAAGAGCCAGGCCTCAGCGGCGCCATCGCGAACCGCCTCGTTCGAAATCCTCAGTTTGTCGCGAACCCAGGCCGTGACGTCGCGCGGGACGCCGTCGAAGACGCCGTCATCGAGGGCCGCGAGCAACGCAATTTGATCTGCCACGCGCAATGCGCTGAAGCGCGGTTGCGTGATCAGTGCACGGATCCGCCCGCCCCGCTCGATTTTCGCGTTCACGCGTGCGTCCGCGAGACCGCCGAAGTGGCTGAACATCTCGAGTTCGAGAAACTGCGCGTAGTCGAGCCGCAAACGGCCCGCGACATCGCGTAGCGCCGCGCGCTGCGCCTTGCCGCCGACGCGGCTTACGCTCAGCCCGACATCAACCGCGGGCCGTTGATTCGCGGCGAAAAGCGCCGCGTCAAGCACGATTTGTCCGTCTGTGATCGAGATCAGGTTCGTCGGGATATATGCCGATAGATTGCCGGCGTACGTCTCGGCGATCGGCAGCGCGGTCAATGAGCCGCCACCAAGCGCTGGCGACAACTTGGCTGCGCGTTCGAGCAGGCGCGCATGGAGATAGAAGATATCGCCGGGATACGCCTCGCGCCCGGGCGGCTCGCGCGTGAGCAATGCGAGCTCGCGATGCGTTGCCGCGTGTTTTGTCAAATCGTCGATGACGATCAGCGCGTCTTTGCCGCGATCGCGAAAGAACTCGGCAATCGAAAAGCCCGCAAACGGCGCAATCCATTGCAGCCCGGACGGCGTTGCTGCCGATGCGACGACGAAAATGCAGCGCTCGGGCGCGCCGTGCTCGCGCACGGCATTGATTGCGCGCTGCACCTCCGTGGAGCGTTGCCCGACCGCGACATAGACGCAGATCACGTCGCTATGCTTCTGATTGACGATCGCGTCGATGGCAAGCGAGGTCTTGCCCGTTGCGCGGTCTCCGATGATCAGCTCACGTTGGCCGCGTCCGATGGCAAAAAGCGAATCGACGACCAGCACACCCGTCTCGAGCGGCTCACGCACGAAATCGCGCTCGATGATCGCAGGCGCCGGGCGCTCCACGGGCAGGCGCGCTTCGCATTTGGGGGGCTCGCCTGCGTCGAGCGGTCTGCCAAGCGGATCAACGACCCGGCCGAGCAGCGCATCGCCAACGGGTACGTCGAGCATGCATCCGGTACGAACGACTTGCATCCCGGCCTGCACCGGCGTGTCGCCGTCGAGCAAAACAACGCTGGCGGTGGCTTCGTAGAGCGAATGAATGAATCCGCGCACTCCGCACTCGATCTCGACCACCTCGTCAAGCGCGGCGTCGGGCAGGCCCGAGAGAAACGCGATGCCGTCGGCGATTAGCTCGATGCGCCCGATGCTGGCCGCACTCGGTTCGGGGGTGAGGCGTTCGAGCGCTTCACGCTGGCGGGCGAGCCACACGTCGGCCGACTGTTCGTCGTTGAGATCAGCGTTTGGGGCCGTCATCGCGAAGTAACCCGCCATGAATCTGTTCCAGCTGATCTCGCCAGCTATTGCGTACTACGCCGTGCGTGCCCGACAACTCAAGTCCCGCGATCAACGCCCGGTCGACCTCGGTCGTGAACTCGACGCGACGCCCGAGCATGGTGGCGAGCGCTGCGGCGCACGCGGCACGTTCATCCGCCGACAACGCGCGCGGCGCTATGAGCCGCAGCGATGTGTCCGCGGCCATTTCTGCGCGCGCGGCCGGTGACAGCAGGCGAACGCCATTCGCCAGTCCGGCGATGAACGCTGTCACGCGCATGCCGTCGGGCAGTTGGTCAAGCAACTTCCCAGCGATGTCGACAGCGAGTCGCAGCGTTGCCGCCGACGCCGCTTCGGCCTGTGCTGCCCGCTCGCGCGCGATTTCAGCCGACGCCTGGGCGCGATGCCGAGACACTTCTTCCTGCGCTGCGGCAAGCAGCGTCGCGCGCTGCGCTTGCGCTTCGGTCTCGAAGCGAGCGAATGTCTGTGCTCGCTGTGCGGCAATCTGCTCGCGCTCTGCCTGCACCGTATCGCGCTCGGCCTGCGCCGCGAGCTTTGCTGCCTTCGCGTCGCTCATCAGTGCATTGGCACTGGCCTGACGCTCGGCCATGATCTTCGCGACCGGACGGAACAAAAAGCGTGCGAGCAGCCATACGAGAATGAGCGCGTTGATTGTTTGCAGTGCCAGCGTCGACCAGTCGAGTTTCATCGCGCGCCCTATTTCACGAATGGGTTCGCGAACAACAGCAATAACGCGACGACAAGGCAATAGATCGCCATTGTCTCGATCATGGCAAGGCCGACGAACAGCGTGCGCGATAGCGTGCCTGCCGCATCGGGCTGACGGGCGATTGCATCCATCGCGGCCGCGACCGCACGGCCCTCGGCAAGCGCGGGGCCGATCGCGCCGAACGACACGGCAAGTGCGGCCGCGGCGATGCTGATGATTTCAATGAGGCTCATGTCTGTCCTTTGGGCTTGTCGTGAACGGAAATGCCTGACTTGCCGACTGCCGCGCCGATAAAAACCATCGCGAGCACCGCGAAAATGTAAGCCTGAACCGCGCCGGTCAGCAGGTCGAGCGCCATCAGCGGAATGGGCACGAGCAGCCCGGCGAGCGACAGCACGATGCCGACCACGAACACGCCGCTCATCACGTTGCCAAACAGGCGGACCACGAGCGAGAACGTTCGCGTGACTTGCTCGACGACGTTCAACGGAATCATGACCCACGTCGGTTCGGCGAACGTGGCGAGGTAGCCGCGAATGCCGCGCGTGCGCACGCCGGACACGAACGTCGCGCAGAGCACGAGCAGCGCGAGCGCGGCGTCCGTTTCCAGATGCGCGGTCGGCGGTTCGACCCCCGGAATGAGCGACGACCAGTTTGCGACCAACACGAACAGGAACAACGTGCCGATCAGCGAACGGTACGGCGCGGGGTCGGTCTGCATCGTCGCGCGAATTTCAGTGTCGAGCGTGCCGACCAGCAGTTCGAGCGCGGTTTGCACACGCGACGGAAAGACTGACAGCTTGCGTGTAAGCAGCAGCGAGGCGCCCGTCATCGCGGCCATGATCGCCCACGTCACGACCACGGGCGCCGTGAGGATGAGAGGTCCCGCACGTAGCAGCGGCTCCGCGATAAACGGCGCGTGAATCACGACGCCACCCCGCGTAGTGCCAGCGCGACGCCACGAGCCCAGAGAAAGCCGCCGACCCCGCCGAAGACTGTGAACGCCCCCATGCTCGAAAGCCATACGAACACTGAACCGGTGATTGCGAGGCGTGCCAACTGCATCGCCAGCGCGAGCGTCACGCGGCCTTGTGCGAAGCCCGCCACGCTCCAGCGCAACGACGTGAAATGCAGCGCGCCAGCGAACCGCCCCACCACGAGCCCGGTGCTCGCGAGCATGAGTGTGTTGGCCAAGGGCAATAGGCTCAAGTCAATCATGATCCCTCCTTTGCTGCCGATGGATCCAGCGCCATGCGCACCACATGCCGACGGCCGCGCCGATCATCAGTAGCGGCGCGGAAAAAAGCACGCGCGTGCCGGCAATGCGGTCCAGCCAGTGCCCGAGCGCAAGGAAAACGAGTATCGGCAGAACGATCGTCCAGCCGAGAATGCCAATCTGTCCGAGCCGCGCGCCAAGCGACGGCTCCGGGGTCGCGCGTGCGATCTGCTCGCGTCTCGCGGCGCGCTTCGCCGCTTGCGCGATGCGATCGCCGTCTTTCCCGTCGGCGTCTCCGGAAGGCGGCCAAGACGTCATTGCGCGGCTCCTCGCTTGGGCTGCGGCCGAAGATAACGCAGCATCTCACGCACAGCCTGCGCATGCAGACGCGTCTGTTCGACGCGCGCGCGCCGCGTCGCGTCGAGTTGCGCGGCGCGGGCGCGGCGCACCTCCGCTTCGAGCCGATCGAGCGAAGCGCCTGAAACTGCTTCGCGACACGCAAGTGAAACGTCTGTGCCGCCCGACACGACAAGCACGCCGCCGTCGATCGCACAGTAATGCTCGCTGCCATCGGCCCCGCGCCAGCGCACGACGGATGCACTCAGCAGCGTGACAAGATCCGCGTGTCCGGCGTGAATGCCAAATGCCCCACTGTCGTCCTCGGCACGTAAAGACGATGCCGCGAGTCCGTCGACGACGATTTGCGACGGCGTGGCGATCGTCAGCGTGAAACAACGGTCTGTCATGGCGGGGCCTCCTCTCACGTAGGGCCAGCCGCCGCTTTCTTGCTGCGCGCTTCCTTCGCGCGCGCCTCGTCTAGCGTGCCGACCATATATAGGGAACTCTCCTGCCAGTCGTCGCACTCGCCCGCGAGAATCGCCTTGCTGCCGGCGATCGTGTCGGCGAGCGCGACCGATTGGCCGGGCTGGCCCGAGAAGGCTTCGGTGACCGTGAACGGTTGCGTGAAAAATCGCTGCAGTCGGCGCGCGCGTTGCACGGCAAGACGATCGTCGATGCCAAGTTCCTCAATGCCGAGTAACGCGACGACGTCCTGAAGTTCGCGTTGATGCTCGATCACGCGCCGCACCTCGTTGGCGACTGCCGCGTGCATTTCGCCAACGACGAGCGGATCGAGCAGGATCGACGATGACGCGATGGGATCGATAGCGGGGTATATACCTTCCGCGGCGAGCGAGCGCGACAAGACGATCATGCTGTCGACGTGCGACGCGATCGTCGTCACGGCGGGGTCGGTAAAGTCGTCGGCGGGGACGTAGACGGCTTCGATCGCAGTGACCGCCGCATTTCCCACCGACACGATTCGCTCCTGCAACGCCGCGACTTCGCTAGCGAGGGTTGGCTGATAGCCGACCCTCGAAGGCATGCGTCCGAGCAGCCCCGAGACCTCCGCCCCCGCCTGCACGAAACGAAATATGTTGTCCATTAGCAGCAATACGTTCTGGCCGCGATCATCGCGGAAATACTCGGCGATCGTTACCGCGGTGAGCGGCACGCGCCAACGCGCGCCGGGCGGCTCGTTCATCTGTCCATAGACGAGTACCGCGCGCGGCAAAACACCGGAGCTGCGCATGTCCGCCAGCATTTCATGCCCTTCGCGAGAGCGCTCGCCGACGCCAGCGAACACCGACATCCCGCCATACTGCGCTGCCATCACGTGAATCAGTTCCATCACGAGCACGGTCTTGCCGACGCCCGCGCCACCGAACATGGCAGCCTTGCCGCCATGCGCGATCGGTGCCAGCAAATCGATGATCTTGATTCCCGTCTCGAACAGACGAGTCGTGCCTTGCTGTGAGGAGAGCGGCGGCGGCGCGCGATGAATCGGTCGGCGCTCGACGGCGTCGGGCAAACGTTCACCGCCGTCGCGGGTCATCCCGGCCACATCGAGCAGCCTGCCGAGCACCGCGTCGCCCACGGGCACGTCGATGGGCTTGCCGCTCGCTCGCACCTCCGCGCCGCGTGCAAGTCCCGCGGTCGCGTGCAACGCAAGCGCGCGCGCGGTGCACGCGCCGGTGTGCGCCTGGACTTCTGCGAGGATCCGCGAACCGCCTTGGAGCGCAATCCATACCGCGCTATTGACCGGGGGTAGGTGCTTCGCATCGAACTCGACGTCGATGATCGCACCGCGCACTGCGCTCACTCGACCACACGCCGCGGCAGTCATTGCGCACGTCGCGGTGTCCTGACAGTCGGTGTTGGCAGCAATCGGCACGGCGCGTTCTCCACGATCGGACACGGAACTCCTTCACGATAGTGGCACCCCGAAGAAGAGAACTGATCCGGATCAAACTTTGCGGACATCGGTTGCACCAGACCGAGCGCGCGACGCACCGTAGGGCGCGAAAATCGCCGTACGGTGCGTCTGCCTGCCGCGCCTTAGAAGTCAGGCGTTTCCACCGGGCGCAGGTCGAACACGAGCACTTCCGCGTCGTTGCCGTGCGAGAGCGTGAGCGCGGTTTCGTTGCGCACGCGCACCCCGTCGCCTTCCGTCAGCGCCACGCCGTTCAAGCTTACGCTGCCGCGTGCAACGTGCACATAGGCGTAGCGGTTCGGCGCAAGTGCGAGCGTGGCCGACTCGTCGCCATCGAACAGGCCGGCGTATACACGCGCATCCTGATGGATGTGCAGCGAGTTGTCGCTGCCATCGGGCGAGATGATCAGGCGCAGCTGGCCGCGCTTTTCTTCCGGCGTGAAGCGCTGTTGCTGATACTCGGGCGCAATGCCTGCCTGATTCGGCACGATCCAGATCTGCAGGAAGTGCACCGGCGAGGTGGGCGAGTGGTTGAACTCGCTGTGTGCCACGCCGCGCCCGGCGCACATCAACTGCACGTCGCCCGGTTCGATCACCGACCCCGTACCCATGGTGTCCTTGTGTTCGAGCGCACCCTCGAGCACGTAGGAAAAGATCTCCATGTCGCGGTGCGGGTGCTTGCCGAAGCCCTGTGCCGGCGCCACGCGGTCGTCGTTGATCACCAGCAGATCGGAAAAGCCGACTTGCTTCGGATCGTAGTAATTCGCAAACGAAAACGTGTGGTGCGAGTTCAGCCAGCCATGGTTGGCAACGCCTCGGTCCGCAGCTTTTCTGATGTCCAGCATGATGGGCTCCTGTGTCTTCATCGTTTCGTTGAGAGGCTGGGTTGGCCTCGATGAATGTCATTGTAGAGTCCTGACGGAAAACCACAATCCTCGTGATTTGCGAATAATTGTCCTGAATTAGGTGACAATTGAGGCCGGCGACGATCACCCATCTCCCGGACGTGGGGCGGACGATTCTTGATCCGTGGGGTTCAAACGGCCGAAAGCGCGGGCGTGGGCGCGCGTGCCGATGCGCGATGTGCGAGACTACGGACCTTCTTTCCCAAGGCTGGCCGGCCAATGCGCGAGCAGGCACGGCAGGCTGTTATCGGACACCTGTACGCGCATGGCTTGAGGGCCGTGCGGTCGTCCGACCCGCCCCCCACTGGAGATTCGTCATGAGCCGCACCTATGCATTTCGTATCGTCAACGTTTTCGCCGAGACGACCTTCGGAGGCAATCCGCTGTGCGTTTTCGAAGACGCGCGCGGGCTGAGCGACGCCGAGATGGGATCGCTCGCGCGACAGTTCAATCTGTCCGAGACGACGTTCATTCTGCCCTCCGAGACCGTCGACGCACACGTGCGAATTTTCACGCCCGGTTACGAGATGCGTTTTGCCGGGCATCCCACGCTGGGTACGGCGCACGTGCTGCGTGCCATGCACGCCCTGGGCGACCGCGTGACGCTGCAGTTTGCCGCCGGCCTGGTGCCGGTGCAGGCGAGCGGCGATCACTGGACGCTGACGGCCCCGTCGTCGGGCGAGCCGAAGATCACGCATGCGAGCGAGGCCGATGCCGACATCGCCGCGCTGGTGCGGCTGGGGCGCGATGATCTCGCGCACGCGCCCCAATGGGTCGATACCGGGGCCGATCAACTGCTGATTCCGCTGCGCGACGCCGACGCGGTCGCGCGGGCGCAACCCGACAGCGCGCGTCTGGAACGCTGGCCGCTCTCGAGTCTCGAGCGTAAAACGGGTTACGTGTTTTCCATCGACGAGGAGACGGGCGGCGAGTTGCAGGTCACGGCCCGCTACTTCTTCACGACGCAGGGCGGCGGTGTGAGCGAGGACCCGGGCACGGGGTCCGCTTGCGCCAACCTTGGCGGCTGGCTGATCGGGCAAGGGTATCCGCTGCCGGTGCGCGCGCGCGTGTCGCAGGGCGACGCCATCGAGCGACCGTGCCGGTTGACCCTCGAAGTCACGGCGGATCGTCGGATCCTGGTGGGCGGCAACGTCATTGAACTCGCGCGCGGCGAGGTGCGCCTGTAAGGCGCCGGGAGGACGACAGCCGTATGTATGCATTGGCAGCGCCGGTCGACACCGAGCTGGACATCAAGAAGAGCCGGTTCATCGGCATCGTCATGCCGGTGACGTCGCGCGAGGCGGCCATGCGCGAACTCGGCGCGCTGCGCGTGCGTTATCCCAACGCCACGCACTATTGCTGGGTGTTGTTGTGCGAGGGCGCGTCGGGTTTCGACGACGATGGCGAGCCGGGCGGCACGGCGGCCAAACCCATGTACAACGTGCTCATGCACAAGGGCCTGACGAATGTGCTGGCGGTCGTCGTGCGCTATTACGGCGGTATCAAACTGGGCGCGGGCGGCCTGACCCGCGCCTACGGGCAGGCGGTGAGCGAAGCACTCAAGCTCGCCACGCTCACGGCGGTCGAGCCGACCACCGAGCCGCGCTACCGCTGCACCTTTGCCCACGAAGGGACGCTGCGCAGGTTGGCGGAGCGTCGCGGCGCCGAGGTGCTCGACGCCGCCTACGACGACGCCGTCACGCTGCGGTTACGACTGAAGGTGCGTGACGTGGCGGCGTTCGAAGCCGACGCGACGGAAGCCCTCAGCGGCGGCCTCACGCGGTGCGATTGACGCGATGAGGCGGTCGGTCGTCGCGTGAGACGGCGCGCCATGGCTGGACAGGAAGGCCCATGGCGGCGAGGTGCGGGGTCAATGCTCGAAGAGGTGGAAGGCCTCGAAGTGGTTCCGCCGTCGCGAGAGCGCCACGAGATTGACGATGCAGACGAGCGCGACCAGCGCGAAGAGGGGCGCGGAGACTTCGATGGTGTCTCGCGCGAGCAGCGAGACGAGTGTCAACGCCACCATGATCGCCAGCATCGCACGATGCAGCCACGTCGCCAGCCGCAGATGACGCTCGGATTGCGCCACGAGCACAACGAGCGAGACATAGAACGGGGCGGCAAACAGCGCCAGCACGCAAAGCGCGAGGAGCACGCCAAGCACGTTGGCGAGCAGTGCGTGCCCGTCGGCGGCGCTCGATTGCACGCCGACGACCGTTGCCGCAGCGAGATAGAGCAGCATCAAACCATCCAGAACAATCGCGGTTCGGTTCATGGCATCTCTCCGACGAAAAAGGTGCGGAGGTAAGATCGCCCCGCGCAAGGCGACGGGGTCCGGTTGCGGTCCAACAGTCAGAGGCGGGTTCCGGTACTTGGCGGCAGGCCAGACTAGCCACGCAATGCGATATCTCCGTGACAGCCGCCCGGGGTTCGGAAGTCGTCGTCAGCGGGGCGGTTTCGGTGTGACCAACGACCGTGGCGGGTCGTTCGGGTCGTCCGGGTAGCCGGCCGTCAGTGGCGCCAGTCCTAGCCAGACGGCGGCCGCGTTAATGCCTGCCAGGTCCGCTGCGGCCTGTATGCGGTAGATCGACACGTTGCCACTGTCGTCGGCACAGAACAGGTCGCGCTCCAGGTCCGTCAGGATGTCGAGCCGTTGCTGGCATCGGTAGAAGCCCAGGGGCTTGAGATCCTGCACTAGCGCAGCGAGGGTTTCGGGGTAGAGGTAGAGGCGGCGGGGCCAATGACCGTGCCGGGCGCGGAACGCGCCGAGGGCGCCGAGCACGTGGGCCAGCGTGCCGCCATGACCACGAACGCACGCCATCAGGCACGACGGGTCATGCGCCAACGCAATGTCAGGGTCTGGCGTGCCGGGGCGAAGACGGCCGGGAAGCGTAGGGTGTCCCATGGTTCACCCCGCGTAACGCACAACCACGCGTGCGCACGGCAAGCCAAGTATTACCCAAGACGTACAGGTATCCACAAACACTCCGTCGACTTCCCGAAGTTGCGTGCCCGGCGAATATTGGTCTAGTGATTTGATAGTTGCAGACGAAGGCAACGGGCGAAATCCGCACTTTCGCCTAATCCGTCGGCATGAGGTGCCGACGATCTTGCTCCAGACGGCGGCAGGGAATAGGTGGCGCGCGACGACCCAATGAAAACCGGCGGACTGAGCCGCCGGTTGAGGCCCCATCGGGGCGTCGCCAGCCGCGTGTACCGGCGCGGCATGGTATGGGCCAAGTAGACTTGGCACCGGAAGGCATTGCCGTCATGCACTGAACCGATTCCGGTTCTCGGCCGCGCCCATGCAGTTTGACTGCCCCTTGAGTATAGGTCGCCCGCTCGTCAGCGAATCGACTTTTCGGATGAGGGGGCGCCACGGGCGAACCCTTCGGTAGGCAAGCGCCCGAATTGACACAGGATTTCCCTCGTGCCCACGGTTTCGTCCGCGCCGACTTTGAGGTCTAATGTCACCATTCAAGACGTGATCGCAAGGCATGCGGCTGCCGCATCGTCAACGCGCGATACGACGCCAGGCTTCAGCCGAACATTCCAATGATGGCAATGAATTCTCTACAACGATGGACCCTGCTTGCCTGCCTCTGCACGGCGCAGTCGGCGTTCGCCGCCGACCAGTGCGAGGGTATCCTCATGCTGGCCAAGAGCGCGCAGACCGGCTTTGACAACATCTCCGGCCCGCTCGCGGCCAAGAACGACCGCGGCGAAAGCTATCAGGCGACCTACTCGGTGCCGGGTGGCGACTGCAAGGTGTTCCGGGCGAAGGGGCTCGCACCGACTTACGAATGTGTCTGGGATTACCAGAAGATCACGCCGACGGATCTGCGTCGCGAGGCGCAGGGATTCGCCACGCAGGTCTCGCGCTGCACCCGGGGTGTGACCACGCTGCGCACGACCACGACAAACGCTGCCGGTTTGCCCGCCGAATGGCAGAGCGCGAGCCGGAAGTATGCGCGTCCGGTCAACTTCACCGTCACGGCACAGGACCTGGTCACGTCGCGCGGCGAGCGCTTGCGAGAAATCTCGCTGTCCGTCGAAAAGCAGATCGAGAAGTAAGCGGTACGCTACCGTCGCCGAGGTTGAATACCGTCTCGCCATCGGCGGCAGGGCGGCGCGCCCAGTCCCGCCGGACGGGGCTGGCTACGCGTCTGGCGTCACCGTGATGTTGCCGTTACAAACGGTTGCAGACCGCGCCACGCATTAACATCTTTTCGGTCGACGCTCGTTCGACCGACCCGGTACAGTCATTCTTGAGGCGTATGGCGCACAGGCAACCCGCCGGTGCCGTCCGCGTCTCGTGCCAACCGGCCCCACCTTAGGGCCGGGTGCGATGGCTGAACCCAAATGAGTGCCCGACTTCGTTACTGTTTCCTGTTGCTGCTTGTGTGTGCCTATCCTGCCTGGGCAGGGGGTGGGCGCGGGCGCGACATGCTGGATTTCAACAAGGCATCGCTGCGGGAAGACATCAGCCGCTTCAGCGCCGATCGCGGCCGTGGTCAGGCGGCCTATCCGAACTGGGCGGCCCCGGCGGAGCCGCGTGAGCGCCAATACTCGCCGCAAGGCGAGCCACGCGGGTCGCGCGGCGGTGGCGGTGGCGGTGGCGGTGGCGGCCGTCGCGGTCGCTGACGCCTGTTGCCACGCGCGGTTCCCCGCCGGCGTTGCTGTTCCCGTTTCCGGTTTTCCTCTTCCCCTCCAACGTCCCCGGACGAACCAGGCGTTGCACATGTGCAACATCGGATACGCTCGCGCATTCCCAGCAACGTCTGTCAATCACGCGTCCCGAACCTCTTTTATTTCCCTACATCACGGCGAATGTGAGCAATCGCTAACTTGCTGATGTAAGGGACATATCGATTTCGTTATACCGAGACTAACTTTGGCGCGGATGGTCGGCTGAATTTTGTCTCCCCACCATTTCCCGGCCACTTCGTGTGGTGCGTTTTTTCTCGACGTTTCGGCCTATCTGCGCACGGCGCGCCTGTGCGAGAATCACGGCCGTTTATCAGGGAGGCGCTTCGCCAGCGGGCGCCGGCCGCTCCCATGTACACCGGGAACGGGCACACAAAAGACATAAACCAAGGAGAAGTGAATGAAGCGGAGCATGGCCAAGGGCTTGGGCGGGGCACTCGTGTTGGGCGCGTGCATGAGCGCGCCGGCGTTCGCACAATCGAACGTCACGCTGTACGGTCAGGTCGACGCCTGGATGGGCGCGGTCAAGAACCCGGGCGGCGATCGCGCCTGGACGCAGGGCGGCGGCGGCATGTCGACGTCGTACTGGGGCATGAAGGGTAACGAAGATCTCGGCGGTGGCCTGAAGGCCGTGTTCGTGCTGGAAGACTTCTTCCGTCCGCAGAACGGTCAGTACGGCCGCTTCCAGGGCGACTCGATGTTCTCGCGCAACGCGTACGTCGGTCTGTCGTCGGACACCGCCGGCACGGTCACGCTCGGCCGTCTCACCACCTCGTACTTCGTCTCGACGATCCTGTTCAACCCGTTCGTCGATTCGTACACCTTCAGTCCGATGGTGTTCCACACGTACATCGGCGTGGCCGGTCAGGGCATCGTGGGCGACTCCGGCTGGAGCAACGCGGTGATGTACACGACGCCGAACTTCAAGGGGCTGTCGGGCAGCGTCTCGTATGCGTTCGGCAACAAGGCCGGTGAGACGGGGCAGAACAAGTGGAGCGCGTCGGCGTTGTACTTCAACGGTCCGTTTGCGGCGACCGTCGCTTACCAGCAGGTGAAGTTCGATTCGCAACCGGACGACCTCGCCGGCATGACGGGCTTTCGCAGCCAGCAGGCCGTGCAACTGGGGGCGACGTACGACCTGCAAGTCGTGAAGTTGTTCGGTCAGTATCAGTACATCCGCAACAACATCACCGGCGGCGGCGTGTCGGAGAACGGCGGCCAGCTTGGCGTGTCGGTGCCGCTGGGCAACGGCAGCGTGCTCGCGTCGTATGCTTATACGAAGAGTTCGGGCGCGAGCAACGTCAACCGCAAGACGTGGGCGCTCGGCTACGACTACCCGCTCTCGAAGCGCACCGACATCTACGCCGCGTACATGAACGACAAGGTGAGCACGCTGTCGGGTGGCGATACCTTCGGCGGCGGCGTTCGCATGAAGTTCTGACGTCCCGGCGCACGCGGACTGGATACGCGTGCTGAAGGAAATCATCGAAGGGGGCAGACGCCGATTGGGCGCGTCTGCCCCCTTCGTTCGTTATGTCGATCGCAATGTCATTGTTTGCCGATGCCGATGCCGATGCCGATGCCGATGCCGATGCCGACGCCGATGCCGATGCCGACGCCGAAGCCGACGCCGACACAAGCACTCCCGGCAGATCACACGCCCAAGTCAGCGTCGTTTCGCAGAGCGGTTTCATGTGTCACCGAATCGACGGGTCCGCGCTATGATTTGTGCACCGCGCAAGACGGTATTTCCGCCATCCCCCGAGCACAAACGGAGTAGAGACGACATGACGATTCAACACGTAGGCATCATTGGCGCAGGCACCATGGGCAACGGCATTGCACAGGCCTGTGCGGTGGCCGGGCTGCCGGTGACGATGGTCGATATCAGCGATGCCGCCGTACAGAAAGGCGTGGCGACGATTGCCGGCAGCCTCGATCGCCTGATCAAAAAAGACAAGCTCACGGCCGCCGACAAGCAAGCCGCCCTGGCGCGCATCACGACCTCAACCGACTACGCCTCGCTGGCCGACGCCGACATCGTGATCGAGGCGGCCACAGAGAACTTCGATCTGAAGGTCAAGATTCTCAAACAGCTCGAGGGCGCGACGAAGGACAGTGCGATTCTCGCGTCCAACACGTCGTCGATCTCGATCACCCAGCTTGCCGCCGTGGTCGCCAAGCCGACGCAATTCATCGGCATGCACTTCTTCAACCCGGTGCCGCTGATGGCGCTCGTGGAGATCATCCGCGGCTTGCAGACGAGCGACGCGACGCACGCGCGTGTCGATGCCCTCGCGCGCCGACTCGGCAAGTCGCCGATCACGGTGAAGAACGCGCCGGGCTTCGTCGTCAACCGGATCCTGGTGCCGATGATCAATGAGGCCTTCTTCGTGCTGGCCGAGCATCTGGCGTCGCCCGAAGAGATCGACGAAGGCATGAAGCTCGGCTGCAATCATCCGATCGGACCGTTGGCGCTCGCCGACATGATCGGTCTGGATGTTTGTCTGTCCGTGATGAACGTCTACTACGAATCATTTGCGGACTCGAAGTACCGTCCGTGCCCGTTGCTCAAGGAAATGGTCGCCGCCGGGTACCTCGGACGCAAGACCGGGCGCGGCGTGTACACGTATTGATGGCCGGTTGAGCGGACGGCACCACCGGCGCGTGCGACGCGCCGGTGGCGGATGCGAAGGCACGTTATCCGGGATATGCGCGTGTGACCCGTGCCTCAGTTTGACGACGCGGGCGCGGTATCTTGGGACAGCGCGGTTTCCAGCGATGTCCAGCTTGAGTCCTGGCTCGCGCTGGCCGACGCCGACTGCCCTGACGACGTCCCCGAACTTGCCAGTTCGACCGAACCCTTCAGGGTCGGCCGGTGAATGCCGAGCGGGCGCGTGAGGGACACAGTGTAGGGGTTGCCCGGCATATGTCCGATATCGATGAGCGCCCGGTTGATCAAGCGGCCGGCGTCGTAGCGGGACGTGGCGCCGGCGAACGAAATGGCTTTCGTGGTGCTCCATGGATCCAGCAGCAACGTGGAGTGGCGCGTCAAGTACGCGGCTTCCCGAAAAAATTCCTGACTGATGCCGTCGCGAAATCGCGGGTCCGGTTGGTTCGGCGTAGAGCGATCCATCAACTGGATAAAATGTTCGGACTCCGTATAAATAACCATGACATGGGGCGGCCGATTCTGCGGCTTGAAGGTGATCATGCGGATATCATCCTTCGGGACGCCGTTCGTGAGCAGACGATGGAAGAGTATTTCGGCGTTCTCCTGACAGAACGCTTCGGCTGCGGAATTCCACTCGTAATGCGTTGACGTGATATCAGCCGCGATGCGCTGTTGTTTTGGCAACGGCAAGGTCGGGTCGATTTCCTTGCTCATGGAGTTGCGAAGGGCGGTTCGATGATTGATGATCGAATTGTCTCGAATCGGTTGCAGATCGGCGCGATTGGTTCGCAGCAGGTGCAATTCGCTCAGTTCGGCAAACGCGAGTTGAATGGCTTCCTGCGAGCTTTCGTCGGGCACGTGGCGGATGGCACGCGAAATGTCGTCGAAGCTTGTGGCGATGCTGTCGGGCGGGTAAGCGAACCGGCTCGAACCGCATCCGCCGCCGCATAGTCGCAGCGGCGCGTGAGCCCGCCATTCTCCGGTGCCCACGTCATATGTCACCGGCACTTGTGCACGCCTTTCGGCGCCTTGAGGGGCATCGATCAGCCAGTGATCGTCACTGAGGCCGCGCCGGGCCCGATAGTAACCGGCTTCGCCCCGCAGGTAATGCTGACCCTTGACGAGAACGACGCGCGCCTGTTCGCCGGTGGGGATCTGATCGGCCGGCAAAGGCTGCGCGTATCCTTGCAGATGGTCGTCTTCGCCGAAAATCTTCGTCTGCCCTGGGACGGCAACGTCGCCCCCTTCGTTGACGCGCGGCGCAAAGGAAAAGCGCCCAGCCTCTCCCGTGCCGTCGGCGCCAACGTTGCTATCTTCGCCATGGACGTCGCTCATTTCGTCGGGCGCGACGGCGTGCGCGCCGTCGGCGGCATGGCTGTTGCGCATCAGGTCGATGGGCATGAGGTCGACATCGCGCGGCTTCAGGGATTTGGATGCCAGTTGAGACGCCGACGGAGAGCGCTCCGGCGACGATGAACCACCGAGACGCTGCGGCGCCGATCCGGTGACGCGTGGGTCGCCATACTGAAGAAATCCGGCGATTTTTTCCGCGTCGGGCGCCTTGCGTTCAAGTGCGTCGTCGGCGATGTCCGCCAGTTCGCCCGGCAGTCGCAACATCGGCACGCCGGGCAGCAGTCCCGTCGCGAGATCCAGCACTTCGGCGCCGTGGCGAACGTTTCGCCGCACCTGCGGATCGACATCCTCGCCACTCAGGATCTCGTAGGCGTCACCCGCCGATTCGCCGAAGTGGCGAAACGGCGCGCGTGCCGCGGCTACCGCCTTCAGGAAGTCGTGGAAGGTGTAATCCGACTTGATCAACGGGCGTTCCACCGGTTGGATGACCACGTCGTCGAGCGCCGTCCATGCCGTCGCGTTGGCCGACGGCAGCGCTTCGGGATCGAACGACGAGTCGATGTCGGCGCCTGTTTCGCCGGAACCCTCGGCGGGGCGGGCGCGCCTTGGCACCGCACCTGACGCGGGAGCGGCAAGATTGGCGACCAGCAGGATCGCGAGCGCAGCGGGCCATGCCGCGCTGTGCGTCGGCTGGCCGGTGCGCGGGCGGCCGGGATGCCCGGTGACGGGCAGCCCTGTCTCGGGGCGCCCGGAGCGCGCGCCGTGAAACGCACGGGACAACCCCACGGCGGCACCCGGACCGTTCTCGCGCTGTGGGCGTGCAGGGGGCAGTCCGTAGCACGGCGCGACATGGATGGCGCGATGATGCGAAGCAAATGGCATGAAGACCTCCAGAGGAGCGATCGGCGAAGCAAGCCGATCACCGTGACGCGCGGCATGCGCGAGGTGTGGGCAACGAACAAGGGAACGCATGCAAGGCAAGGACGCCGCGGCACGGCGTCGCGATGAACGCCAACCTCACCCCCGTGATAGAGCGTGAGAGGCCCGTCAATCCGCTGAACCGACGTCGTCGGCGCGCAAGGATGGCTGCTCTGCGGACGAACGACGTTCGCCGGCGCTCACGGCACTCGACGCCGCTGCGTCGGATCGCCCGGCCGGGCTTGGCGGATTCCCCTGCCCCGCTCGACCAATCGGGTTCGCTCGGTGCATGCCGAGCGGGCGCGTGACGGAGACAACGTAAGGGGTTCCGGCGACGTGTCCGATATCGTTGAGCGCCCGGTGGATCATGCGGCCCGCGTCGTATTGGCTGGTTGCACTGGCAAAGGAAACGGCTTTCGTCCTGCTCCACGGATCGAGCAGCACCGTCGAGTGGCGCGTCAGGAAGACGGCTTCCTGGAACAACTCGTAACGGATGCCGTCGTGATGTTGGGGAGACGGCGGCAGTGGTGTCGAGCGATCCAGCAGCGCGATGAAGCTCTCGGAATCCGTGTAGAGCACGGCCACATGCGAAGGCTTGTTGTGCGGTTTGATGGTGATCATGCGAATCTGATCTCGTGAAATACCATGCTCGAGCAGGCTGTGAAACAGAATCTCCGCGTTTTCCTGACAAAACGCTTCACCGGCCTCGCTCCACCCGTAATGCGCCGCCGTGATCGTGGACGCGATCCGTTGTTGCTTGATCAGCGGCGCATTCGGATCAATCCGCTTTCTCATGGCGCCGCGCAGGGCGATCCGGTGAGCGACGATCGAGTTGTCGCGACCGGATTGCAGATCGGCGCGATTCGTTCTGCGCAAGTGCAGGGCGCTCAAGTCGGAGAAGGCATTCTGAATCGCCCGCTGCGCGTGCGCGTCGGGCACGTGGCGTATCGTCGTGAGGATGTCTTCAACGCTGTTGGCGATGCTGTCGGGGGGATCGTCGGGGCGACTCGGCCCACATCCGCCACCGCATAGCCGCAGTGGCGCGTGCGCGTGCCAGGTGCCGGTGCTCGATTCGTACGTCACCGGCACCTGTGCCCGCTGCTCGCTGCCTGGCGGCGCATCGATCAGCCAATGGTCGGCGCTGATGCCGCGATTGGCCCGGTAATAGCCCGCCTCGCCCCTCAGGTAGTGATGACCGTCCACAACCACGAGGAGCGACGTCTCGCCGTTTGGGCGTTGATCGACCGGCAGAGATCGGGCGTAGCCATTCAGATGGGCGTGTTCATCGACGATCCGAGGTCGCCGCGCTGGTGCAGGCGCAATCGCCCGGTGCCCGGCGGGAGGCAGAGGCGCACGCGCAACGCTTTCCGGATCAACGGCATCAATGGCATCAATGGCATCGACCGCATCAACTGGCTCGACCGGCTCAACCGGCTCAACCGCATCCGCCGCCGCCCCAGCATCCCCAGCATCCCCAGCATCCACAGCATCCACAGCATCCACAGCATCCACAGCATCGGCCACGTCGACGTCTTTGCCCTTCTCCCGCGCGAGTGAGTCGCCGTGCGTGCGCGGCACCGAACCCATCATGCGCGGGTCGGCATATTGCAGAAATCCTGCGAGCTTGCCGGGATCGGGCGGCTTGCCTTCGAGTGCATCGTCGGCAATGTCTGCCAGATCGCCGGGGAGTCGCAACAAGCGCACGCCGGGCAGCACGGCGGTAGCGACGTCCAGGACATCGGCGCCTTGTTGAACGCCGCGACGAATTTGAGGATCGATCCGCCGGCCGCTCAGGATTTCGTAAGTGTCACCGACCGATTCCCATAGATAGTGGAAAGGGGCGCGCGCGCTGGCCGCGGCGCTCAGGACGTCGTGGAGGCTGTAGTCGGATTTGACGGTTGACGAGTGCCTGACTGCTCGGATGATCACGTCTTCGGACGCCGACGTGGCGCCGGTGTGGGCAGGCGGCAGCGCATCGGCATCCAACGCTCCGGCGCGTTGGGTGTCGGTGCTCTCGCCGTCGCGCGCATGACGCGAGCGCCAGGGCACTCGCGCGGCAGCCGGGACTGCGAGGTTGGCGACAAGCATGATGGCGAGCGCGGCGGGCCAGACGTTTGCCTCCGACGACCGGCTGGTTGCGGCGCGCTCACGTCGCGAGGGCGCAGACGGGCCAGTCTCGTCGTGACAAGTGGAGTGTGCACCGCGAAAGGCGCGAGGCCAGCCTGCCGCGGTACTCCGCTTGTTGCCGTGATGGCGAGGCATATGAGGCAATCCGTAAGCCGGTGCGACTCGCATGTCGCGGTAGTGCGATGCCAATGGCATGAACGCCTCCGAGGGGATGGGACATCGTTATCCGAGTGCGGAAAGGCGAGGCCCGCGAATTGGGACCGCTGGCGCGCGCCTGCGAGGGTTGGGTGCCTTCGCCGTCGCGGTCGGGTAAGACCGTAGCCGTGTACGAACGCATCGGGGCGCGACCCAGGCCGGTATCAAACCGGCGTGCCTGTCTCGCCGCCAGCGGCTTGACTCGGTGGGTTCCGACGAGCCGAGCCGGATCGTAGCAACACACTCTCCGCATGCCCGGCACGTCGTGGACTCCCCATGCTGGTGGCCGCTGCACGCTCGCGCGGCGTCGGGTAGGGGCGCGTCAGCGACACCGTGTAGGGGTTGCCGGCACGGTGGCCGGCATCCGCGAGCGAAATGTCCAGCATGCCCATCAACTCCTCGACGTCGTTGGCGCGCCGGAACGACGATGCCTTGATTCGGCTCCACGGGTCGAGCAGCACGGTGGTGTCGCGCGTGAGGAACACGGCAGCCGTAAATCGATCGCTGCCGATGCCATCGACATGGCCTTTCACCGGCGGCTGCGGCGTGGACAGGTCGAGCAGATCGATGAATTGATCCGATTCCGAATAGAGCACCATGACATGCTGCGGGCGACCTTGCGGCTGCACGGTGATCATCCGGATATGGTGACTGGGAACCCCTCGGGTCAGGAGATAGTGAAAGAGAATCTCCGCGTTCTCCTGGCAGAAGGCTTCCGAGCTGAGGTCCGGGATGGGGTATTCCGAGTAGTTGTCGTAGTGAATCGCCGTGATCAGAGCGGCCTCGCGTTGTTGCTCGAACAACGTGGAGTGCGGGTCGATTCGCATCAACTGCGGGACCAGAATGCGGCGATGCTCAATGATCGAGTTGTCGCGCAATGCCCGCAGGTCCTCACGGTTCGTTCGCATCAGGTGCAAGTCTGCCAGGTCGCTGTACGCCTGCTGTATCGCACGCCGCACGTCGTGATCCGCAATATGGCGGATCGCGTCGGCGACGTCGTTCTTGCTCATGGCGACGCTGTCGGGCGTGGACGCCCGGCTCGGCCCGCATCCACCGCCGCACAGGCGCAACGGGGCGCCCGCGCGCCACTCGCCGGTTTGCGCGTCGTAGGTCACCGGCACTTGCGCGCGTGTACCGCGCGGCGCGTGGATCAGCCAGTCGTGCGCGTGCTGCCCGGGCGTTACGTGGTAATAGCCGGATTCCCCGCCGAGAAAGTGGCGACCGTTGATTGTCATCAGTTGCCGACGCGGGCCGTCCGGGACGTGCGCTATCGGCAGCGATTGTGCGTATCCCTGAAGGAATTCGTGCTCGCCTCCGATGCGCGATCCGTGATCGATGCCGATACTTTCTGCGTTGGAGATTGGCGCGTCTACGATCTCCAAGCTGTGTTCAGGCGGTGCGCAGGGCAGCGGATCGAGTCCGTCGCCCTCGGCCGCGGGGGCGACCGGCGCATCCGCATCGATGCCGTGTGCCGACGCCGGTTCATGCACCGGGGCACGCCTGAACAGTACCGGTTGCGCCGGCGCCGATGCGTGCTGTATCGGCATGTGGGGCCCCATTGCGCGCGGATCGCCGTATTGCAGGAAGTCGGTGAGCTTCGTCGATGGCGGAGGCTTGCCGTCGAGCACATCCGCGGCCAGATCGGCGAATTGGCCGGGCAGTCGACTCAGTTGGACGTCCGGGATCAGTCCCGTCGCCACATCCAGGACGCTGCCGATGCGCTGCGCGGTCTCGATCGTTGGCGGGTCCACTTCGTTGCCGCTCACAGCGCTGTAGGCGTCGCCGATCGTCTTGCCGAGATGCCGAAACGGCGCGCTGGCGGTGGCCACGGCCCGGAGAAATTCACGAAAGGTGTAGTGCGATTTGATCAGCGGCGCGGTGAGCGGATGCCGGTCGACATCGCTTGGGAATCCCTCTCGCGCGTCCGGGGCGATCGTGGTGGTGTCGCCGGGCGTGTCTCCCTCCTCGTGGCGCATGTCTGAGCGTCGCGGAAGCATCGGCGTGGCGCGTGCGGGCGGAATCATGAGATTGGCAACCATGAGCACGGCGAAGGCGGCCGACCATGGGCTGGTCGCCGACGGCGCGGGCGGGCTGGCGCGGTGACAGGCCGAGGCGTAGCGGCCGAAGCGCTGGCGGTCATTGCGTGTGCTGTGGAATGCGTGAGGGAAGGTCTGCGCAGTGAGCGCCTCGGTCTGACGAGCGGGCGTGGCGTCGCGGGCCCCGTAGCAGGGCGGGGGATGGATCGCGCGATGGTGCGTCGAGAACCGCATGATGTTGCCTCCTGACGATCGGGGAAGGTATGGGCACGCGTCGGCAAGAAGTCGATTCGGCCGCCATGGGGGAAGACTGCCATCGCATACCGAGGTGTGTTTGCGCTTCGGCCGGATGAACTGTCGATTTCGGCGCGTTGCCGCGAGGTCGTGGCGTGAAGGGGCGACCGCGGGGCGGCACAGGAGGAAGCGGAGGAAGCAGGAGAAGCAGGAGAAGCAGGAGAAGCAGGAGAAGCAGGAGAAGCAGGAGAAGCAGGGGGACGCAAGGCGAGGGGAGACGGAGGGGGCGCGGCCCGCACCGCAGTACCGCGCCGCGCCGAGACCATGAGGCGCTCGGCGCGAGCCTGCGACTTCAGCCGGCCAGTCGTTTGCGCGTGTCGTCGTATTCCTGCTTCAGGCGCGCAACGATCTCGGCTGCGGGGCGCACGTCGTCCATCAATCCCACCCCCTGACCCGCGCCCCAGATGTCCTTCCACGCCTTCGCCTTGGAGAAGTTCATGGCGCTCTTGTCTGCCGTGGGCAGGTCATCGGGGTCGAGGCCCGCATTCAGAATGCTCTGGCGGATGTAGTTGCCCGATACGCCGGTGAACAGGTTCGTATAGATGATGTCGTTGGCGCTGGCCTCGACGATCGCCTGTTTGTAGGTGTCGCTGGCGTTGGCTTCGGAAGAGGCGATGAACCGCGTGCCGATATAGGCGAGATCGGCGCCCATGGCCTGGGCAGCCAGGACCGAGCCGCCGTTGGCAATCGCGCCGGAGAGCACGATCGGGCCGTCGAAGATCTTGCGCACCTCGCCCACCAGCGCGAACGGCGAGAGCATGCCCGCGTGCCCGCCCGCCCCGGCGGCGACGAGGATCAGCCCATCCACACCGGCTTCGAGCGCCTTGTTCGCATGACGTAGATTGATCACGTCGTGCAGCACGATGCCCCCGTAGCTGTGTACGGCGTCGAGCACCTCCTTGGGCGGCGCGCGCAAGCTCGTGATGAAGATCGGCACGCGATGCTCCACGCAAACCCGCACGTCGTGTTCGAGGCGCTGGTTCGACTGATGCACGATCTGATTGACGGCGAGTGGGCCCACGACGGCGTCCGGATTCGCCGCCTGATACGCGGCGAGTTCTTCGGTGATGCGAGAGAGCCAGTCTTCGAGAATTTGCGGCTCGCGCGCGTTCAGCGCGGGGAATGAGCCGACGATCCCGGCCTTGCACTGTGCGAGCACCAGTTCCGGGTAGCTGACGATGAACATCGGCGACGCCACGACAGGCAGCGCCAGGTTTTGCAGAATCTTGGGAAGGGCCATGAAGTCTCCTCGAGCAGGACGTTCGGCGGGCGGCATCATTGCGTCGACGCCCAATTCGCAGAGGGTTATTTTCGCGAACGATCGTTCGATTATAGGGGGATTCGCTCGTCGCCCGGTGAGCGGGCACTCGAAGAAAGCTTCGGTTCCGTCGAGGGAATTCGCGCTCGTATCAGGGAAAGTCCCCTTGGGGGACGGGGGCGTCGCGACTAGGATGAAAGCGCGTGCCAAGCGGCGTCAGCATCAAGACGCCACAGGACGGGCGCCGCGTTAGCGACCGCAGCGTTCGTCCGGCACGTCACGTCCTCAAACGCCGCTTGCCGTGACTGGCAAGCGGCGTTGTTTTTTCCAACATATCGAAAGCCCGGTGCGCCTAGACGGCATACAACGTATCCGTCTCACGCGCGTAGCGCAATGCGCCGGCCTTGGCGAGTTCCGCCACGAGGCGGTCGAGCAGATCGGGCCAGGCCGACGGCGGTGCAAGCATCGCGGCCGCACTGCGCCAGGCTCGCGCGGTGTCGAGTGTGGCCTTGAGCGTTGCACCCGTCATGGCATTCTCGGCCATGAGACGGAAAACGATCAGCACCTTGAGCGCGTTGCGCGCGTTGCGTGCCGGATCGCTTTGCAGATAGTCGAGACGCGCGCGCGCGGTGGCGAGTGCGCCGTCGATATCGCCGAACGGTTTGCCGTGTCCTGGAATCACCTGCGCCACGTCGAGTTGCTCGATGAGGTCGAGCACGGCCGCCTGTTCTGCGAATCCGGACTCGCCGTCGAGTTCCGGAAAGATCACGCCGAAGCCGCGTTCCCACAGCGCATCGCCGGATATCAGGATGCCGTCGGCGGCGTTGTAGAGCATCAGCGCGTGCGGATCGTGGCCCGGGGCGCCGAGAACGAGCCATTCACGCCCGCCGAGCGTCATCGCGTCGCCGGGCGAGAGGGTGTCGTCGAAGGTGAAGCGCGCGCACTGCTGGCCCGTCGCTTCGAACGACAGACGCCGTGCATCCCAGCGGCGCACGGGGTCGGCGTCGGCGGCGGGGACCCATGTGCGGCAACCGTAACGCGCTTGAAGCGCCGCATTGCCGCCGCAATGATCGGAGTGCAGATGCGTGTTGACGAGCCGTGCGAGCGGCTGGCCGTGCGGCAGCGCGTGCGCGACGAGCGCCAGCGTCTGCTCCGCGTGCGTGACGTACCCGCTGTCGACGAGGGTGGGCGCGTCGCCGAGGAACAGGACGTTGTTCGAGGAGAGCCAGCCGCGCTCGAACACGCGAAGCCCGGCGGGCAGGGCATGCGAAGTCATGGACGTAGGGGCATGAGGGGGAACACAGGGCGCTGGCGGCGTGTCAGGCCGGCTTGGCGCTCACGAGGATCTTGGCCGTGGCGGCGATCACCGTCTCGCCGCGTTGATTGACGGCCTCGCCGTCGAGCGACACGATGTCGCCCGCGAGTTTGTCTTTCCACAGGCTGTCGGTCACGGTCCAGCGCACGGTGATGTCGTCGCCCGCGTGCACGGCGCGGCGCAACTTCATGTCGAATTCGAGCCCGAGCGGTTGGGCCGTCTTCGAATAGTGCGTGGCGAGCAGGGCGGCCAGATACGACATCTGCTGCGTGCCCGACGAGATCAGTCCGCCGAAGCGCAGGTCGGCGGCCGCGTAGTCCGCGTCGTGGTGCAGTGGATTGAAGTCGTGCGCCAGCGCGGAAAATTCGCGGATCGAGTCAGGCGAAAAATGGTGAGTGGCGGCGAAGGTCTCGCCAATGGCAACGATTTTTCCCATATGCGGTATTGAAAGCGTTATGCGTCGAGGCGCGTCATGCGTTGCCCGCGCCGGGATCGTTGGCGATCACGCGGCGATACTGCACCGGCGGCGGCTCGTGCTCGACACGTCGCGCGGGCAACAGTGACCAGATGTGGCGCTTGTCGCCCTCGGCCATCGTCGACCACGCGGCAATTTCGTCGAGCGTGCGCCAGCAACCCGAGCACCACCCCGTCGCTGGATTCATGCGGCAGATGTTGGTGCAGGGCGATGGCACAGGGGACTCGGGCAGGGTCATGGTGGCCTTGGGGTGGGGGCGCTTAGTCGCGCAGCGCCACGTCGACGACGGGCGCGCCCGTCATCGCCACGAGCTGCGTTGGTGTGAGGTTGAACACGGCATGCGGATGGCCGGCGGCGGCCCAGAGGCTGGTGAGCTTGAGCAAGTCTTCGTCGATCAGCGTGAGTGGCGACACGACGTGCCCGATCGGGCTCACGCCGCCAATCGAATAACCCGTCTTCTCCTTGACGAAACGCGCATCGGCGCGGGCGAGGTCGCCGACCTGTGCTGCCACCTTCTTCTCGTCGACGCGATTGACGCCGCTCGCAATGACCAGCACCGGGGTGTCGTCGGCGGCCCGGCGAAAGAGGATCGACTTGGCAATCTGGGCCACGTCGCACCCCAGGCCGGCGGCGGCCTCGGCCGAGGTCTTGCCGGTGCTCGGCAAGAGCACGATCGGCTGATCGTGACCCATGCCGGCGAGCAGCCGCGCAACGTGACGCGCGCCTTCGGGGAGATCGTCCTGGTGGGCGGGTTCGGGCGTCCGGGGTGTCTCGCTCATGGTCGTGTCAGTGTCGTCGAGTCAGAGGGTAGGCGCGGGCACGTTGTCCCGCGCGGCATCACACACAGGTGGGCGCGGCATCCTGCAGTTTCGCGAGCATGGCGCGCCCGACGCGCGACGCGTTCGGGCGATCGATGGCGCGCGAAATGAAGTCGCCCGTGCGCACGACGGCCTCCAGATCGATGCCGGTCTCGATGCCGAGACCGTGCAGCAGATACACCACGTCTTCCGTTGCCACGTTGCCCGTCGCGCCCTTGGCATAGGGGCAGCCGCCGAGACCGGCGACGGACGAGTGAAAAATCGAGATGCCCGAAAGCAGCGCGGCGTAGACGTTGGCGGTCGCCTGCCCGTAAGTGTCGTGGAAGTGGCCGGACAGACGCTCGATCGGGAACACCTTCGCACAGGCGTCCATGACTTCGCGGGTACGCGAGGGCGTGCCCACGCCAATGGTGTCCGCAATGTCGATTTCGTCGCAGCCGAGCGCCGCAAGTCGTTGCACGACGTCGACCACGCTCGCGATGGACACTTCACCTTGGTACGGGCAGCCGAGCGCGCACGAGATGCTGCCGCGCAAGCGCAGACCGGCGTCCTTCGCCGCGCGCGCGACGGGGGCGAAGCGCTCGATGCTCTCCACGATGGAACAGTTGATATTGCGTTGCGAGAACGCTTCGCTCGCGGCGCCGAAGATCACCACTTCGTCCGCCTTGGCTGCCACCGCGCCCTCGAAGCCGCGCAGGTTCGGCGTGAGCACCGAGTAGATCGTACCGGGGCGACGCGTAATGCCCGCCATCACCTCGGCGCCGTCGGCCATCTGCGGCACCCATTTGGGCGAGACAAACGACGTCGATTCGATATTGGCGAACCCGGCGGCCGAGAGTCGGTCGATCAGCGCAATCTTGATATCGGTCGGTACCGGCAGTTTTTCGTTTTGCAGACCGTCGCGCGGGCCGACTTCGACCACTTTCACGTGCTTCGGCAGAGTAGACGTGGACAAGGACATGCGGTGTCTCCTTGGAGGGGTTCGGGCAATGACGCGCGTGGGCGACGGCTCAGTAGCCGCGCGCCGGGTCGACGATGCCGGTGATGGTTTCTCCGCGTTCGAGCGCGGCGATCTTCCCGGCGATCTGCGCGACCGTTTCGTCGCGCAATGTCAGGGCGGAAATGTGCGGCGTAAGCGTCAGGCCGGGTGCGTGCCAGAACGGATGGTCGGCCGGCAACGGCTCCGTGCGAAACACGTCGAGCGTGGCTGCGGCGATCTGGCCGCTGTCCAGCGCGGCAAGCAGATCGTCTTCAACCAGGTGCGCGCCGCGCGCGACGTTGATCAGGAACGCCCCTTGCGCCAGCTTCGCAAACAGCCTGGCATTGAGCACATCGACCGTTTGCGGCGTGAGCGGCAACAGGTTGACGAGAATACGGGCACCGGACACGCAGGCATCGAAGCCGGCGTCGCCGTGGTGCAATTCGATACCGCTATCGTCGCTGCGCTGGCTGCGGGTCCATGCGCGGACCGGAAAGCCGAACGCCTTCAGTGCCTTGGCGACGCGCGCGCCGAGCGTGCCGTATCCGAGCACCGCGACGGGGAAGTCCGCGAGACGGTTCGGCTTCTGGAACTTCCACTGACTTCGGGTTTGCTGCACGTCGAATTCGTCGAGACGACGGAAGTAGCGCAATGCGGCGGCGCTCACGTACTGCGCCATCTGGTCGGCCATGCCGGCGTCTTCCAGACGGATCAGCGGTACGCCCGCCGGCAGGCGGCGTGCCTCTTCGCCGTGCGTGCCGAGCACGCCGTCCACCCCGGCCCCCAGGTTGAAAATCGCTTTCAGGCGCTCGCGCGGTTGCAACACTTCCGCATTCGGCTTCCAGAGCACCAGATAGTCGGCGGGTGCCGCGTCGCCGGGCTGCCAGCCGCGAATGCCGGCCTGCGGCAGATGCTCGGCGAGGCCGGTTTCATAGGCGGCGGTCTTGCCGTCTGGAGAAAAGATCAGAATGTCCATGAGTTGCGGGGCAGACGCGTATAGGAGTGAGCCATGGCGATAGGGCCAGCGAGGTGACGACAGGCGCCGGTCTTTCCGGTGGGCGTTGAAGACGCGGCCGTGTTCACTCGATTGACGTTAACGTCAAGTGTAACGCAGCTTGTGGTGTCGCGCGTACTGGGGCGTGGCCGGAGGCGCGGAGGGCGACGAGGCGCGAGGAGGGAGAGGAGGGAGAGGGCGGGGCGGTGACGCTGTGAAGCGGCGGAGCGGCACAGAGTGCCGCTCCGCCGTAGCGGAATGACCGAAGGTCAGTCGGTGGCGGCGGCGCGCAGCGTCACGAGGTTGACGGCGAAATTGTGGCTGTCGTCGGCGATCCAGACTTCACCGTCCTGAATCGTGCACTGGAGGCGCATCGTGCGCGCGGCGAGCGCCGTGAGCGCCTCGGCGGACGCCTCATCGAGCATCCGCACCGTGAGGTTCGACAAGCGGGTGATCTGAGACTCGGTCGCTTGCCACCAGACGGCGGCGGGCTTGCCGCCGTACGCCACGACGTCGACATGCGTCGCCCGGCCCGCGGCTTTGACGAGGCGCCGTGCGTCGGGCTGCCCGACGTCGATCCAGCGGACGATGTCGCCCCCGAAGTCGTGCTCCCACAGGTCGGGCTCGTCGGCGTTGGACAGGCCCTTGCCGAACGCGAGCCGTTCATCGGCATACAGCATGAAGGCCAGCAGGCGCACCATCATGCGTTCGTCGGTTTCCGACGGATGCCGGGCGAGCGTCAGGCTATGCGCGGCGTAGTAGTGGCGGTCGAGGTTGGTGATCTGCACCTCGGCCTTGTAAATGGTGGCTTTGAGTGCCATACCGGGAAACCGCGAAAATGAAGGGAGTCGCAAGCATACACTAGCGCGTTGTCCCCGCTCGCCCAGGCGGTATGAGGTACCGATGGCGCACCGCGGCAAGCGGGCGGCAAGCTCGGTATACTGGCGGCCCCGCCTTACCTGATGTGTCTCCCATGCCGGTTCCTGTACCGCAAACGATCGACGTCAACGGTTATCCGATGGCGTACGTCGAGACCCCTGCCCCCGCCGACGCCAGTGGCGCGCCGCTCTTGCTGGTTCACGGTTCGCTTTGCGATTGCCGTTACTTCAAGCCGAACATGGCGCCGTTGGGGCTTCGGCGGCGGGTCATCTCAGTGAGTCTGCGTCACTACTGGCCCGAAGCCTGGAGCGGCCACGACGGCACGTTCTCGGGCGAGCAACACGCCGAGGACCTGGCCGCGTTCATTACGGCGCTGGGCGTCGGCCCGGTCCATGTGCTCGGCCATTCGCGCGGCGGCTATGTCGCGTTGCGCACGGCGCTGCTCGCGCCCGACACCGTACGCTCCCTGATCCTGGCCGACCCGGGCGTGGAAATCAGCGGCGGACCGGTGCAGACGCCGCTCGACCGCGAACGCGGCACCTTCCGCGAACAGGCGCTTGCCGCCATCGAGTCCGGCAATATCGACGGCGGACTGGCGATCTTCATCGACACCGTGAGCGGCCCGGATACGTGGCGGCGCATGGTGCCGTGGTTCAAGCAGATGGTGCGCGACAACGCTCACACCCTGATCGGTCAGGTGGCCGAGCCGCGTACGCCGTTGCCGATCGATGCCCTCGGCGCCTTGCATGCGCCGGTGCTTCTGATGGGTGGCGCGCAAAGTCCCGCCCCCTATCCCGACGTGCTGAACGCGCTCGCTTGCGCCATGCCTGAAGCCTGTCGCATGGTGATCCAGGATGCATCGCACGGCATGAATCTGGCCAATCCGATTGCGTTTCACCGCGCGGTGGACGCCTTCCTCGGGAACGACTGAACCCGAGGGCCGACGCCGGGGCGCGTGCCGGCGTCGCCCGGCACTGGACACGCGCGCGTTACGCGGAAACCGCGTCCCGCGATCACTCGTCCCTTTCTCATTCGTCGCGCAACACGCCGTGACCCAGACGCAAGCTCAGCGTGCGGACCAGATCGGCCATCCACGCCTGATCGCGGTCCGACAATTTCTGCATGGCCCGGTTGAGCGACGGATACGGATCGCAGGGCACGGCCACACCCGAGTCCGCCGCCATGCCGTTCGACGAATCGAACGCCAGCAACTCATGCGGCGGTAGTCCCAGTGTGTCGGCGAGAATGCAGATGTTGCGCAGCGAGATATTGCGCTTGCCTCGCTCGACACCGCTCAGGTATGAGCGCGCCAGACCGCTTTCCAGGGCAAGCTTGTCTTGCGCCCAGTTGTACTTCTTGCGCAAACCGGCCAGGTGTCGGCCGAATCTGAATAAATTGGTGTCCATACGAATGTTTTCCTTGTTAGGGACAAGAAGATTGAAACAAAAAACCGGCATTGGGGACGGTGCCTCGGGTATCCCCCGTTTGCGAGGCACGAACTACCGGGTCTGCAACGCGGATTTTTTGCGGACTTTCGGAGAAGGCACAAGGAGTGCGCGCTTTCAGACGGCAGTGGTGGCGCCAGCTTGCGTACCGCTCTGCAGGCATTGCGATACGCCTTGTCGCACTCCCGTGAACCGGAGCCGCGCAGTGTGACACCGGACATGCCGGCCCAAGCCATCACGCGATTCTGAAAGTTTCTGCCTTGGGATGTCACTCGATGTCGACGGGGCGACCCGGACGTTATGTCGAGCGGCCCGAATGGACGGTAGTCGTCGACCGGCTCTCATGCTTGATAGGCCTGGCGTGCGCGAGATAGGCGCGGCGCGGCGATACGTCTATTGCGGGGATATAAGACGCTCGCCGCAGCGAGCGTTTTCACGGAAGGCCAGGTCACGCTTACAAGACGAACGCTCGCGCAACGTCCCCGCGACGCTGGGGGGACTTTGCGCAATGTCCTAAGAATCAATTGCCTCCTTATTGCTCACTCTTCATCGCCGGAGGGGAAATGCCGCGAGTCATCGCGTGCGATGGTGTCGGATCTGGCGGAATGGGCCGACGTGACGGATGTGTCGTGGCATTCGGATGGGGGGTGCCCGGGTTCACGGATGCGCGCAATGGGATGGGCGGCGTCGGTGCCGGTGCCGTCGGCAACGCGGTAGCCCGCTTCCCTCGGCGCGGCGAGTTGAAGTTGGGCAGGAAGGCCCGCGGAGAACGCTGGGGCGATGGGCGTAAGTCTGGCGGCGTTGGGGAGCGCCGCGGGAGGGGTGTCGGCGTCATCGAGGTCGTCGAAATCGTCGAGATCCTCGGCATCGTCGATGTCATCGCGCGCTTCGTGCCGATCATGCCGACTGCGACGGTTGCGCTGATCTCGCGCGTCGCTACAGGCACTGCCGTGTGTGACCGACAAGGGGCCGCATCGGTCTGCGTAAGTGTCGGTGGCCGACGGCGGTGCCGCCTGACTCAGGCGGGAGCTGAGGCTTCGAATGATCTCGGCGAGCCAGACCTGATCGCGGTTTTCGAGGCGGCACAGCGAACGGCTGATCTGCGGCAGCGGCGTGCGATCGGGCAGCGCTGCGGCGTCCGCGGCGCCTGCCGCCGTCTGGGCAAAGCGCAGCATTTCGGACGTTGGCACACCGAGCGTATCGGCCAGTACGCAGATATTGACCAGAGCGACGTTGCGTCGACCGCGCTCGATGCCGCTGACGTACGAGCGTGCCAGACCGCTCTCGAGCGCCAGTTTCTCCTGCGACCAACCGCGCGCCTTGCGCAAGCAGGCCAGATGGTCTCCGAACAGCGCGAGTGGATTCGTTTGCATGGCGGAACTCCGTTGACGAGTCACACAGCGTAATCAATCCCCCCGCGTCTTGCGACGTTATATCGCTCTCCTCCCCATGCGTTACAGGCGGGCCTCTATACAGAGTCGGCGACCTCTAAAGCGCAAAACTTATCGGACGCTTCCCATTTCATGAGGCAGTGCCAGCCCAAGCGACGTTGTCAGCCCGTGGGGCGACATGCGCACGGGGGCGGCGCCAGCGCATCGGATTGTGCTGGCCGTGGCGTAGGTCGATGGTGCAGATCAGCGCAAGCAGAGGCGGGCTAGCGCGCCGCGCAGGACGGCGGGCAGCGCGGCGGCGAAGCCGAACGGGCGCGACAGCGTGGCCAGTCCCTCGCCATTGAGCACGCGAGCGCCTTCCAGGTGGGTGGCCAGCCGGCAGAAGTCTTCTCGATTCATGCCGACGCGCTCGCAGGCGATATCGAGCTGTTTCATATCGTTCGGATGCAGCTCTAGGGTGAGGGTGATGCGCTCTGAGGCGGTCTTCATGTCTGCCAATTTTCTCTTGTTCAAAACATTGGGCATGCCGCGCGGGAGATGCGCATGCCGAAGCGCCCACGCAATAACGCGAGCGAGCGTAATCCGACGGCGCGCGATGGCGAGCGTCGGGGGCGAATGCAATGCGTGGGCAATACGAGGCTGTGGGCGCGAAATGGGCCGCCCGAGCCGTGGGCGGCGGTACGGCGCTAACGCGTGAGAGCGATGCCTCATAACGGCGGGGAGGGATGACTCTCTATCCGGCGAGGACATCTGTGCCGGAAAACAGCATGAGTACTGCGGACTACGGACTACGGACTACGACTTCAGGTACGACGACAACTCGATGCGACTGGCTGAACGGCGACTGACAACTTCGGTTCCGGCAACGTCGGCCCCAGCGGTGGCTGGCCGACGTGAAATTACGCGGCGTCCTTGAAGCGAATGCGCGAGCAAGGGGTGCGGCGATGACTACGGCGATATCGCAAGACACGTGAGACATGGGTCGCCGCCGCGGTGCGCGCCGCAGCGCGCTGCAGTTGCATGACACGTGCCACCGTCGCCGTGACGGCGAGCGACGCGACCCCTAGCCAAATGACGAAAATCACAACCCCTCTCCCTAAGCGACGACAGTCCCCGGTCAGTTGCTACCGCAACAAACTTCAACAGGAGCGAATTCTAAATAGATTCCCGAATAGGGTAAATACTAATATTACAAATTGTGTATTTTTTAAGACAGAGGAATCGCAATTGTCCAAACATCCGTTTGAATTTTAGGTGCCTAAATTCATTGGAAAAATCGGCCCGAACCCGCGGGTTTCCACGTGTTCGGGTCGATCAGGACGAAGGGGGTCAGAAGCTGTGCTTCAGGCCCATGCCGACCAGCAACTGCGTCCGTGCGCCGGCGTTGAAGCCGTACGAACCGACCGACGCGGTGGCTTCCACCGTTTGTCCGCGATCCAGCGTCTTGCCGATGGCCTGTTGATAGCCACCGATGACGTAGGTCGACGTGCGCTTGGACAGCGCATAGGTGACGCCTGCATTGAACTGATTGTAGTGAGCGCCGAGGTTGCGCGCACCGCGCATTCGCGTGTAGCTATAGCCGATACCCGTGTTGATCGCCGGCGTCAGGGCATACGTGGCGAAGGCGTTCACGGTGTCGAATGTCGCCGTGCCGGTGAATTCCGACAGACCATCGCTCCCGTACTGGGCATTCGAATACGACAGCCCAAGGATCGCCGGACCAACGGCGTACTTGCCGGCCACGCGCGCGATGCGTACCTTGCTTGCCGTACGGAAGCCACTGTTGATCGGCGAGTTGAACAGCGAGCCCGCGCTGCTCGTCCACTCGCGATAGCCGTAGGCCGCCCGCGTGTTGCCACCGTCCGCGAAGAAAAAACCGGCGCCAAGGGCGAGCGGACCGTTGCTGTAGGCACCGGCGAAGCCATACGACCGGCCGGCGCCGGCCTCCCCGGCAACGTTGCCCGATGCGTACATGCCTTCGAACTGCAAGCCGCCGAAGTTCGGCGTGGCGTAGCGGATCGCGTTGTTGATGCGCGCGCCATTGTCGTAGTTGTCGACATCGCCCGGCGTGGCGAAGAAGCCACCGAAGTAACCGTCTGCGGTCATGCCCTGCACGAGATTGACGACCGGGTCGTACTGACGGCCGATCGTCACTTCGCCCCATTCGGTGCTCTTCAGGCCGACGATGGACTTGCGTCCGAACGCCCGGCCGCCGTTACCCATCTCGCCGTTGACCGCATTGAAGCCGCTTTCGATCTGGAACATCGCCGACAGTCCGCGGCCCAGCGGCTCGGTGCCGCGCAGGCCCCAGCGGCTGCCGGAGATGATGTTGCTCGTGATCATCGACCGCGATTGCGGGCCGTTGACGTTGGCCGTGTGATTGGCGTGGACGAAGCCGGAATCGATCGTGCCGTAGAGGGTGACGTTGCTTTGCGCATTGGCGCTGGCAGACAAAGTCAGGAGGGTGAGTGTGGCGGCGAGCGCAATGGCGCGCGGGCCGATGAACGAGTGAGGACGTTGAGTCATGGTGTCGAGCGCTTAACCGCGCATGGTGGAAATCGACACCGAGAATATTTCCGAACAGCCATTCGGATTCCTTATGAAAATTCCGAATGCGCTGAAATCCCCATGGCAGCGACCGCCTGTCGGGGGCGCTGCCGAAGTTTCTAGGAAGTGTCCTCAAATTTCATGGCGCGCTACCGCAGTAAGCGGTAGCGCGAAAAACACCGTCCTGCGCGAGTCAATACGGCACCGCGCCAGCGCGCGCTCCGGCGCGATGTCGGAGCGCGGGGCCTGAACGACCGTTATCGCTTGAAGGCCAGCAGCTGGGCGCCTTCCGGCACCTGATCGCCGACGGCGTACAGCACCTCTTCGATCTCACCGTCCGCGGGGGCGCTGATGGTGTGCTCCATCTTCATCGCTTCCATCACGAGTAGCGGAGCGCCTTTCTCGACCTTCGTGCCGGCTTGCGCGAGTACGGCAATGACCTTGCCCGGCATCGGCGCCGTCAGCCGACCCTCGCCCCCTTCCTGTGCCCCGGCCTGTGCCAGCGGATCGTGCCAGCGCAGCGTCCAGGACTGACCGTCGGCGAAGACGTGCGCGGCGTCGTGTTCGAAGTCGACGTGTCCCTGAACGCGGCGATCGCCGAGCGTTACGCGATACACCCCGGCGTCGTGGGCGTAGCGATACGGATACGTCTGCCCGTCCACGGTGAGCGTGCTCGCCTGCGGTCCGCTCGTGAGGAGAACCGACAGCCGCGTCTCGCCATGATCGAAGGCGAGGGTGCGCTGGTAGTCGCCGTTCAGGCGCCAGCCGGTGGCGAGCTGCCACGGGGAGTGGTGATCGATGCTGTCCTGATACTTGCGGCGGCCGATCACGGTTTCGCGGGCCAGCTGCGCAGCGACGGCCAGTGCCAGCGTGGTTGCAGGGACCGGGGTGGCGGCCGGGAACAGCGTGTCGCGATGGCGCTCGATCAGCCCGGTGTCGAGATCGGCATTGGCGAACGGCTCGCTGGCGACCAGGCGTCCGAGGAACGCGATGTTCGTCTGCACGCCCACCACGCGATACTGGCCCAGCGCGCGGCGCATGCGCGCGAGCGCTTCGTCGCGGTCCCGACCCCACACGATCAGCTTGGCAATCATCGGATCGTAGAAGGGCGAGATGGTGTCGCCTTCGCGCACGCCAGAGTCGATGCGTACAGCGGCCGGCGTGTCGGCGCTGCCGATCTCGAACTGGACCGCTGCGGGCGGACGCAACGTGCAGAGCGTGCCCGTCGACGGCAGGAAGTTGTTATCCGGGTTTTCCGCATAGATACGGGCTTCGAGCGCATGGCCGTGAATGCGCAACGCGTCCTGCTGGCACGGCAGCGGTTCGCCGGCGGCCACGCGCAACTGCCATTCCACCAGATCGAGCCCGGTGATCATCTCCGTGACCGGATGCTCGACCTGCAGGCGCGTGTTCATCTCCATGAAGTAGAACGAGCCGTCCTGATTGGCGATGAACTCGACCGTGCCCGCACCGACATAGCCCACGGCCCGCGCAGCGTTACAAGCGGCTTCGCCCATGGCGCGGCGACGCTCGTCGGTCATGCCCGGCGCGGGGGCTTCCTCCAGAACCTTCTGGTGACGGCGCTGCACCGAGCAGTCGCGCTCGAACAGATAGACGCAGTTGCCGTGCGTGTCGGCAAATACCTGAATTTCGATATGGCGCGGACGCGTCAGATACTTCTCGACCAGCACGCGCTCGTCGCCGAAGCTGCTGGCGGCTTCTCGCTGACAAGACGTGAGCGCGGCGCGAAACGCCGAACTGTGTTCCACCACGCGCATGCCCTTGCCGCCGCCGCCCGCGCTGGCCTTGAGCAGCACGGGATAGCCGATCTCGTCGGCGCGCTCGTGCAGGAATGCGGCGTCTTGATTGTCGCCGTGGTAGCCCGGCACCAGCGGCACTGCGGCCCCTTCCATCAGGGTTTTCGCGGCGCTCTTGCTGCCCATCGCGTGAATGGCGCCGACCGGCGGGCCAATGAAGACGATGCCGGCCTCGTGACACGCGGCGGCGAAGGCTTCGTTCTCGGACAGGAAGCCGTAGCCCGGGTGGATCGCCTGGGCGCCGGTGGCCTTGGCGGCGTTGATGATGGCATCGATGCGCAGGTAGCTCTCGCGCGCGGCGGCGCCGCCCACGTGCACCGCTTCGTCGCACACGGCGACATGTTTGGCGTGCGCGTCGGCGTCGGAATAGACGGCCACCGTGCGAATGCCCAGCCGTGCGGCCGTGGCGGCCACGCGGCAGGCGATTTCGCCGCGGTTGGCGATGAGGATCTTGTCGAACATGCTGCCTCCGGAAAATGATCGATTGGGGCGGCGCCCGCACATCGCACTTCGCTTGTGACGAAGGGCCACTGCACTTGCGCCATTCTCTTTGCTATCCAACTTCGCCGCGACGTCGGATCGTCTTTTTGCGATCTCGTCGCCGTCGTGGCGGCTTAACCTGTCAACACATCCTTCAACGCCAGTCCGTCGCCGTGCCGAAAACGCTCAGTGCGTGGCGCAGGCCGTCAGACCGTAGCACTCGCCTGCGGGCTCGGCGGCGCCGAGCTTTTCCTCGGTCGACGTGTGCATGCCGAGACGCGAGAGCAACGCGCGGTCGTGTTCGGCCTGAGGGTTCTGCGTCACAAGCAGCTTCTCGCCGTAGAACATCGAGTTCGCGCCGGCGAGGAAGCACAACGATTGCAGGGCGTCGTCCATCATCTCGCGCCCGGCCGACAGCCGCACCATCGCGCGCGGCATCGTGATTCGCGCCACGGCGATCATGCGCACGAAGTCGAACGGATCGACGGCGTCGTTGTTCTCCAGCGGCGTACCTTCGACCTTCATCAGGTTGTTGATGGGCACCGATTCGGGATACGGCGACAGGTTGGCCAACTGCGCGATCAGGCCGGCGCGCTCGCGGCGCGTCTCGCCCAGGCCGACGATGCCGCCGCAGCACACCTTCAGTCCCGCGTCGCGCACGCGAGCCAACGTATCCAGGCGATCCTGATAGGTGCGCGTGGTGATGATCTGCCCGTAAAACTCGGGCGACGTGTCGAGGTTGTGGTTGTAGTAGTCGAGGCCGGCGTCGCGCAATTGCTGCGCTTGCCCGTCACGCAGCATGCCGAGCGTGACGCACGTCTCCAGGCCCAGCGCCTTGACGCTGCGCACCATCTCGCCCACCGCGTCGACCTGGTGCGGCTTCGGGCTGCGCCAGGCGGCGCCCATGCAGAAGCGGGTGGCCCCGGCGTCTCTGGCGCGCTGCGCCGCGGCGACCACTTCCTCTACCGGCATGAGCTTCTCGGCTTCCACGCCGGTGTCGTAGCGCGCCGATTGCGGGCAATAGGCGCAGTCTTCCGGGCACCCGCCGGTCTTGATCGAGAGCAGCGTCGAGAGCTGCACGGCATTGGCGTCGAAGTGTTCGCGATGCACTTGCTGTGCGCGGAAGATCAGGTCGTTGAACGGCAGTGCAAAGAGCGCCTCGATGTCGGCGACGCTCCAGGGCGTGTCGTTGCGGCGCAGGGCTTCGTCGTGGCCGTGAGCGGCGGTGTGGGCGTGAACTTGCATGATGTGATTCCTTGAATTCGGTGAGTTCGTTGATGTCGCGCGAGGGGGGACGGCGCGCTCAAGGCCGCGTCATGTCCACGAGCGGCCCGATGTCGAGATAGCCGGAGGCGGTCGCCGCATCGGGGTGCGCCAGATGCGGCACGCGCCCGAGCAGCGGCGCGGGCAAGCGCGCGGCAAGGGTGTCGATGTTTGCCGCCACGTGACGCATCTCCGGATCGACGTGATTGGCGACCCAGCCCGCCAGCGTGAGCCCGCGGGCGGTGATGGCTTCGGCGGTGAGCAGGGCGTGGTTGATGCAGCCGAGCCGCAAACCGACGACCAGGATCACCGGCAGGCCGAGCTGGCGCGCCAGCTCGGCCGTATCCGGCGCATTGGCATCGGCGCCGAGCGGCACGCGAAAGCCGCCCACGCCCTCGACGATCACCAGGTCGGCGCGTGCGGCGACACGCGCATAGCCCGCGCGGATCACGCTGCAATCGAGCGCGATGCCCTCGGCGGCGGCCGCGATGTGCGGTGCCGTGGCGTCTTTCAGTACGTAAGGGCAGTACCAGTCGTCGGGCAGCTTCAGGTTGCTTGCCTGATGCAACTGCTCGACGTCGTCGTTCACGAAGCGCCCATTGTGCTCCGAGGCGCCGGCCGCGACCGACTTGAGCCCCGCACACACCAGCCCGCGGCGACCGGCCGCGTGCAGCAATGCCGACGAGACGAGCGTCTTGCCGATCTCGGTGTCGGTGCCCGTGACAAAGAACGCGTGGCGCGCGGGCGTGGCGCGTTCGGCGGGTGTATCGAGAGGGGCGACGAGATGCGGTTCAGCCATGCGCGTGCTCCGTCCAGTCTCGGTCAAGTTGATTGATGGCGGTGGCGAGCCGGGCGACGTCGTCCGCCGTGTGCGTGGCGCAGAGCGTCAACCGCAGACGCGAGGTGCCGGGTGCGACGGTCGGCGGGCGAATGGCGGGCACCCACAGTCCCGCTTCGGCCAGCCCAGCCTGCGCGTGCAGTGCCGCGGCATTCTCGCCGAGGATGATCGGCTGCACGCCGGTGGGCGAGACCATGTGCCGCCAATGCCGCAGCGTGAGCGAGTCGCGCAGTTGGGCGATGCGCGCTTGCAGCGCGGCGCGGCGCTCGCGGCCTTCGTCGCCGGCAATCAGCGCCAGGCTCGTAAGCAGCGCGTGGGCCTGCGACGGCGCGGCGGCCGTGGTGAAGATATATGGCCGCGCACGATTGACGAGCCATTCGATGACACGCTCGTTGGCGGCGACGAATGCGCCGCCGACACCGGCGGCCTTGCCGAGCGTGCCGATGATGACAAGGTTCGGCGAGCGCAGATCGAAATGCTCGAACACGCCCCGACCCGTCTCGCCGACGACGCCGAAACCATGCGCATCGTCCACCACCAGCCACGCGTTGTGTCGTTCGGCCAGTGCAAGCAGTTGTGGCAGCGGCGCGATATCGCCGTCCATCGAGAACACGCCGTCGGTGACGATCAGCTTCGTCTCGGCGGTGCTGGCGTCGAGCAGCGCGGCCAGGGCGTCGACGTCGCCGTGCGGGTAGACGTGCGTGCGCGCCCGGGACAGACGTGCGCCATCGATCAGCGAGGCGTGATTGAGCGCTTCGGAGAAGATCTCGGCGTCCTTGTTGGCGAGCGCGGAGAGGGTCGCCAGGTTGGCCATGTACCCGGTGCAGAAATACAGCGCGCGGCCGTCGACGAGATGCGGCGACATGAACTCGGCGAGCGCGTCTTCGAGTTCCGCGTGGGCCTGCGAGTGACCGCTGATGAGGTGTGATGCGCCGCTGCCTGCGCCGTAGCGCTGCGCGCCCTCGATGAGCGCCTGGACGATCTTCGGATGCGCGGCCAGACCGAGATAGTCGTTGCTGGCGAATGCGAGTACGTCGCGGCCGTCGGCGCACACATGGGGCTGACACGGTGTGGAGACTACGCGACGGCGGCGTCGCAGATGCGCGCGGTCGATGTCGGCCAAGCCGGCGTCGAGCCGGGCGAACAGGGGATGGGTTGTCATGCGAGCACCTCCGTGCCGTGCGTCGTCGTGGCGTCGAAGGCCGCAAGCGTTTGCGCCGCAAGCCAGTCGATGGTGTCGTCGTCGAGCACGTACGGCGGCATCAGGTAGACCGTGGCCCCGATGGGGCGCAGCAGCACGCCGCGCGCCCGGGCTTCGGCGTAAAAGCGTTTCGCGAAGGCGCTGGCGGCGCCGGGGGCGTCCGGCAACACCGCATCGAACGCCCAGATCATGCCGCGATGCCGCACGTGCCTGGCCCGCGGATCATCCGCCAACGGCGCGAGTGCCTGCGTGAGGCGTTGTGCGCGAAGCACGTTGCTGGCGAGCACGTCGTCGTCGGCAAAGATGTCGAGCGTGGCGAGCGCGGCGCGGCACGCCAGCGGATTGCCGGTGTACGAGTGCGAGTGCAGGAAGCCGCGCGCGGTGTCGTCGTCGTAGAAGGCGTTGTAGATCGCGTCGCGCGAGAGCACCAGAGACAAGGGCAGATAGCCGCCGCTGATCCCCTTGGACAGCGTGAGCAGGTCGGGCCAGATGCCGGCCTGTTCGCTCGCGAAGAAGGTGCCGGTGCGTCCGCACCCGACGGCGATTTCGTCGGCGATCAGGTGCGCGCCGTGCTGGTCGCACAGCGCGCGCACGCGGCGCAGATACTCGGGGTCGTGCATGGCCATCCCGGCCGCGCATTGCACGAGCGGTTCGACGATGACGGCGGCAATGCGTCCCTCGCGCTGCGCGAGCAACGTCTCGAGGTCTGCCGCGGCGCGACGTGCGACGTCGGCGGGTGTCTCCCCGTCGCGGGCGTCGCGCGCATCGGGCGAGGCCACCACGTGGGCGTGGCGCAGCAGCGGGTCGTAGGCATCGCGAAAGAGTGCGACGTCGGTCACGGCGAGCGCCCCGAGCGTCTCCCCGTGATAGCCGTGGCGCACGCAGACGAATTCGCGCTTGTCGCTGTGGCCCTGATTGCGCCACGCGTGAAAGCTCATCTTCAGGGCGATCTCGACGGCGGACGCGCCATCGGACGCGAAGAACGCATGGCCGAGCACGCCGCCGGTCAGCGCCGACAGACGCTCGGCCAGGGCAACGACCGGTTCGTGGGTGAAGCCCGCGAGCATCGCGTGTTCGAGGCGGCCAAGCTGATCGACGAGCGCCGCGTTGATGCGCGGATTCGCGTGGCCGAACAGATTGACCCACCACGAACTGATGGCGTCGAGGTAACGCTCGCCGTCGGTATCGACGAGCCAGGGGCCTTCGCCGTGGGACAACGCCACGAGCGGCAGCTTGGCCTGTTGTTTCATCTGCGTGCAGGGGTGCCAGACCTGTCGCAGACTGCGCGCGGCGAGATCGCCGGGACCGGCGGGGGGGCGCAGAGAGGCGTCCATCGGTGACTCCTTGGTTGGCCGCGACGGACGACGTTCACAAGGCAATGTGTGCCGTCCGTTCGGCTGGCCGGTGACGGGCATTGCGCAGGGCGCTGCCGCACGGGGCCGGAGGTGGGGGGATGGACGCATGGTAGGCAAAGCGTTTTAGTAGGGCAATAGGCGGAATTGGTGCGAAAAATCGCTGTTTTGTGTGCCGTAGCAAGACGTTATCGATAAATTCGTAAAACCCGTCGATAACGTTGCGGCATCTCCGCCGTCACCCCTCCCCAAAAAATTTGTAACCGATGATGTGGCCTGACTCGCGTGCGCGGTTCAGGACGCCTCGCGCCATGCCGGCGCGCGCTTCTCGAGGAACGAGCGCACGCCTTCGCGGCCTTCGTCGGACGCACGGATCTTTGCGATGCGGTCCGCCGTGTCGGCGATGGCGCCGTCGTCGATGGCTCGACTCGCGAAGTCCTGCACGAGCCGTTTGCATTCCTTCACCGCGTTCGGGCTGTTGTCGACGAGCGCCTTGACCAGCGCCTGCACGGTGCTGTCGAGCGCCTCGGCGCTCACGACTTCATGCACGAGACCGTGACGGTGCGCGGTCGCCGCGGTGAAGCGCTCTGCCGTGAGGAAATAGCGGCGCGAAGCCGACTCGCCGAGGGCGCGAATGACATAGGGGCCGATCGTTGCCGGCATCAGGCCCAGCTTCGCCTCCGACAGGCAGAAGTGCGCGGTGTCGACCGCCACCACCATATCGGCCACGGCGGCCAGACCCACGCCCCCCGCGTACGTGTCACCCTGCACGCGAGCGATCACCGGCTTCGGGCAGCGATAGATCGTGCTCAGCATGACGGCCAGGGTCATGGCGTCGGCCCGGTTTTCGGCGTCCGAGTAGCCGGCCATCTTCTGCATCCAGTTCAGGTCGGCGCCGGCGCAGAAGGCTACGCCTTCTGCGGCGAGCACGATGGCGCGCACGTCGTCGTTCGTGGCGAGCGCGCGAAACGCGCCCGTCAGTTCCTCGATGACCGTTTCGTTGAACGCGTTGCGCACGTCCGGACGATTGAGCGTGACGGTGGCGACGTGGGCGTCGACGCTGACTTTGAGCGTGGCGAGATTCATGACGTGGAATTCCTCGATGGGCCGGTGCGGGCGGTTACATGCGGAACAGGCCGAAGCGTGTTTCGGGAATCGGCGCGTTGAGCGTGGCCGATAGCCCTAATCCGAGCACGGTGCGGGTATCCGCCGGATCGATCACACCGTCGTCCCACAGGCGGGCGCTGGCGTAGTACGGATGGCCCTGGCGCTCGTATTGATCGCGAATCGGCTGCTTGAAGGCATCCTCTTCCTCGGCGCTCCACTGGCCGCCACGGCCCTCGATGCCGTCGCGCTTGACCGTCGCGAGCACGGACGCGGCCTGCTCGCCGCCCATCACCGAGATACGGGCGTTCGGCCACATCCACAGGAAGCGCGGCGAGTAGGCCCGGCCACACATGCCGTAGTTGCCGGCGCCGAACGAGCCGCCGATGATGACCGTGAACTTCGGCACGTTCGCGGTGGCGACCGCCGTCACCATCTTCGCGCCGTGCTTGGCGATGCCCTCGTTCTCATACTTGCGCCCGACCATGAAGCCGGTGATGTTCTGCAGGAAGATCAGCGGGATCTTGCGCTGGCAGCACAGCTCGATGAAGTGCGCACCCTTCTGGGCCGACTCGGAGAACAGAATGCCGTTGTTCGCCACGATGCCGACCGGATAGCCCCACAGATGCGCGAAGCCGCACACGAGCGTGGTGCCGTAGCGCGCCTTGAATTCGTCGAACTCGGAGCCGTCGACCAGGCGCGCGATCACTTCGCGCACGTCGAACGGCTTCTTCGTGTCGGACGGAATCACGCCGTACAGGTCGCGGGCGTCGTATTTCGGCTCGACCGGCGGCTTGACCGCAACGGTGGCCGGCTTGCGACGGTTGAGATTCGCGGCGATGCTGCGCGCGATGGAAAGCGCGTGCGCATCGTTCTGCGCGAAGTGATCGACCACGCCCGACAGGCGCGTGTGGACGTCGGCACCGCCGAGGTCTTCGGCGCTCACTTCCTCGCCGGTGGCGGCTTTCACGAGCGGCGGGCCACCGAGGAAAATCGTGCCCTGTTCCTTGACGATGATCGACTCGTCGCTCATTGCGGGCACATAGGCGCCACCGGCCGTGCACGAGCCCATCACCACGGCGATTTGCGGAATGCCCTGCGCGGACATCTGCGCCTGGTTGTAGAAGATGCGCCCGAAGTGATCGCGGTCGGGGAAGACATCGTCCTGGTTCGGCAGGTTGGCGCCGCCCGAGTCGACCAGGTAGATACACGGCAGATGGTTCTGCTCGGCGATCTCCTGGGCACGCAGATGCTTCTTGACCGTCATCGGGTAATAGGTGCCGCCCTTGACCGTGGCATCGTTGCAGACGATCACGCACTCCTGGCCCGACACACGGCCGATGCCGGTGATGATGCCGGCGCCCGGGGCGTCGTCGTGATACATGCCGATGGCCGCGAGCTGCGAGAGTTCGAGAAACGGCGAGCCCGGATCGAGCAGCTGTTGCACGCGCTCGCGCGGCAGCAGCTTGCCGCGCGCGATGTGCTTCTTGCGCGCGGCCTCACCGCCTCCACCGGCCAGTTGTGCAATGCGGGCACGCAGGTCGTCGACCAGGGTCTGCATCGTGGCCGCGTTGCGTGCAAAGTCTTCGCCGCGCGGGTTGAGCTTGCTTTCAAGAATCGGCATGTGACGAAATCCGGTGGAGAGTGAGGGAGTCGTTGGAGGCGTTTCGTGGACGTGCGCCGCGGCGGGGTCAGTCGAACAGGTCGCCGTCGATGTAGCGCCAGCGGCCGTCGTCCGAGCGCTCGAAGCGGCTGCGTTCGTGCAGCCGGTGCGCTCGTCCGCCGACCTTGTAGCGGGCGACGAATTCGACTTCGGCATGCGACGCGTCGCTTTGGCGATGGGCCTTGATCTGCAGGCCAAGCCATTGCGGCGCGTCGTCGAAGTCAAGCGTGGCGGGACGCGTGCGCGCCGCCCAGGTGTCGAGCAGGTACGCGGCGTTGTGACGCACGAACGCCGTGTATCGCGAGCGCATCAGCGCTTCGGCGCTCGGCGCCATGTCGCCGTGTTCCAGGTAGCGCGCGCAGCAGTCGTCGAACGTGAGCCCGCCGCAAGGGCAGGCCTCGCGCTCGATGTCTGGCATCGTCGCGCTGCGCGACGTGAGGGGTCTTGCCATCGTGAGTCTTGCCTTGTTGTCAGATCTTGCCTTGCTTCAGACAGGCCTCGACCTGTGGGAAGTGGTCGAAGCCCCAGAACGGTTCGCCGTCCACGATCACGAACGGCGAGCCGAACACCCCGCGCGCCATCGCCAGATCGATTTCGGCCTTGAGATGGTCCTTGGCGGCGGGGGAATGCATGCCGGCGTCGAGCTTCGCGCCGTCGATGGCCAGGGCCTCGCCCAGGCGCACGAGTTCCGCCGGGTCGCCGATGTTCACGTCGTCGACGTAAAGCGCGTGGAAGATCGACTTCGCGAACTCGGCGGACAGGTCACCACCGTGATGATCCTGCACCCAGAGCACGGCGCGCTCGGCGGCTTGCGTCGGGATCGGGAAGTGCGTTGGCCGCTTGTACGCGATGCCATGAAACCGCGCGGTGCGCTCCACGTCATGCCGCAGATACGCGGTCTTGATCGGATGCTGCGTCGGTGCGCCCGTGCCGTTCACCTTATAGACGATGTCGAGCAGGATCGGATGCCACGCCACGCCACGCCCGTGTCTCGTCGCGATGTCGTCGATGCAGGTGCTCGCAAAATACCCATACGGGGATGCGAAGTCGAAATAAAAGTCGATGGCGGACGTCATGTGGGCTCCGTTTCCGAGTGACGTGTCTGGCCCGCGAATCAAAAGATGCGGCGGTGTGGCTACAGCTTGTTATTCCGTTTTGCGCCGGGCGATGCCTGCCCGGTCGCGAATTTATTTTTTCCTGCGATTACCACGCAAACGCGCTGCCGTCGTAATTGAAGAAACCCCCGTTGTGCGTGGCGCGCTCGCCCGGTGCTCGGGCGAGCACACGCCGCATGCCGGCCACGCTCGTCTGCACGTCGATGTCCGCGTTCTCGCCGCCCATGTCCGTTCGCACCCAGCCCGGATGCATTGCGACGCAGGTGGCGCGCCGCGCTTCGAGCGACGTGGCCTTGACGACCGAATTCACGGCCGCCTTGCTTGCCCGATAAAGCCAGCTGCCATTGGTCTCCATCAGGGCGATGCTCCCCATGCGACTCGAAAGAAAACCAAACGCGCCGCCGGCGGCCTCGACAAACGGCAACACGAGCGGCGCGGCCTGCATGGCGCCGAGGACATTCGTGTGGAACACGCGGTCGAACTCGGCCATGGTGATCGGCGCGAGGCCCGTGGTGCGCTCCGAATTCACGCCTGCGTTGTAGATCGCGACGTCCAGGGCCACGCCGTCGAGTTGCCACGACAGGCCGGAGAGCGACTCCACGCGCGTGACGTCGAGCTGCAACGGTTCGGCGCCCAACTCGCGCAGGGCAGCCAGACCGTCCTCATGGCGTGCCGTGGCGAAGACGCGCCAGCCCTCATCGCGATACTGCCTGACGAATTCCATGCCGATGCCGCGCGAGGCACCGATGATGAGCGCTGTTTTCATGACGTGGGATTCCTGTGGGCCAGTGCGTGAGCCTGCGCGGTCAAACGAGTTCGATGGCCATCGCCGTCGCTTCGCCGCCGCCGATACACAAGCTGGCCACGCCGCGCTTGCCGCCGGTCTGGCGCAACGCGCCGATGAGCGTGACCAGGATGCGGGCACCGGATGCGCCGATCGGGTGGCCCAGCGCGCAGGCGCCGCCGTGAATATTGACCTTCTCGTGCGGCAGGTTGAACTCGTGCATCGCGGCCATCGTGACGACCGCGAAGGCTTCGTTGATTTCATACAGGTCGACGTCGTTCGTCGACCAGCCGGTCTTCTCGAAGAGCTTGCGCATCGCGCCGACCGGCGCCGTGGTGAAGAGGCCCGGCTGTTGGGCGAATGTGGTGTGTCCGGCGATGCGCGCGAGCGGTGCGAGGCCGAGGCGTTTGGCCGTCGATTCGCGCATCAGGACCAGTGCGGCGGCACCATCCGAGATCGACGACGAATTCGCCGCCGTCACCGTGCCGTCCTTGCGGAAGGCTGCCTTGAGCGTCGGGATCTTTTCGGGGTTGGCCTTGAACGGCTGCTCGTCCTGATCGACCACCGTGTCGCCCTTGCGACCCGGTACCGTCACCGCCGCGATCTCCCACGAGAACGCGCCGTCCTTCGTGGCCTTTTGCGCGCGTTCGAGCGAGGCGATGGCAAAGGCGTCCTGAGCTTCGCGGGTGAAGGCGTAACGGTCGGCGCATTCCTCGGCGAAGGTGCCCATCAGGCGGCCCTTGTCGTAGGCGTCTTCCAGACCGTCGTAAAACATGTGGTCGATGACCTGTCCGTGCCCCATGCGCATGCCGGTGCGTGCCTTCGGCAGCAGGTAGGGGGCGTTGCTCATGCTCTCCATGCCACCGGCGACGATCACGTCGGCGCTACCGGCCGCGAGCATGTCGTGCGCGAACATGGCGGCGCGCATGCCCGATCCGCACATCTTGTTGACGGTGGTCGCCCCGGCCGCGAGCGGCAGACCGGCGCCGAGCGTGGCCTGACGCGCAGGGGCCTGACCCTGACCGGCGGGCAGCACGCAGCCCATGACCACTTCGTCGACCTGCTCGGGTTGGATCCCGGCACGTTCGACGGCGGCGCGAATGGCCGCGGCACCCAGTTGCGGTGCGGTGACATCGCCGAATACCCCTTGCAGGCCGCCCATCGGCGTGCGGGCGGCGGAAACGATAACGATCGGGTCGTGTTGCATGGCAGTCTCCTGTAATCGCTTGCGGGGCCGACGATCGTCCCTGCGGACGGGGTTCGTCAGCCCCCGAATATCCAATGCTTCAGTCCTTGCATCGTCCGCGCGCCCGGCGAGGGGTGTGTCCGGCGGGGCCGGACAACGTGGCTCGCTTAGGCGCGTGGATTGCGTAATTCGGCCATCGCGGCCACGCAGCGGTCGTAAATGCGCGGCAGGGTTTCGAGGCTGTTGACCGACATGCGCAGGTCGCGCACCAGACCGTCGCGCAGGCCGTACACCCAGCCGTGCACCGTTACGGCCTGATTGCGGGCCCACGCGTCGCGCAATACCGTCGTATGACAGATATTGACCACCTGCTCGATGGCGTTCAGTTCGCACAAACGGTCGTGACGAGCGTCGTGCGACGGCAGCGCGTCGATCTGCTCGACGTGGCGCTCGTAGACATCGCGCACGTGGCGCAGCCAGTTGTCGACGAGACCCATCTTCGCGCCGTCGAGCGCCGCGCCCACGCCGCCGCAACCGTAATGGCCGACCACCATGATGTGGCGAACCTTCAGCACTTCGACGGCGAACTGCAATACCGACAGGCAGTTCAGATCGCTGTGCACCACGACGTTCGCAATATTGCGGTGGACGAACACTTCGCCCGGCGCGAGGCCCGTAATCTGGTTGGCCGGTACGCGTGAGTCCGAGCAGCCGATCCAGAGGTACTCCGGCGTTTGCAGCTTCGACAACCGCTCGAAAAATGCGGGGTCTTCCGCGTTCACGCTGGCGACCCAGGCGCGGTTGTTATCGAGCAGATGGAGGAGAGGTTGGTCTTTGTCTTCGGTCATGATCGTGTCATCCGGTGGACGTGTCGTGTGCTGGGAGACATTGAATGCTCAAGCGGCCGCCGCGCGGGGCGGGGCGCTGGTGGCACCGTGGCCGGTGCCGTAGCGATTGACGAAACGCAGCGAGACATCGTACGGATAGAAGTCGTGCATCTGTCCGGCTCGCACCCGGTCCTGATAGTCCTGCCACAGGCCGGGGTCGAAAAAATCCGGATGATGCTGGCTCAGGGAGTGCCGCACGCGCGCGTCTCCTGTCAGGAACGTCTCGAACGTCTGCGGAAACACGTCGTGCGGGCCTACACGGTACCAGACTTCCCCCGACATCGCCTCTTCTTCGTTACGGGGTTCCGGCACTCGACGGATGTGGCAATCCGTCAGATATTCCAGTTCGTCGTAGTCGTAAAAGACCACCCGGCCGTGGCGCGTGACACCGAAATTCTTGTACAGCAGGTCGCCGGGGAAGATGTTCGCCGCCATCAGCTCCTTCACCGCGTTGCCGTACTCGCGCATGGCCTGGTCGACCTCGGCGTCCGATGCCGATTGCAGCCACAGATTGAGCGGCGTCATGCGGCGCTCGATGTAGCAGTGGCGGATCACGAGGGCGTCGCCGTCGATTTCGAGCTGCGAGGGCACTTCGCGCTGGAGTTCGGCGAGCAGGGCGTCGTCGAAGCGCGCGCGCGGGAAGGCCACGCTCGAGAACTCCAGCGTATCGGCCATCCGGCCCACGCGGTCATGCTGCTTGACCATCAGGTACTTCGCTTTCACCTGCTCGCGCGTGGTCTCCTTGGGCGGCGCGAAGCGCTCGCGAATCACTTTGAAGACATACGGATACGAGGGCAGTGTGAAAACCAGCATGACCAGCCCACGAATGCCCGGCGCGCTCACGAACAGGTCGCTCGAATGCTTCAGGTGATGCAGGAAGTCGCGGTAGAACAGGTTCTTGCCGTGTTTCTGCAGGCCGACCGACGTATAGATCTCCGCTTTCGGCTTGCCCGGCATGATCGTGCGCAGGAACTGCACGTAGGCCGACGGCACTTCCATATCGACCATGAAATACGCATGTGTGAAGCCGAACACCACACGGAGTTCGTCGCGGCGCAGCAGGGCGGCGTCGAGCGCCAGCTTGCCGTTCGCGTCGTGCACGATCGAGAGGGCGAAGGGCGTGGTCACGTCGCCGTTCACGATACGTCCCACGATATAGGCCGCCTTGTTCCGGAAGAACAGCGACGCGAGCACGTGAATCTGAAAATTCGGTGCGGGCACAAAGTCGCCGAACGTCTCGTCGAGCGCGCGCATCACGTAGCCGACGTCGCGCGCCAGATCGGCAAACGGGCGGGTGAGCTGAAAATTCGTGACGATGCGCGCGATCGTGGCCGCCATGCCGTCTTGCGCCGGGTAATAAACGCGATACGTTGGTTTTGCGGCGGGGGCGTCGTTCTCGATATACTCCGTCGCCACGGCCGGGCGAACGAAGATGAAGCGGTTGTTGAAGTACGAACGGTGCAGGATCTTGCAGCACACCGAGTTGAAAAAAGTCTCGGCCAGCTCTGGCTGACGATGCTCCGTGAGCAAGCCGATGTAGTGCAGCTTTGCCTGCTGCCAGACATCGTCGTCGAGCGACTGGGCGTCGAACTCGTCTTCCAGCGTCACGACGCATTCGCGCACGCGTTCGTCGTAATAGGCGATGCGGTCGCGCTGGAGCTTCTGGATGCCCGTGAAATCGCCCGCCTCGAAACATGCCTGCGCCGCGACGCAGACGTCGCGGAAGATGCGGTAATGCTTGTCGAAGCCGTCCAGCATCGTGCGGGCGACGTCGTAAGCAAACTGCGACGACAGGAGTTTCGGGAAGTGATTCATACCGGTCGGGACAGGCGCGGGAGCGGTCTCAGTGGATTGTAGCGCTGCTGCCTGCGCCTGAATGTCAGTCGATGTGTCGTGGGGTTACATGGTTTCCGCAAACAGCTCGCGGCCGATCAGCATGCGGCGGATTTCCGACGTGCCCGCGCCAATTTCGTAAAGCTTCGCGTCGCGCCACAGGCGCCCGACCGGGTACTCGTTGATATAACCGTTGCCGCCGAGAATCTGGATCGCTTCGCCGGCCATCCACGTCGCCTTCTCCGCCGTGTACAGAATCACCCCCGCGCAGTCCTTGCGCACCTGACGTACGTGATCGCGACCGAGCGAATCGAGCTGGCGGCCCACCGCGTAGAGATACGCGCGGCTTGCCTGCAGAATCGTGTACATGTCCGCGACCTTTCCCTGGATTAGCTGGAATTCCCCGATCGACTGGCCGAACTGCTTGCGGTCGTGGATATAGGGCACGACCACGTCCATGGCCGCCTGCATGATGCCCAGCGGGCCGCCGGCTAGTACCGCGCGCTCATAGTCCAGACCGCTCATGAGCACCTTCGTGCCGCCGCCGATCTGGCCCAGCACGTTCTCCTCGGGCACCTCCACGTTCTCGAACACCAACTCCCCGGTGTGCGAGCCGCGCATGCCGAGCTTGTCCAGCTTCTGCGCGACAGAGAATCCCTTCATGCCCCTCTCGACGAGGAAGGCCGTCATGCCGCGGGCACCGGCTTCCGGATCCGTCTTGCCGTAGACGACCAGCGTGTCGCAGTCCGGGCCGTTCGTGATCCACATCTTCGTGCCGTTGAGCACGAAACGGTCGCCGCGCTTCTCGGCGCGCAGCTTCATGCTGACCACGTCCGAGCCCGCGTTCGGTTCGCTCATCGCGAGCGCCCCGATATGCTCGCCCGACACGAGCTTCGGCAGGTACTTCGCCTTTTGCGCGGCGGTGCCATTGCGATGGATCTGGTTGACGCAAAGGTTGGAGTGCGCGCCGTACGACAGGCCGATCGACGCCGAAGCGCGAGAAATTTCCTCCATCGCGATCATGTGCGCCAGATAGCCCATGTTCGCGCCGCCGTACTCTTCCGAGACCGTCATGCCGAGCACGCCAAGGTCGCCCATCTTGCGCCACAGGTCCATCGGGAACTGGTCGGTGCGGTCCACTTCGCCTGCGCGCGGGGCGATTTCCTTGGAGGCGAAGTTCGCGACCGATTCGCGCAGCATATCGAGGTCTTCGCCGAGCATGAAATTGAGTCCGGGCAACAGGGTCATGACACAGTCTCCAGAGGGTGGCGCGTGGCCGTTAGCCCGCGCATGGGTTCGGTGGTGCGGCTAATGAGGTTGATTCGGTGAATCCGGTGAGGCGGCGCTCAGCGAGTCGCGGGAGACGACGTTGCCGAGGGACTTGCCGACAGCACGAAAAGCGTTTGCTGCATCAGTGCGCAAAGCGTCCATTGGCCGTCGTCGACGACGTACAGTTCGGCGGTGGCGACGATCAGCGTGCGACCGGCTTTCACGACCTGGCCGCGTCCGATCAGTGTATCGCCCTTGCCGGGGGCGAGAATGTTCAGTTTGTATTCGGCGGTGACCAGTTCCTGGTCCGGCGAGATGCGGGTGTAGCCTGCGTAGCCGCCGGCCGAGTCAGCGATGGCGCCGATCACACCACCGTGGAAATAACCGTGCTGTTGGTTGACCTTGTCCGAGAACGGCAACGAGATTTCGCAGTGGCCATCGGCAAGATGCGAGAGACGCGCACCCCAATGCGTCATGACGCCCTGTTTGTCGAAGCTGGCGCGGATCTTTGCGGCGACGGCGTCGTCGAGCGGTGCAGCGTGAGAGACAGGGAGGTTGGCCATGATCGGAGTGGAAGTACGGACAAAGCCGAGTGCCTGGATATTACTTTACGTTTACGTAAACGTAAAGTAAGGGCTTTCCAGCATCGAAAGCACGAAGGTCGGCCGGGCGGGACGGCGACCCCGGGGCAGGACGCAGGGCGAGGCGGGTTGAGGCGGGGCGGGGCAGTAGGTGGTTGAAACCGAGGTCGACGCCGAGGCCGAAACAGAAGTCGAAACCGAAGCCGAAATCTGACGAATCAGTGCGACACAGCGGTCGTTTTCGACTGTCGAGCGACGTCGGCGGGGGCGGCTTCACCGGCGGCCTCGAGCAGCGCGAGGCATTGGGCTTCGTGTTGCGCAACCTCGTCGAGCGTGGCGTGAAGGTCTTCGAGTTGCTGCTCAAGCACCTGCCGATGCTGGGACAGCGTTTCGAGGAACACGCGAAGCTGGGACACCGTATCCTTGGGCGACGCGTAGAGATCGAGAATCGACTTGATCTCCGAGAGCGTGAGTCCGAGACGTTTGCCGCGCAGTGTCAATTTCAGACGCGTGCGATCCTGCCCGGTGTAGACGCGGTGGCGCCCGCCGGGACCTTCGCGAGCCGGTGTGAGCAGACCCTGATCCTCGTAGAAACGGATCGCACGGGGCGTAATGTCGAACTCGCGGGCAAGCTCGGTAATCGTATATGTGAGCATCGGGTTAAGCAGGTGCTTACCATTGCAGATAGAATTGCCGTTTACGTTAGCGTCAAGTTGCTTCCTATGCAATCGGTGACGGCGTTAACCGACAACGACAGAACAAGTCCATCTGGAGCCTGGCCCTCGTGAATGCCCTTGAACAACAACTGAATTACCCCCTCGGAGAATTCTTGCCGGAAGGCGGCACCGTGCACGAAGTGGCGCCGGGCGTCTTCTGGGTGCGCATGCCGCTGCCGTTCGTGCTCGATCACATCAACCTGTGGTTGCTGCGCGACGATATCGATGGCGTCAAAGGCTGGACCATCGTCGATTGCGGCATCACCCATCCGCAGATCAAGGCCTATTGGGAACAAGTGTTCGAGAACGCGCTCGGCGGCGAGCCGGTTCTGCGTGTCGTCGTCACGCATTGCCACCCCGATCACCTCGGCCTCGCGCACTGGATCTGCAAAGGCGGTGACAAACCCCGCTGGTCAGCCCGGCTCGCCATGTCGCAGGGCGACTACGCGTGGGGCCGCCTCATGTCGGAGGCCGTCAACAACAACGCCGCCAATGCCGGCGGCGAGTTCGCCGTGGCGCACTTTATTTCGCATGGACTCGCCGATGAGGCCATGATCGACCAGATCCGCCACCGCAAGACCTACTTCAGCGACCTCGTGCCCGAAGTGCCTTCGCGCTTCTTCCGCTTGCGCGACGGCGAGGCCCTGCGCATCGGCGGCAGCGACTGGCGTTTGATCGCGGGTTACGGCCACTCGCCCGAGCACATGGCGCTGTACTCCGAACAGCACAACGTGCTCATCTCCGGCGACATGGTGCTGCCGCGTATCTCGACCAACGTCAGCGTCTTCGACATCGAACCCGAAGCCAACTCGCTGCAACTGTTCCTTGACTCGCTCGGTGTCTACCTCGATCTGCCCGCCGATTGTCTCGTGCTGCCCTCGCATGGCCGGCCGTTCACGGGACTGCACACCCGTATCGGCCAACTGCGCGATCACCATACCGCACGGCTGCAGGAAGTGCGCGACGCCTGCGCCCGGTCGCCCCAAAGCGCGGGCGATATCGTGCCGATCATGTTCCATCGCAAGCTCGATGCGCACCAGACCACCTTCGCGATGGGCGAAGCGCTGGCGCACCTGCACATGCTCTGGCGCGCAGGGGAACTCAAGCGTGAGTGCGATGCGAAGGGCGTCTGGCGCTTCTCGCCTGTTTGAGCGGACCTGCACGACGACCTGCCTTCGCGGCAGGTGCGAGCGGTAGGCATGAGCGTCGCGTATGAGCGGCCGACCGGATCCGGTTGGCCACAAAACAATGCCCCGGTGACCGAATCAGGTCGCCGGGGCATTGCGTTTGCGCTCGTGCTTGTAGCGTCGTGTGCGACGTCAGGCGTGTTGCGGCGATGCCGGCACTTGCCGGCCATCGCGGCCTAGCAAACCATACGTCACCAAGCTGATCGCCACCGTCATCAGAATGTAATAGGCGGGGGCCAGTGGGTTCTGCGTCGCCTTGATCAGATAGGTGATCCAGAACGGCGCGAGACCGCCAAACAGCATCACCGAGACGTTGTACAGAATCGAGACGCCCGTCGAGCGCACGCCGACCGGGAACACCTCGGTGACCGCCGTCGGGAACGCGCCCCACACGAAACCCATGCAGACGGCCGGCAGAATCTGCGCGAGCAGCAGATTGCCCATCGACGGCGCCCCATGCAGCCGGGTGAACATCCAGAACGACGTCAGACCGTAGAGCAGCACGAACAGCAGAATCAGCGGCTTGCGGCCCACGCGATCCGAAATCCAGCCCGTGAGCGGGCACAGCGCGGCGATCAACATGGCGGCGATGAACGTCGACAGGCTCGCGGCGCCCTGCGTCAATCCCAACTGCTTGACCGCGTAGATCGGCGTGTAGATCAGTGTTACGTAGAACGATGTCGTGGCAGCGACCGTCAGGCCGAAGCCGGCGATGAGTGCGCGATAGTGATGCGAGAAGACGTCGGCGAGCGGCGTGCGGCGGGTCGGTGCACGCGCGGCCGCGTAGGCCAGAAACTCCGGCGATTCGGTCATGCGACGTCGAATATAAAAGCCCACCGGACCGATCAGAATCCCGAACAGAAACGGAAGACGCCAGCCCCTCGATTCCAGCGCCTCCTGGGTGAGCGACGTGTTGAGCACATACGCGCACAGCCCGGCGAACGCGACGGCCAGTGCTTGCGAGCACATCTGGAAACTGCCGTAGAAGCCGCGCAAGTGGGGCGGCGAGAACTCGATGAGCATGGCCGTCGAGCCGCCGAATTCCCCGCCGGCCGAGAAACCTTGAATGACGCGCGCCAGCAGGATAAGCAGCGGCGCGGCGAAGCCGATTGCCGCGTACGTCGGCGCAATGCCGATCAGGCCCGTGCCCAGCGCCATGAGCAGCACCATGACCGAGAGCGCCGACTTGCGCCCCGCTCGATCGGCGTACATACCGAACGCGAGCCCGCCGATGGGACGGAAGAAGAACGCTACGCCAAGCGACGCCACACTGGCGAGGAGCGAGTTCGTATCGTTTGCCGCAGGGAAGAAGAGTTTCGCGATGATGACCGCGAAGAGACCGTAGACCGTAAAGTCGAACCACTCGAATGCATTGCCCAGCGTGGAACCGATCACCGCTTTGCGTCGCAGCGCCGGATCGATGACTGGCGCGCCGGTGGGGGTTGCCTGCATATGCCTCTCCTGCTTGGTGGGGCGTGCCGCAGTCGGATCGGTATGCTAACGTCCGTCCGCTCGCTGACGGCAAGACCGGTTTAACGTCGTGTGTACCTCTATCGAAGTTACACGAGCACTCTAGCGCAGGTTCGCAATGCACCACAACGGTTCAATAATCCGCGCTGCCACGACGGCCGGCGGCGTGTTCCAAGGGAGAAACGCGGGCGTGTCGGACTATCGATTCCCGCGGCTGCCTTTCCACCGATAGTCTCGTTGACCGACCCATTCCCACGTGCCGGTGTAGGGGTTGAACTCGTAGCCTTCCCGATATTCGCTGGTGTAGCAGCCGCCCTTCTGCAAATAGCATTTCTCGCTCAGGAAGTGAGCAGCATCGCGCGACGTGCGTGGTCGCGCTTGCGGCACGACGATATAGGGCTGCGCGGGCGCGATGACGACGGGCGGTCGCGGTGCAATGATGACGGGGGCGGGCGCGATGATGGTGGGCGCCGGCGTCACGATCACCGGTGCAGGGGCGACGATCATGGGGGCCGGCGCGACGAGGATCGGGGCGGGGCGGATGTACGATTCGGGCGGACCGACGATTTGCCAGTTGCCGGGATCCAACGCCGCGCACCCGGAAACCATCAGGGCGAGCGGCAGGCTAAGGATGAGGGCGATGCGCCGATGAAGCGCGACGCCGCGATTGGGGCAAGCGCGTGACGCGGCTTGCGTTGACATGGCGTTCATGGGGACGTCGCGCGTTAGGGATTCGGAGCAATGTAACGCGTGACATTCAGCTTCCCCCGGTTTCACCCTTGGATTTGGGGGATATCCCTGCGTTGGCCGCTATTTGGGGCCTGTTGAGGGATCGTCCGGCGGCTGGCCGGTGTCGGCCGAGGCGTCGTCGTGCGCTTTGCGCTCGGACAACCGTGGCTTTCGCGGCGCACGGGCGAAGAGCATGTCGTAAAGCCAACGCGGCAGGCATCGCATGACGCAGGCCACCACGCCCATCGGCCACGGCAGCACCACGAAGCGCTTGCGTCGAGCGATCGCCGCGGCCGCCTTGCGCGCGAACGTGTCCGAGGACATCAGGAACGGCATCGGGAACGGATTGCCGTCGGTCATGGGGGTGCGAATGTAGCCCGGTGCAATCGTCACGACCGCGACCTTGGCGGCGCGCAATTCCACTCGCAGGCTTTCGAGGTATGTCATCGCGGCGGCCTTCGACGCACTGTAGGCCCCGTGCCCCGGCAGACCGCGCACGCCGGCCACGCTGCCGATGCCCACGAGCGTGCCGTGTTTGCGTTCGCGCATCGGTGCCACGAAGGGGCTGAACGTGGCGACCATCGCCAGCCAGTTGGTGTCCATGACCGACGCGAAGTGCGGCAGATCGGCCACGTCTTCGGTCGTCACGCCGTGGCTGATGCCGGCATTGGCGATGACGATGTCCGGCACGCCGTGACGCGCCATGAAGTCGTCGGCCGCCGCGCGCAACGCGAGGGCGTCACGCACGTCCAGCGCATAGCTATGTACGGCATGCGGATGGGGGAGCGAGGCGGCCAGATCGGCGAGCTTGTCGCCGCGTCGGCCCACCAGCCCCAGGATGGCGCCCTGCGCGGCGTAGTGGCGCGCGAGCGCTTCGCCCAATCCGCTCGAGGCGCCGGTGATAAAGACCTTCGGTGATGTCGTGTGTGTTGCCATCTCATGCAAAAGCCCGGCCGGGGCCGGGCTGGGAGAGCGGCGAAGCTTACAGCTTCTTCGCGCGGATCTGGTTGATGATGGCGTCGGCCGTCTTGAGCGCCGCATCGAACGTTTGCTGCTCGGTCGTGGCCGGCTTGCCGGCCTTTTGCAGGGCGTCGCCCGAGGTGGCCGGCGAGACCAGGTACTTGCCCTGGATCGCGATCGTCGGCACGCCGTCGATCTTGTAGTCCTGCCACGTCCTGTTGGCCGTCTTCACGCTGGCCTGGGTCGAGAAGCCGTTATAGGCGTCGAGATACTTCTGCTTGTCGATGCCGAACTGCGTGAGGAAGTCGGCCTGCGTTTGCGCCGTCAGCAGATAGTTGTGCTTGACGTGGATCTCGTTGAAGACCTTCGGCGTGAGTTCGGCTTCGCGGCCCAGCGCGTGCAGCGCGTAGAACATACGCGTGTGCGGCTCGAAGCGGTCCTGGAAGGCGACCGGCACGCGCTTGAACACGACATCCTTGCCTTGCTTCTTCACCCACGCTTCCAGCGACGGTTCGAGCGCATTGCAGTGCGGGCAGCCGTACCAGAAGAATTCGGTGACTTCGATTTTGCCCGCGCCGGCCGACGTGGGCTGTGCTTGCGGCAACACCAGGTAATCGGTTCCCGCAACCGGGGCTTCCGGCGAGGCCGAGGCGGCGCCGCAAAGGAAACCGAAAGACAGCAGAACGGTACCAAGAAGTTTTTTCATGATCGTTGTTGAGGAGTGAGGCAGACGCGCCAGCCATCGGTTGGCCGGCGTGCCTGCGAAACCATATCCCGGATTCAGACAGATAAGCTAGTGCGTATGACCAGCGCCGCGCTGCCGGGTTCAACCTCCCGGCAACCCCCGGCGTTTCCCGAACGATGCCGCCGGTGAACCATGCATTCCGCGTGGGCGCGACGCGGTGCCGGGCGACGAAACAAAAGGCGTTGCCCTCATCGAGCAACGCCTTTTGCGTTTATTGCTTCGTGAAGCGGATGACGGCCGTGTCGTAGCCACCATCCTGCAGGCGCTGACGCACATGGTTCATCTCGTCGAGCTTGCCATACGGGCCGAGGCGCACTCGGTAGAGCGTCAGGCCGTTGGCGTCGCGCTGCGTGACTTTCGCCTCGAAGCCCGAGAGCGCCAACTTGGCGCGCAGTTGCTCGGCGTCGCTCTGCGACTTGAATGCGCCAACTTGCAGGTAGTAACCCGTGTTGGCGGTGTCCGTCGCGCTGGCGGGCGGCGTGGTCTGCGGCGCGACCGGCACCGTCGACTTGCCGCTGAGAATGTCGGCGGGCGACGGCTTCGTCGGAGCCGGTGCCGTGGGCGCAGACGCGGTGGGCGACGTGACCGGTGTGCCGGGTACGAGCGGCGACGTCACGGCCTGCGAGGCCGACTCCGGCCCGGCCACGGCCGACGCGGCGCCCGGCAGCGGCGTGCGCGGCTGCAGCGACTTGTTCGGATCGGGCGCTTGCGCGGCCGGTGAGTTATCGGCCGGGCGCGGCGGCGTCTTTTCGACGAATGGGGTCGGCGTCTTCGTGATGTAGAGCGCAACGACGACGGCAACGGCCAGCCCAACGATCAGGCCGAGCACGATGCCCAGAAAAGTACCGCCCCGCTGGCGGGGAGGCCGACGTGTGTTTGCCATCGAGTCGATTCCGTCCTTACAGAGTTCCGATGCGTTTGCCGTTCGGAAGGGTTGGATAACTGGGGCTTACATCTTGGCCGGGGTCGACACGCCCAGCACGGCAAGACCGTTGCGCAGCACCTGACGCGTGGCCGCCAGCAGCGCCAGACGCGCGTGCTTGACAGTCTCGTCGTCGACCAGCACGCGATCGGCGTTGTAGAAGGAGTGGAACGCCCCCGCCAGATCCCGCAGATAAAAGGCCACGGCGTGCGGTGCAAGTTCCTCGGCCGCGCGCGTGAGCATGTCCGGGTATTCGGCGAGCAGTTGCAGCAGCGCGAGCGCGCGTTCACTGTCGAGCGGCGCGAGGTCGGTGTGGGCCAGACGGGCGTCGTCGCCGCCCCATTGCGTGAGGATCGAGCAGATGCGGGCGTGCGCATACTGCACGTAGTACACCGGGTTCTCGTCGTTCTGCTTGAGCGCGAGATCCACGTCGAACACGAATTCGGTGTCCGCCTTGCGCGAAATTAGGAAGAAGCGCACGGCGTCGCGGCCACGGCGCAGGGCGGCTTCACGCTCGGCCGGATCCGTGACCGGGGTTTCGGCCGTGATGCCGCCCGACCACTCGATCAGGTCGCGCACGGTCACATAGCTGCCCGCGCGCTTGGAGATCTTCACCTCTTCGCCGTGGCGCATGACGGTGACCATCTTGTGCAGCACGTAGTCGGGATAGCCCGTCGGAATACCGATGCCCAGGGCCTGCAACCCCGCGCGCACGCGGGCGATAGTGCCGTGGTGGTCCGACCCCTGCACGTTGATGACTTGATGGAAGCCGCGCGCCCACTTGCGGGTGTGATAGGCAACGTCCGGCACGAAGTATGTGTACGTGCCATCGGACTTGCGCATCACGCGGTCCTTGTCGTCGCCGTAATCGGTGGTGCGCAGCCACAGCGCGCCGTCCTGCTCGTACGTCACGCCCGCGTCGACGAGCGCCTGCACCGTTCGCTCGACACTGCCGTCGGCGTAGAGCGACGACTCGAGGTAGTACTGATCGAAGCGCACACCGAAGGTCTGCAGATCGATGTCCTGCTCGCGGCGCAGATAGGCCACCGCGAACGCGCGGATCGAATCGATGTCCTCGATGTCGCCGCTGCCGGTGACAGGGGCACCGTCGGACGCCTGCACGGTCTTGCGTGCGAGGAAGTCTTGCGCGATATCGCCGATGTAGTCGCCGTTGTAGGCCGACTCCGGCCACTCGGCGTCGCCCGGCTTGAGGCCGCGCGCGCGCGCCTGCACCGAGGTGGCGAGCGTCTGAATCTGCACGCCGGCGTCGTTGTAATAGAACTCGCGATGGACCGGATGGCCTTGTGTGCCCAGCAGCGCCGAGATCGTGTCGCCGAGCGCGGCCTGACGGCCGTGACCCACGTGCAGCGGTCCGGTCGGGTTGGCCGAGACGAACTCGACGAGCACCGGCGCGTCGTCATGGCGGACGGCGCAGTGGCCGAAGGCGGCGCCTTCGGTCAGGATCGCGCGCGCCACCGACTGCTTCGCGGCGTTGGCCAGGCGCAGGTTGATGAAGCCGGGACCGGCGATCTCGACCGCGTCGACGAGTCCGCTCGCGCGGGCGTCGGCGAGGAGGGCATCGGCAATCTTCTGGGCCAGCTCGCGCGGATTGGCGCGCAGCGGCTTCGCGAGTTGCATCGCTACGTTGCAGGCCAGATCGCCATGCGCGGCGACTTTCGGGCGTTCGAGCAGGATGGTCGGCAAGGCCGGCGCATTTTGCGCGTGGGTCGCAGTGCCGTCTGCGGGCATCAGACCGGCGACGACGTCGCCGATCAGCGCGACGAGAGCATTCTTTTGTGCGGGTAGCATTGGCGGGTGTTTCGGGTGCGTCCGGACGCGTCCGGACAGGCAATTGAATCGTCAGCACCGGATTTTAACAGGTGTATGATGAAGTCACGGTGCCCGCTGATCCCACGCGTTGCGTGACGTGCGTTTGGGGCGGCGGTGGGGACAACGCTAATAGGGAGACAAACATGCTGGTAACGTTCAAGTCGCACGCTTCGCCCACGATCACCATGCTGGAAAATCTCGCGCAGTTTCTGCTCGGGTTGGTCGGCAAGAAGCTTGGCGAGCGCGGTGCCATCGGCGAGGACGAAATGGGTGAGGCCATCGCGAAGCTGGAAGCCGCCATCGCGGAAGACAATGCCGTCGCGAAGAAGGAAAACGAAGGCAAGAAGTCCGGCGAACGAGAAGAAGAGGATCGTGTGCGTCTGGCGCAACGGGCGTATCCGCTGCTCGATATGCTGCGGGAGTCCCGCAAGGAAAACGTCGCCGTGATGTGGGAGACTGGCCGCCGTTAAGCGGTCGACGGCAACTGCAGGCCCTCGCAGACAGCGCGAGGCAGGTTACGCCCCTCGTCCGGCACGACGCGCCCCTCGTCTGAGCGCGTCGCTCGCCAACCCCTCTCGCTTTCGCGTGAGTTCCCCGTCCCGGAATCTGCAACTTTCAGTGCCAGCGATCGATACCGTGACGCGCTGACATGCGCCGCCATCGCGCATCATTCGATAGGTTTCCCTAGTCGTCCGAACGGCTCGACCAGAACACCTGATTCACCCCGGGCAGCGTTTCCAGGTGATCGGAGAGGGCATCGAGTTCACCAGCCTGCACGGCCGTGGGCAGCAGCAGCGCTTCGATCTCGACCTCCGCTTCGCCGAACGGGCGAATATCGAGCGCGCGCACGGGATAGTTCGACGCTTCGAGCCAGGCTTCCACCTTGTCGAGCACTTCTCGTTGCGTCGTACGGGCGCAGATGACGGACAGCGCGTAAGTTGCCTCCGACGTCGCCTCATTGATCGGGGCGCGGTTGATGCGGTTCACAACGGGACGCAGCAGCGTATTGGCCGCCAGCACGAAGCCCGCCACGACGACCGCCTCGACAATCAGACTCGCCCCCGCGGCGGCGCCCACGGCAGCCGAGCCCCATAACGTGGCGGCGGTGTTCAGGCCGCGCACCGAGGCGCCGTCTTTCATGATGGCGCCGGCCCCGAGGAAGCCGACCCCCGACACGACATAGGCAATCACGCGCGTATCGCCGGGCATGAGCCGCATCGACAAGTCGACGAACGCGGCGGCGCCCACGGCGACGAGCACATTGGTGCGCAGACCGGCCGTGCGTTGGCGGACCTGACGCTCCACGCCGATGATCGTGCCCAGAATGAACGCGACGAGCAGCGAGACGGCCGTGTTGAGCAGCGGCAGGAGGTGGAAATTCTGAATGCTTTGCAGTGCGTGCATGGAACCTCTCGAAGTGAGCCGGTCGGGAGATGGCAAGGCGCCGGCGGCCGAGGATCCGATCTGCCGGCTCAGCCCGAACGGGCGGGACACTACGCGTCGGTTGCGACAGGGGCGTGACACCGGCATCGGCGTGCGGTCGTCATGCCGCCTGCCGGGTCACGCGAAGGGATGCGATTACGACAGTTGCGGGGCGAGCAGGCGCCGGGCGGTGGCCTCGTCCACGTTGGCGCGTTCCATGAAGTCCTCGACCTGATCGGGGCCGATCTTGCCAACGCTGAAGTAAGTGCTGTCCGGATGCGACAGGTAGAAACCCGAGACGCTCGCGGCGGGCAGCATGGCGAGCGATTCCGTCACGCTCATGCCGACTTCATGGGCTTGCAGGTAGTGGAACATCGGTCCCTTGACCGAGTGCTCGGGGCAAGCCGGGTAGCCCGGGGCCGGGCGAATGCCGACGTACGCTTCCTTGATGAGGGCGTTGTTGTCGAGCTGCTCGCCGCTGGCGTAACCCCAGAACTCGCGCCGCACGCGCGCGTGCATGCACTCGGCGAACGCCTCGGCCAGTCGGTCGGCCAATGCCTTGAGCATGATCGCGCTGTAGTCGTCGTGCGTGGCGAGGAAGCCGGCTTCCTTGGCGTCGACGCCAAGACCGGCCGTGACCGCGAACACGCCGATGTAGTCGGCCACCCCGCTGTCCTTGGGGGCGATGAAGTCGGCCAGCGAGCGATTCGGGCGACGCACGCCGTCGACCACGGGCCGCTCGCTCTGCTGACGCAGGTTATGCCACGTGAAAGCGACTTCCGAGCGCGACTCGTCCGTATAGATTTCGATGTCGTCGTCGCCGACCACGTTGGCGGGCAGCATCGCGATCACGCCGTTGGCCGTCAGCCAGCGGCCCTTGATCATGCGATCCAGCATTTCCTTGCCGTCCGCGAAGACCCGTTGGGCGGACTCGCCGACGATCGCGTCGCTGAGAATCGCGGGGAAGGGGCCAGCCAGATCCCACGTCTGGAAGAACGGGCCCCAGTCGATGTAGTCCGCCAGTTCGGCCAGGTCGTAGTTCTTGAATACGCGGCGGCCAATGAACTTCGGCTTGGGTGGGACATACGTCGACCAATCGATCTTGAACTTGTTCTCCCGCGCCGTGGCGAGCGAGACCATCGGCGTGGCCTTGCGATTGGCGTGCTGCGTGCGTACGCGCTCGTAATCCTTCTTGATCTCTTCGAGATATCGTTCGGCGGCCTCGTCCGACAGCAGGTTCGAGGCGACCGACACCGAGCGCGACGCGTCCGGCACGTAAATCACGGGGCCGTCATAGTGCGGCGCGATCTTCACCGCCGTGTGCACGCGCGACGTCGTGGCGCCACCAATCATCAGCGGAATATTGCGCAGGCGGAAGTAATCGTCGCGCTGCATTTCCGAAGCGACGTAGGCCATTTCCTCGAGACTCGGCGTGATGAGGCCCGACAGGCCAACGATGTCGGCGCCTTCCTCCTTCGCCTTGGCGAGGATGTCGGCGCAGGGCACCATCACGCCCATGTTGACGACTTCGAAGTTGTTGCACTGGAGCACCACGGTCACGATGTTCTTGCCGATGTCGTGCACGTCGCCCTTGACCGTGGCCATCACGATCTTGCCCTTCGAACGAACGTCTTCCCCGGCGGCCGCCATGCGCGCCTTTTCCTCTTCGATGAACGGCACCAGGTGCGCGACGGCCTGCTTCATCACGCGCGCGCTCTTGACGACCTGCGGCAGGAACATCTTGCCTGCGCCGAACAGATCGCCCACGACGTTCATGCCGTCCATGAGCGGGCCCTCGATCACCTGGATCGGACGGCCGCCCGCGGCGTGGATCTTCTGGCGCACTTCTTCCGTGTCGTCGACGATGAACGTGGTGATGCCATGCACCAGCGCATGCGCGAGACGCGCTTCGACCGGCTGGTTGCGCCACTCCAGGTTCTCTTCGCGCCGTTGCGCGCCACCCTTGAAGCGCTCGGCAATTTCCAGCAGACGCTCGGTGCTGTCGTCGCGGCGGTTGAGCACCACGTCTTCGACGCGCTCGCGAAGTTCGGGATCGAGGTTCTCGTACACGCCGAGCTGACCGGCGTTGACGATGCCCATGTCCATGCCCGCCTGAATCGCGTGGTACAGGAACACGGTGTGAATTGCTTCTCGCACGAGGTCGTTGCCGCGGAACGAGAACGAGACATTCGATACGCCGCCGCTGATCTTCGCGCCAGGCAGGTGCGCCTTGATCCAGCGCGTGGCGTTGATGAAGTCGACTGCGTAGTTGTTGTGCTCTTCGATACCGGTGGCCACCGCGAAGATGTTCGGATCGAAGATGATGTCCTCGGGCGGGAAACCCGCTTCGTCGACGAGCACGCGATAGCTGCGCGCGCAGATCTCGGTCTTGCGCGCGTAGGTGTCGGCCTGCCCGTGTTCGTCGAAGGCCATGACCACGGCCGCGGCGCCGTAACGACGGATCCGCTTGGCGTGATGCACGAACGCTTCCTTGCCTTCCTTGAGCGAGATCGAGTTGACGATGGCCTTGCCCTGCACGCACTTGAGTCCCGCCTCGATCACTTCCCACTTCGACGAGTCGATCATGATCGGCACGCGCGCGATGTCCGGCTCGGAGGCGATCAGATTCATGAAGCGCACCATCGCGGCCTTGGAGTCGAGCATGGCCTCGTCCATGTTGATGTCGATGACCTGGGCGCCGTTCTCGACCTGCTGGCGGGCGACCGCGAGGGCTTCATCGAACTGGCCGTTCAGGATCATGCGCGCGAACGCTTTCGAACCCGTGACGTTGGTACGCTCGCCGACGTTGACGAAGAGCGTGCCCGCGCCGATGTTGAAGGGCTCGAGGCCGGACAGGCGCATCGGCTGCACTGGCTCGACAGATTCAACAGGCGTCAGGAAGGGCGTTTGGCTCATGGGGCAATCCGTTCAGTGGTTGGCGCGTCGGCCGTGCCTCGTGCGTGAGGGGCGAGGGCGGTGCGCCGGGCTTGCTGCAATCAGTCTTGTCTTCGTCGGGCGGACGGTGGCGACGCTCAGGCGTCGTCGCCGTCGTTGCCGTCCATGCGGTCGCTGCCGCCGGTGGGGCGATACTGCGTCGGCCAGCGGCGCGGCTTCACGTCAGCCAGCGCCTTCGCGATCTCCGCGATGTGTTCCGGCGTGGTGCCGCAGCACCCGCCCGCCAGATTCACCAGGCCCGCCTGCGCGAATTCCTTGAGCAGGCTCGACGTCACGTCGGGCGTCTCGTCGAAGCCGGTATCGCTCATCGGGTTGGGCAGGCCGGCGTTCGGATAGACCGACACGTACGTGTTGCAAAGCTTGGACAATTCGGCGATGTACGGACGCATGAGCGTCGCACCGAGCGCGCAGTTCAGGCCGAACGTGAGCGGGCGCGCGTGACGCAGCGAGTTCCAGAACGCTTCGACCGTCTGGCCCGACAGAATCCGCCCGGAGGCATCGGTGACGGTACCCGAGATCATGATCGGCAACACTTCGCCAGTGTCTTCGAACAGCTCGTCGATGGCAAAGAGCGCGGCCTTGGCGTTGAGCGTATCGAAGATCGTCTCGACGAGGAACAGATCGACGCCGCCTTCGAGCAACGCCTTGGCCTGCGCGTAGTAGGCGTCGCGCAGTTGATCGAAGTCGACGTTGCGCGCGCCCGGATCGTTCACGTCAGGGCTGATGCTCGCAGTCTTGGGCGTCGGGCCGATGGCGCCGGCGGCGAAGCGCGGCTTGTCGGGCGTGCTGAAGGCGTCGCAGGCCTCGCGCGCCAGGCGTGCCGACTCACGGTTCATCTCGTCGGCCAGATGCTCCATGTGATAGTCGCTCTGGGCGATCGTCGTCGCCCCGAACGTATTCGTCTCGAGGATATCTGCGCCTGCCGCAAGGTACTTGCGGTGAATCTCGCTGATGATGTCGGGGCGCGTGAGCGAGAGCAGCTCATTGTTGCCTTTGACGTCGTGCGCGAAGTCGGCGAAGCGCTCGCCACGGTACTGGGCTTCGCTCAGCTTGTACTGCTGGATCATCGTTCCCATGGCGCCGTCCAGAATCAGGATGCGCGATTCAAGCAGCGCGGGCAGCGCCTGACCCCGCGTGTAGCGCGGCTGCGAGGGGGCGTGAGCCGTGGTCGATGCGGTCCCCGTATGGGCGTTGGCGGCGGATGGGCTAGCGGTGGTCATGACGGACGTCGCCTTGGAGTGGCCGGAAAACCTATAATTGTAATGGTTTTCGCGCCCGCCGCCCGCGCGCCACCGCCTGCCGGGCGGCGCCGGCGGCGATTCGTGACGCGCGCGCAGCGCCGTCCTGACCCGCTTTCGCCAACGATATGGAATTCCTGCTCCCGAGCGCCGCTCACCAGTTTCTGCAAGCCAAGGCCAACGCCCTGTTCGTCGATTGCCGCAGCGAAATGGAATACTTGTTCGTGGGACACCCGGCCGGGGCGATCCACGTGGCGTGGAACGACGGCCCGGATTGGGAGATCAACCCGCATTTCGTCCAGAGCGTGCGTAAGCTCGCCGGCGCCGGAGGCGAGCGCCCCGTGCTGCTGATCTGCCGCAGCGGCAATCGGAGCACCGCGGCGGGCGAGGCGCTCGAGGCGGCCGGCTTCCGCAACGTGTATGCCGTGCTGCACGGCTTCGAGGGCGATCTGGACGGTACCCATCATCGCAATGCCGTGAACGGTTGGCGCTTTGAAGGGCTACCGTGGGAACAGTGCTGAAGGCGTGTCCGAGGCCGTCGGCACGCGGGATTCGCCGGTGAGGCATGACATGACGGTAAGCTTCGGCGCCATGAAAAAACCCTCGCCGTGGCGAGGGTTGGGTGTGGGTGGCGGCACCGCGTGCGGTGTTGGCGTCAGTGGAGCACGACCGGGTTCGTCATGAAGGTATCGAACTGGCCGAGGAATTCATCCACTTCGTCCTCGGAGGGCTCGCTGGCGATCAACTTCTGCACTTCTTCACGGAATTGCCGGGCAAGCGTGCCGTCGAGAAAAATCTCACGGCCAGCGGTTTTGTCCACGATTTCATAGCCACCGGCAGATAGCGCGTGATCGCCGTTATCCGCGGCAAACTCGACCACATAGTAGTTCGGGCTGTTGTAAATCATGAGCATGGCAACTCTCCTGGTGTTCCTGCATGGTCCTCAGTAACCCACATAGGGGCGACGCGGCGCGATTTCAAGAGGCAGTGCCCCATGATTCGCTTATCGGCACACCGGCTGACGAATTCAATGGTTTTGGCCCTCCTTGTCTAAGATCCCGCTACAGGTCCCGCAGCTTGCTGGTTCACACGTTAGAGGACGCCTCGAGCAAAAACGTTGCAAGGGCATTGGTTACGAACTGTTTCTGCTCGACGATCGACAGATGGGCGGCGTCGGGCACGATTTCCAGCCGGGCACCGGCGATGCCGCTGGCGATGCGTCGCGCGACGGCCGGCGGCGTGGAGGGATCGTTTTCCCCGACCAGCACCAGGGTCGGCGCGTCGATTTCCGACAGTTTGGCTCGCACGTCGAACGCGGCCAGCGCTTCGCAGGCGGCCGCGAAACCCTCCGGATGCGCCTTGGCCACCAGCGCGCGAACGCGTTCCGATGTCTCGGGGTGGCGCTTGCGGAAGCGCTCGCCCAGCCAGCGCTCGAGCGTGCCGTCGGCAAGCGCCTTCATGCCCTGTTCGCGGGCCTGCGTGGCGCGCTGGCGAAACACCTTCGCGTCGGCGTCGTCGTAACCGGCCGTGGTGTCGATCAACGTCAGGCTGGCGATGCGCTCGGGCGCGTCGAGCGCGACTTGTTGCGCGACGGCACCGCCCATCGAAATGCCGACGAAGTGCGTTCTCGGGATTTCCAACGAATTGAGCAGGGCGGTCGCGTCGGCGGCCAGTTGTTCGATGGTGTATGGGCCGGCGGGCACGTCGCTGCGGCCATGGCCGCGGCTATCGTATCGGAGCACCCGGAAATGGGCCGCGAGGTCGGGCACCAGATCGTCCCAGATCGTGAGATCCGCGCCCAGCGGATGCGCGAGGGTCACCCAGGGACCGTGGCCTTCCACCGCGTAATGAATCGATGCACCGTTGGCACTGACTTTCATGGTGAGCGGCCCCCAAATCTCGTCGATGCGTTGGCGAAGTGGCGTAGGTGCAGTGGGATGTTTCTGATTATGTCAGGAACCTTGGACTTCTGCTGGCGAACCGTAGTAGCAGGACAACACTGCGCCGCGCCGCGGTGCGACGTGCACATCGCTCGAAATTCTAACGAATGGGTGCGCGGGGTTTAGCGCCCCGGAGGGCCGTGCCGTGTCGTGCCGAGCCGGCTCAAGGCGACGATTTCTGGGTGAAGACCAGTTCGAATTCATTGCCCGACGGCTCGGTCTGCTTGACGCGCACCGGCATCCAGTCGAGCGATGGCGCGAGCCAGATGTCGACGCGTCGCTCGTCGCCCGCCTTACGCGGCAACCGCGTGAAGTGGCGGGTCTCGACATAGCCCTGCGGTGTGCGCAGGGTTTCCTGGCCAACGTACTGTACTGGCCAGACTTCGCTGCTGTCCGTGTCGACCACCGTGAACTCGTGCGTCACGCCGACCTGCGCGTAGCGTTCCGGATTGCCTCTCGCATAGCTTGCCAGCTGCATCATCACGCTGAATCGGTCTTGCGCGCCGGGCGCGAGCGGCATGGACTGGCCGGAGCGCGAGAAGTGCAGCATCGGCGTGCCATCGCGATGGAAGTCACTGACGTATTCGGCGCGACGACCGCGTTTTTCCACATAACGGGATGGCGCAATGCCGTTGACGTCAAAACCGCCCTCGCTGATGAATTCGAACGTGCCGAAGAAGATAATCGGCACCGCCACGCGCAGGCGGTAATGGCCGTTTGCGTTGACCCACTGCAACTCGCCGGTTTGATTGCGCACGCCGTTCATGTAAGCGTCGTAGGCCATCGAGGCAGACGGGGGCGGATCAAAGCGGTCGCCGTTGGCGGCGGCTGCCGTCAGCGCAGGGCCGGGCGGTGAGGTGGCTTGTGCGCTGCTGGCGGGCGCCCCGGGCGTGTCGCCTTCGCTTGCGACGGTCTGTGAAGCCGCCTGCGGTGCGGGTGTGTTCGCCGTGGCCGGTGCGGCAAGCGTATTGGGGGCGGCCCGCGGCGCGGGTGGGGCGAGCTTGCGGGGGCGCGGCTTGACGGCCGGCTTGGGTGTCGGCGGCGCGGGCGGCGCAGGTGGTTCGGGAGGCGCGACAGGTTTGAGCGGGATCAGCGTGACCGCAATGTCGGGAATCGGCGTGTCTTCCATCGACGACCGGTCGCTGGCGACCCACAATGCGATGAGCCCGTGGACGGCGAGCACGGCGACCATCACGCCGGCCCAGACGAATCCACGCGTGCGCCCACGTCCGCGCGGGCGAGCCGTCACCGACGGCATCGGGACCGCGGGGGGCGAGACGGCGTCTTGGGAATCGTTGGGGGCCGAGGGCACGTTGGACACTGCTTGGCGAAAGGAGCAATAAGGGCAATACGGATGATGCGGATGATGCAGCCGATTCCGACGTTTGGCGCGCAACGTCGCGAGCCTCCATCCACCTGAACGTCGCGAGCTCAGGATCTCACATTGCGATGCACTCGGTTCGACAGATCATGTCGGCGGCCGTTCAACGGGCGGCCGATGCCCTCAGGTAGAATCTTCGGCTTCACGCGCCATTCTATCGGGCCTCAGGTGGTCCGCAGACTCCATCCCATGAAACTCGCTACCCGCAAGGACGGCACCCGCGACGGCCAACTGATCGTCGTCTCGCGCGATCTGTCGAGCGCCTGCATTGCCGACGCCATCGCCCCCACGCTGCAACGCGTGCTCGACGACTGGACGTTCTACGCGCCCCAGCTCCAGACGCTCTACACCGAACTCAATCACCAGCGTGCGCGCAACGTCTTCGCGTTCGATCCGGCCGAGTGCATGGCACCGCTGCCGCGCGCTTACCAATGGGCCGACGGCTCGGCCTATGTGAACCACGTCGAGCTGGTGCGCCGCGCACGCGGGGCCGACATGCCGCCTGAATTCTGGACCGATCCGCTCATGTACCAGGGCGGCAGCGACGACTTCCTCGGACCGACGGACGACATCGTCTGCGCGTCCGAGGACTTCGGCATCGACTTCGAAGGCGAGGTCGCCGTGGTGACGTCGGACGTGCCGATGGGTGCCAGCCCGGCGCGCGCGCTCGAAGGCGTGCGCCTGTTGATGCTGGTCAACGACGTGAGCCTGCGCAACCTGATTCCCGCCGAGCTGGCCAAGGGGTTCGGCTTCTTCCAGAGCAAACCGGCAAGCAGTTTCTCGCCGGTGGCCGTCACACCCGACGAGCTGGGCGATGCCTGGCGCGCTGGCCGGGTGCATCGTCCGCTCACCGTGAAGTGGAACGACAAGAAGTTCGGCGCGCCGGAATGCGGCGAAGACATGGTGTTCGACTTCGGCCAGCTCGTGGCGCACGTGTGCAAGACGCGCAATGTGCGGGCGGGCACCATCGTGGGCTCGGGCACGATCTCGAACAAGGATCGCAGCCGCGGCAGCGCATGCATTGCCGAGAAGCGCATGCTGGAGACGATCGACAAGGGCGCGCCGGAGACCGAGTTCATGCGCTATGGCGATCGCGTGCGCATCGAAATGTTCGACGCCCAGGGCAAGTCGATCTTCGGCGCCATCGATCAGGCCGTCTCGCCGCTGGACGAATGACATCTCGTCGCCACCGCGGCGGAAAACGCCCGTGGGCCGTGACGATCGGGGTCCCGCGGACCGTTGCGACGCGTGCGGGGATCCGTCAATAGGGTGAACCCGGATATGGCGGGGAATTCCGGCTCCGCTATGCTTTGTCTCCTTGAGTCGGTTCGCACCCCTATCGGGTGGGCGAGCCGGCCCTAATTTTTGCCGGCGCGGCGCGAGGCATCTTTTCCGGGGTGCCCGCGCAAGAGAAAAAAGCGAGCGCGGGCCAGACCAGATCAGGAGACTTTCCATGAGAAACCCCGTGCGCACTGCCCTGCTGGGTGCGATGTTGCTGGCGTTGGCCGGCGGCGCTGCCGCTCAGGTCAAGATCGGCGTGAATATCTCGCTCACCGGGCCTGCCGCGTCACTTGGCATTCCCGAGCGCAACACGATCACCATGCTGCCGACCGAAATCGGTGGCCAGAAGGTCGAGTACATCATGCTCGACGACGCGTCGGACACCACGACCGCCGTTCAGAACACCAAGAAACTCATCTCCGAGAATCACGTCGACGCCATCATCGGGTCGTCGATCACGCCGAACACGCTCGCGATGATCGACGTGATCGCCAGCGGCACGACGCCCACGATTTCGCTGGCATCGTCGGCGCGCATCATCGAACCGGTCGACGCCAAGCGTTACTGGATGTTCAAGACGCCGCAGACCGACGCGCAGATGGCTTCGGCCATCGCCGAGCATGCGAGCCGTCATGGCGTGAAGACGATGGCGTTCATCGGTCAGGGGGATGCGCTGGGTGAAGCGTTCTACGAGGAAGTCGCCAAGTTCGCCGCTCTGCACAAGATCAAGATGGTCGCCAGCGAGCGCTTCGCCCGCACCGACCCGAGCGTGACGGGGCAGATCCTGAAGATCATGGCCGCGCATCCGGACGCCGTCGTCGTGGGCGCCGCCGGCACGCCTGCCGCGTTGCCGCCGAAGGCATTGGCCGAGCGCGGCTACAAGGGGCTCGTGTATCACAACCATGGCGTGGGCAATAACGACTTCCTGCGCGTGTGCGGCAAGGATTGCAACAACACGTACCTGCCGGCGAGCCCGGTACTCGTGGCGTCGCAACTGCCGAACGATCATCCGGCCAAGGCGGTGGCGCTCGACTACATCAAGAAGTACGAAGCCAAGTTCGGTGCCGGCACGGTGGCTGCCTTCGGCTCGTACGCATGGGACGCCGGCATTCTGCTCCAGCGCGCCATTCCGATCGCGCTGAAGACGGCCAAGCCGGGCACGCCGGAATTCCGCAAGGCGTTGCGCGACGCGCTCGAGACGAGCAAGAACATGCATGTGACGAATGGCGTGATCAACATGAGCCCGACCGATCACCTCGGCCTCGACCAGCGGGCCCGTGTGATGGTCGAAATCGAGAATGGCAAGTGGCAACTCGCGCCGTGAGTGCAGCGCGAAAGTTGTGAGTCCTGCCGATCTCGCATGACGGTGAGGCGGCCGATGCCGCGCGCATCCACGACAGATTGACCGTCGGTGGTATCGGCGTTGTCCGATGCCGCCGCCTCCCCATCCCCGCCTGCGCGGGGATATTTTTTTGGAGCGGTAAGCCATGTCGCAAGACCCGTATCAACACTATCAGTCGCTGCAATTCAAGCGGCATCCCAATGGCGTGCTCGAACTCATCATGGGCGCCGGCGCGAACAAGAGCGGCCTGTCGACGGCCGACCATCGCATGCACCAGGAACTGGCCGATGTGTGGCGCGATATCGATCGCGACACCGAGACGCGCGCGGTCGTCATTCGCGGCGAGGGCAAAGGGTTTTCCGGCGGTGGCGATCTGTCGCTCGTGGAAGCCATGGCCGACGATTTCGCCGTGCGCGCCCGCGTGTGGCGCGAAGCGCGCGATCTCGTCTACAACGTGATCAATTGCAGCAAACCGATCGTCTCCGCGATGCACGGCCCGGCCGTGGGGGCGGGGTTGGTCGCGGGCCTGCTCGCGGACATCTCGATTGCCGCGAAGACCGCGCGCATCATCGACGGCCATACGCGGCTTGGGGTCGCGGCAGGCGATCATGCCGCCATCGTCTGGCCGCTGCTGTGCGGCATGGCGAAGGCGAAGTACTACCTGCTGCTATGCGAGCCGGTCACGGGCGAAGAGGCTGAGCGCATCGGACTCGTGTCGCTCACCGTCGACGAGGCCGACCTGCTGCCGCGCGCGTTCGAAGTGGCCGACAAGCTGGCGCGCGGCTCGACCACGGCCATTCGCTGGACCAAGTACGCGCTCAACAACTGGTTGCGCAGCGCGGGGCCCTCGTTCGATGCGTCGCTCGCCCTCGAATTCATGGGCTTCGCGGGGCCGGACGTGCGCGAAGGCATTGCGTCGCTGCGCGAGCGTCGCGCGCCGGATTACAGCGGTGACGCCCCGTTCTGACACACCATTGGCGCACGCTCGGCGTATGATCGATACCCATACGCCTCCTGCGCATCGACGTGCGCGGGATGGCGTTCAGGATGTGCGCGACTTGCCGGGATTGCCCCGCAGGCCGTGCGTCCCCGACCGTGACTGGAGACTGTAATGAGCGATTCGACGAGTGCCATGCCCAACGGCTTCGACATTCTCAAGAAGATGTGGGAAGCGTTCAGCCCGCCCGCGACATTCACCTCGCCGCTCACGCAGTTGATGCAGAGCGCGGCGCCGTTGCTCGATCCCGACGAAATCGAGAATCGCATCGCCGAGATGCGTGCGGTGGAGCAGTGGCTCACGCTCAATCTGAACGTGCTGCGCTCGACGATCCAGGCCTTTGAAGTGCAACGGGCCACCTATGCCACGCTTCGCTCGTTCGGCACCGGCACCTTCGGCGCCGCGAGCGATGCGCAGGCGAATGCGTCGCCGTTCGGACAGGCGGGCGCGGCGAACTTCTGGCGCTCACCGTTTGCCGCCGAGGCGCCGGCGCAAGACGTCGAGCCGCAGGCGAGCGCGCCGGAACCCGAACCGGAGCCGGAACCGGAAGCCAAAGCGGCGGCCGCGGCCGAGGAAGCCCCGGCGGGCGGCGGCGACGCGCAGTCGCCGTTCGCGCAGGCGGCCAACGCTTATGGTGCGCTCGATCCGTCGCTTTGGTTCAACGCCATGCGCACGCAGTTCGACCAGATTGCCGCTGCCGCGCAGGCGGCCGGCGTGTCGGCGTCACAGATGACGGAAGCGGCGGCGCAAATGTCGGAGGCCGCTGCCAAGGCGACGCAGGGTGCGACGGCGAAACCTGCAAAACCCGCAAAGCCCACGAAATCGGCGGGGGCCGAGCCGACGCAGGCGTCTGGCCAGGCCACGGCAAAGGCCGGCACCGCCAAGCGGGCGGCGGGTACGAGCAAGGCGGCGGGCAAGACCGCTGCCAAGCGTGCGCCGGCCAGCAAGACGCCGCCGGCGAAGTCGGCCGCGGCAAAAACGTCTGCCAAGACGTCGGCGAAGGCCGCGCCCGCCGCAGGCAAGACGCCGGGTAAGCAGGCCGCCTGGAAGTGGTAGGGCGGTTGCACCAACGGCACATGCGGTAGACGCGACGACGGCTTCGGTCACGGCGATAGCGATAGCGACAACGGCAACCACAACGTTGACCTCGGCGGGAGGAGGCCCCCATGATTTCAGGCGAACGTACCGGCCTCGTCCTGATGGGCGGTGGAGCACGCGCGGGGTATCAGGTGGGCGTGCTGGCCGCGATCGCCGCGATCCAACGCGAGGTTCTGCCGTCGCGTCGCGCGATTCCGTTTCCCATTGTCTGTGGCACCTCGGCCGGCGCGATCAATGCGGCCGCGCTCGCGTCGCACGCCGACGATTTCCAGCATGGGGTCATGAAGCTGGACGCGGTGTGGCGTCAATTTCACGCCGGTCAGGTGTTCCGCGCGGACTCGCTGGGCATGGCGGGCACCGGGGCACGCTGGCTGGCGGCGCTTTCGCTGGGTTGGGCGCTGCGTCGCTCACCGCGCTCGCTGTTCGATTGGTCGCCGCTCGGCGACATGTTGCGCAGTGCGATCCGTCTCGATCGACTGCCCGACGTGTTCGCGTCGGGTGCGCTCGAGGCTTTGTCGGTGACGGCGCTTTCGTACTCGTCGGGCAAGCATGTCACCTTCTATCAGAGCGCGGAGCCGATTCAGGCCTGGAAGCGTTCGCTGCGCCTGGCGCGTGCGGTGCCGCTGAGCGTGCAGCACTTGCTGGCATCGAGTGCGATCCCGTTTCTTTTCCCCGCCGTCGAGCTCGATCTCGACGGGCAGCCCGAGTATTTCGGCGACGGATCGATGCGCCAGATTGCGCCGCTCAGTCCGCCGATCCATCTGGGCGCCACCCGCATCCTCATCATTGGCGCGGCGCACGGACAGTACGGACTCGACAGCAGCGGCGAGCGCATCGGCGGCTATCCCAGTCTGGCGCAGATCGGCGGGCAGGCGCTCGCGAGCGTGTTCATCGATGGCCTGTCGGCGGATCTGGAGCGTCTCCAGCACATCAACAACGTGCTGCGGCATGTGCCCGAGGCGCAACGCGAATCCAGCGGCTGGCGGCCCATCGAGACGCTTTTGATCTCGCCAAGCCAGCGCATTGAGCCGATTGCAGCGCGTCATCTGCAGCAGTTGCCGCGGGCGGTTCGTACGATTCTCGGAGCGATCGGGGCAGACGAAGCGCGCGGCGCGGCGTTTGCCAGCTACCTGCTGTTCGAGTCGTCTTACACGCAGGAACTCATCGCGCTGGGCGAGGCCGACGCCTACGCTCAGCGCGACGCGATTGCCGCATGGCTCGTGGCGGAAGCGGATGGCACCAGCCCGCTCAATCGCGTCGAGGCCGGCGCGGTCGGGGGCGGCGGATTGCCGGCGAATTCACCGCTATCGGCGGAGAGGCCCGCCGCCGTGGCGGATACTGGCAAGCCGGCCGCATGAGTTGTCGTCCTCACTGATCCTACCCCTATGTCGAAATCCACTGTTGCGTGTCCGTACCCGTCGACGTTCTGGCGCGATCCGGCGCTGCCGTTTCTCGAAGCGCGAGAGGTGCGCGATGGGCGTCGCGTCTGCTACGCGTTGCACAGCCATGAGACGTTTTCCATCGGCGCCGTGACGGGAGGGCGGAGTACCTATCGGAATGGCCGGGCACACGAGACGGTGGGCCGCGGCAGCGTTGTCGTGATGAACCCTGACGCGGTACATGCTTGCAATCCCATTGACGACGAGGCGTGGGCCTATCGGATGCTGTTCGTCGACACGGCGTGGTTGCGCGAAACGCAGCGGGAACTGGGTTTCGGGCATGGACAGGATTTGCATCTGTTCGACTCGATGTCCGCTGACGATCCGGTGTTGTACCAGGGGCTTAACCGGCTCTATGACGTTTGCACCGACGCGACGCGCGACCGGCTTGAGCGCGAGAGCGTGGTGCAGCAGTTTTTCATCGACGTGCACGAGCGGTTGAACCCTGCGCCGCAACCGATGCGGGACGACTCGCACAAGCTGCGCCGCGCCGCCGATTTCATCCGTGCGCACTGCACAGAGGCGCTGACGCTTGCGCAGATTTGCGCGGCGGCGGGCCTGTCGGCGTCTTATCTGACACGCGTCTTTCGAGAGCAATACGGACTCACGCCGCACGCCTTTCTCATGGACCAGCGGATTCAATATGCACGGCGCCGACTGCGTCGTGGACATGCCATTGCCGAGGTGGCGCTCGATGCGGGCTTCGCGGACCAGGCGCATTTCCAACGCGCCTTCAAACAACGCCTCGCCACGACGCCGGGGCATTACCGGGAGCCGCACGCCGCGTGATTCGACGCCGCGAAGGCGCATGTTTCCTTAGCCGGTCGCGACAAGATACACGGCACTTCCCGCCAACAGCGCCGCCATCGCGCAGTTCAGACGCCGCACGCGCCGCGCGTCGCGCATGCGATGACGCAACATCGCACCCGCGGCGGCCCAGCATCCCACCGAGCACCAGCAAACGACAAAGTAGATCGCCGCGAATTGCCAGATGCGCGCGGGATCACCTGCCGTGTACGCGCCCATTCCGGCCAGCGCCGCGAGCCAGGCTTTCGGATTGAGCCACTGCATGACGGCGCCTTTCGATATGGTCGGGCCACGCTGCGTGTCGGCGTCGTTCAACACGCCGTTATCGATTGCCAGTTTGTAGGCCATATAAAGCAGGAACGCCACGCCGAACCACTGAATCGCGTGCATCAGTACGGGCATCCGGTGCAGTAACTCGTGCACGCCGAAGCCGACCGCAACGAGCAACGCGACGAAGCCCACCGTCGCCCCGGTCACGTGACGCAGGCTCGGTCCGAGGCCATAGCGCGCGCCCGCGCCCAGCGCCACGACATTGACCGGACCCGGCGTGATCGAAGCGGCCAGCGCGAACGCCGCCATTGAATAGAAAAGTGTCATCGGATCCCTCGATACTGAAGAAAGCGGGTGAAGCGAGGTTCCGAATGTAGGCGGCGACGGACGCCGTGTATTGAAGAAAACTGCCCTTTGGCAAATGGCCGTGTGCCGACGTCTCAACGAAACAGTCGATGGCGTAGCCAACGCAATAAACGTCCAAAGATGGGGAGCTTGACGTAGATATCTTCAGTGGCGTCCCAATAGTCGCGCTGATAGGCCACGCGTCCGTCCACAGCGAGACGCAGGTGCGATGCGCCATGAATGACCTGTTCGTCGTCAAGCCACCGTTTGGTATGGAAATGCAGATTCCACACCAGCAGCGCCTGATTGTGTTGCAGCAGCGTGGCGGTAAATTCAATGCGCGGCACGTCGACACGCTCGAATAGGTGCGTGAGCAGCGTCGCCACTTCGGCGGCGCTGCGCACCTCGTGCATCGGCGTCTTGAGATAGACGTTGGGCGCGTAGAACTCGCCCAGATTCCCGACGCTTTGGCGGGTGAGGGTCTCGAAGTAGCGCGTCAGGCGCGTGAGCGCAGCCGCATGATCGATATCCATAGGCATGCTCGCGTGGGCGCCTGGACAGCGCGATTCGATGGACCCGTCCATGGCCGGGGCGGGGCCGGTCTCCGTCATCCCGGGCGCGCGGCGCCGGGATCGGCTTTCGGTCAATTATCAACGGCAACGCACGTTTGCACCGCGATGCTGCAGCGTGCGTGGCGCGGATGAGACACCCGTCGGCGTCGGCCGCCCCGGCGACCTATCGCGCGTCGCTGATCAATTCGGCGCGAAGGTCGGGGGCACTGGTGCGCGGATCCAGCCATATGGCGAAAAAAGCACGGCCGAAGGCGTCGCCCGCGATTTGGCCGATCAGTTTGCCGTCCGAGAAGAACCGTGTGCCGTCGCCGGGCAGGAAGACGCCGGTCAAATGTTGCCCGGCTGTCACGTCGGGCAGGATGCGCGCCAGTTCTTCCGCCCAGCGCTCCCGTTGCGCATCGGTGGCCACTTGCAGCTTGGTCATTTCGATCAGACTGCGCTGCACGAGCGTATGAGATTTGAAACTGCGCGCGTAGCGCAGATCGAGCACCAGCGGATGCGCACTCCAGTTCGCGCTGACGCGATCGGCGCCTGAGAAGAGTTCCGCGTCGTAGAGATGAAAACCCAGGCGCGTGAAGGAGCCGTGGCCGACCAGATGGGCGGTGGGAATTTCTTGCGACGCGAGTTGCCCGGCGTCGAACGCCAGGGCGCCGGGGGCCGTTGCCACCGTCGCCAGAAAGCAGACTGTGCGTAGCCATGCGGCAAGTGCGGGACGAGTGGGCATGCTCGGCTCCTTATCGGTCAAGGATCCAGTCGAGTCGGTAGGCCCGTTGGCGGCGCATGGCTCGTTCTGCCGATGCGCCGGCCGATACAACGTGTTGCGTATTTGCGACTGAGACCTTTCCTCAAAGCGCGGCGCGGAAAAAGGAAACGTCGGCGTCGGCAGGGATGGGGGCTGTCACCCGGTCGCACTTACGGAACGATTGATTTCAGCGTAGACCATCGGACGCCGCGCGCGCAGGCCCATGGCACAAGGGCAAACCCTGACGCGCTGCCGTGATGTCCGCATTCGCAGGCGTTGATGCTCAAGACGCCCAAGCGGCTGGCCGCGCGCCGGGCTGGCCGCCGAAGGTTCGTCGGAAAGCCTGTCGCGCATTGAGCATAGGCGCTTTGCGTGACAATTTGATGGGCGTCAACATTACGACGCATTACTGCCACGTGAGGGGCGACGTTGGCGGGATTAAACGGCTTTTATGTTATGATTCAAGAGTTTGGCCATATTTTAGTAGGCTCGCTCTAAGCCATATCGCCAGGATGCGGCCAGATTACAGGCGTTAATTCGTCGTCCTTCAGCGACGGCAGGGTTCAAGACGTGAAGTCGGACGGCGGGGGCCGCCCACGACACGCTCACCGTTTTGTCTGTCGAAATTCGGCGTAAACTTTCACAATACTATCTTGAGTCCTGGTGTAAGGTCTCGCGACCTTGGGGGTAATTGAAATGAACGAAATGCTGTATCCCGAACTGTACAAGTCGTTGGAGGCAGTGCGTTGGAACATGGAGAAGGACATTCCTTGGGACAAATTCGACGCAAGCCAACTCTCCGACGATCAGGCGCGCACCATCAAGATGAATGCCATCACGGAATGGGCGGCCCTGCCGGCCACCGAGATGTTCTTGCGCGACAACCGTGACGACAGCGACTTCTCCGCGTTCATGAGCGTTTGGTTCTTCGAAGAGCAGAAGCACTCGCTGGTGCTCATGGAATACCTGCGCCGCTTCCGCCCGGACCTCGTGCCGACCGAAGCCGAGCTGCACGCCGTGCGCTTCCCGTTCGACCCGGCCCCGCCGCTCGAGACATTGATGCTGCACTTCTGCGGCGAAATTCGCCTGAATCACTGGTATCGCCGTGCGGCCGAATGGCACACCGAGCCGGTCATCAAGGCCATCTACGAAATCATCTCGCGCGACGAAGCGCGTCATGGCGGCGCTTATCTGCGCTACATGAAGAAGGCACTGACGAGCTTCGGCGATAACGCGCGCGCCGCGTTCGCGAAGATCGGCGTGCTGATGGCGTCGGCGCGTCGCACCGAAAAGCCGCTGCACCCGACCAACCTACACGTGAACAAGGACCTGTTCCCGAACGACACGGTGCAGTCGCGCTTGCCGGAACCGGAGTGGCTTGAACACTGGCTCGACGAGCAAATCAAGTTCGACGACAGCTGGGAGAAGAAGGTTGTCGAGCGTATTCTGCACAACATGTCGCTGCTGTTCGAGCACACGTTCGCGACGGCGCAGGACTTGAACCGTTACCGCAAGGAAATCACCAGCCGTCTGGCGGCGGTGGCCGCACCGGCCGTTGCGACGGCATCGTAATCGCGCGTTCGGCGCCGACGGTATCGACAGGAAAGGGGCTTCGGCCCCTTTTTTGTTGCCTCATACGCGGCGTGGGACAATAGCGTACCTATTTCGAACGATCGTCATGTCTGCTTCCCAAGTCATTCCTCCGGCCGATTTCGAGGCCAAGATTCTCTCGCGCGAGGCGCTCGCCGCATTGGCGCCGACGTTGCCGCGCCCGCGGGTGTTCACCAACGGCGTGTTCGACATCTTGCATCGCGGTCACGTGACCTATCTCGCGCAGGCGCGCGCGTTGGGGGCGTGCCTCATCGTCGGGGTGAACAGCGACGCCTCGGTGCGCACGCTCGGCAAAGGCGACGACCGGCCAATCAATAACGAAAACGACCGCGCCGCACTGCTGGCGGCGTTGCAAAGCGTCGACTATGTCGTGACGTTCGGCGAATCGACGCCCGAGGCGCTGATTGCCGCCGTGCGTCCCGACATTCTCGTCAAAGGCGGCGACTACGACATGGACACGCTGCCGGAGTCCGCGCTCGTGCGTGGCTGGGGCGGCAAGGCGTTGGCCATTCCGTTCGAACATCAACGCTCGACGACGTCGCTGCTCAAGAAGGTGCGCGCCCAATCATGAATCTGGCCCCGCTCGTTGAAGTCACGCGCGGCGCGATGGGCGTCGATACCGTCGAGTGCGTGCATTACGGCGCCGTAGCCGTGGTCGACGCGCAAGGGCGCTTGCGATACGCCGCAGGCGACCCGTCGTTTCTGACGTTTTCTCGCTCCACGCTCAAGCCCTTTCAGGCGCTGCCGTTCGTCGAGGGCGACGGCGTCGCGCATTTCGGTCTGACGCAGCCAGAGCTGGCGCTACTGTGCGCGAGCCACTCCGGTGAGGCGTTTCATGTCGACGGTGTGAAAAGCCTACTGAGCAAGGCGGGTTGCGACGCGCATCATTTGCAGTGCGGCTGTCACATGCCGACGTTTTACTCCGCCACCGGAAAACGTGCCCCGGCGGATCTGAAGCCGACGTCGCTGCATCACAACTGTTCGGGCAAGCATGCAGGCTTTCTCGCGTATTGCGCGCAGCACGGCTTGCCGCTCGATACCTACCTGGATCCGGCGCATCCGCTGCAACAGGCGATTCGCGCACGCGTCGGCGATGTCGTCGGCGTGAAGGGAGAGACGCTGGCGTTGGGCATCGATGGATGTTCCGCGCCGAACTACGCGTTGCCGCTCGACAGGCTCGCTGCGGCTTACGCCCGGCTCGCCGCGAGCGACGACGCGGCACTCTCGACCTTGTTCGCCGCCATGACGCAGCAGCCGGAGATGGTGTCCGGCACGGCGCGCAACGATCTGGCGTTCATGCGCATGGCGCCCGGGGACTGGGTGGCCAAGATCGGCGCAGATGGCGTGCAGACGATCGGCGTGCGCTCTGCAGGCCTTGGCATTGCCATCAAGGTTGTCGACGGCAATATGCGCGCGCTCTATACCGCAGCGGTGGCCGTGCTCAAGGCCCTCGGGCTGGTCGAGTCGCCCGAGGCGACCGGACTGGCGCCATGGGTGTCGCCGATCGTCAAGAACGCGCGGGGCATCCCCACCGGGATTGCGCGGCCTGTCGTGTCGTTGAAGCGCGTCGGCTGAGCCGGGCTCAGGCCGGCTCGATTACCCCGGCGCGCTACCGGCCGGGGTGGGGCAAGCGCGCACCCACTGCGCAGTCCACTGCTGTGTCACGACGCCGCGAATCTGGGCGGCCGTGTTCGCGTTGATGCCGACAATCCGGTAGACGATCCGGCTCTTTGCATTGGGCCTTTCGCTCAGTTGCGGCGTGATGCCTCGCTTCTGCGCGGCGGTCATCAAGCGCACCGCACGCTCCTTGTCGTTGAACAGTCCGAGCGAGACGACGAGCGTCGAGCCTTCGCCGTTGAGCAGAAAATACTCCGTTACCCCTGCTGCACGCAATTGCGCAACCTGTTTATCGGCGGCGGCTTTGTTGGGCACCGGGTCGAGATGTACCCAGTACCGCTTGTCGAGCGCCACCGATTGAATGTCACCTTGCCCCGAAGGCAACGCGGCGAGCAAAAGGCCGCGCGCTTGCTGCGCGTCGCTGGCGGCGAACGGGCCGACGTCCAGGCAAATGGATGCGACCTTCGCGGCGACGACCTGCGAAGCCGCCGCATCGCTCGATACTGCCTTCGATGTCTCGGCGGCGACGACCTGGCTTGCGGCCGTCGTCGTCAATGCCGACACGGACGTTCCGGGGCTGGAAGACCCTGCCGATGCAGCGGTCGCCCCTGAAGCGCCGGCCGACGTCGCCGCTCGTGAGGCTTGCGATTCGTGTCTCCCGCCCGACGCACCGACAGGGAGGGCGGCGGCGGGGGACTGACCGCTGATCGCTGCTCCGGTCAAGCGGATGCGCTCTGGTTCGAGTTGCCTTTCGACCCGCGCCGGTTCGCGGCCGGTGGCAGGCAGCATATCGTGCCATTTCAGCCAGCCGAACTGCACAGCGGCGAGTGCTGCATTCGCCGCGAGAAACATGACAAGCAACAGCGCACGCAACATCTCAAGCACCCCCGGGGGATGGATCGGCATCTTGCGATGGGGATGCCGAAATATCGGTCATGTGGGGGGCGGATGTCGCGCTCGCCGCTGCGCCGCACTCGGCAGCCCGAAGCGCCACCTCGTATAAGCCGGCCGGTACCAGTTGGTCGTGTTCGGTAACGGGCAAGGTCAGGGTGTGCGCAAGCGCCTGGCGTGCGCCGCCCGCGAGCACGCAACGCACGGGTGCGCCGAGTTGTGCCTGCAATTGTGCGTGACTGCGCTCGACCAGGCCGGCTTGCGCCGCGGCGCATCCGCGCAGGATGGCATCGGTCGTGCTGCATGCGAATGCCTGTCCGCCGGTTGGCATGGTCGCGTCGAGCGTCGGCAATTGTGCGGTGCCGTGGGCCAGCGACTGGAGCATCAGTGCGGGCCCCGGGGCGATCAGCCCGCCGAGATAATCGCCGTCGGCACGCAAGGCTTCCACGGTGGTGGCCGTGCCCAACGTGACGATCAGCAGATGTTCGCCCGGCCACGCGGCGTGCGCGCCGATCAGGCTGGCCCAACGGTCGCTGCCGAGCTGTGTGGGGACTTGATAACCATTGCGCACCCCCGCTCGCGATTCGCTGGCGCGCAAGACCTGCAGCCAATCGGCCGATGGCAGGCCCCAAAGCGTTTGCAGTGTCATGCGCACGGCTTGTTCCGCGGGATCGCCCGCCACATTGGCAAGCCAGACACCCGCGGGTGCAGGGCAGACGAAGCCTTCGTCCTGTCCGCCCTGGCCGGTGGCGAGCGGTGCCATGTTCGGCGCGAAGTGAGCCGCTCCCGAGCCCGAGACCCGCGCGGCCCAGCCAGCGCGTATTTGCGTGGCGAGCGTGCGCCATTCGGCGTGATCGACCGCACCGCTGGCAAGAAAGGATGGCGCCGCTGCGCGCCAACCCTCTGGGCGCACGGCGGGCGCGAGCGCCCATTTGATCCGGCTGTTGCCGGCATCGACGAGCAGCCACGGTGCCCCGTCAGCGCTGCTTGCGCCCTGTGTGTCAAGGCTGCCGCGCGAGGCATTCGCAAGGCGGGTGTCTGCCGCCGTTGCCGCAGACTTCGCAGTGTCTGCCGACCGTTGTGGCGGTGTCTGTCGCGCGGCGCTCATCCACGGCCCCCTTGGGCGTCACGCGCGCCGGACGCATCGAGCAATCGCACGGAGACTTCTCCGCTGGCAATCGTGCGCTCGCCGTCAGGGGTCGCGACGCGCAGGCGGCCTTGCGAATCGACACCGAGCGCCACGCCTTGCAACAGATCGCGACCATTTTCGATGACGCGAATCGACGCCCCGCCATAGGCGTGCATGGCTTCCCAGTCGTCGCGAAATACACCGAAACGATGTTCGGCAAAGCGATTCAGCATGGTGGCGAGACGCTGGACCAATGCGATCAACACCGTCGACATATCCGGATCGACCAGCACCGATTCGAGTGCCGCCGGCGGCGTGGCCGGCAGGGCGGCCGGTGAGGTTGTGCCCCCGTCGGATGGCGTGGCGTTATCGATGCGGGTGGCGACGTCCGCAGCGCGCCGAAGATTGACCCCGATGCCGATCACGACGCCAATGCGGCCCGGTCCGGCCGGGAGCGTCTCGATCAGGATGCCCGCGAGCTTGCCGCCGCGCAGCAGCACATCGTTGGGCCATTTGAGGCCGAGCGCGTGTGGTGCCGACAGCGGCAGATCCGAGAGTCCTTCCACCACCGCGACGCCCGTCGCGAGCGACAACCCGGCCAGTTCGGCCGGTCCGCCCGGCATCACATAGGCGAGCGAAAACGTCAGGCTGTCGCCCGGCACGCTCTGCCATGCGCGGCCGCGTTGTCCGCGTCCGCCCGTCTGGCACATCGCAGCGCGAAGCGTGGGTGCGCACGACGCGTTCTGGCGAAGGCAGGCCAGCAGATCGAGGTTCGTGGAGCCAGTGGTCTCGACCACGTCGATCTGCCAGTTGCGGCAAGTGGCGGCCAGCGTCGAGCGAATTCGGTCGCCATCGAGCTGGCGGGATGCGGTGTCGCGCGACGGCTCGCCACCCGCGTCGGCGGGGCGTTCAGACGAATCCGCCGTCATAGGGGCGAGCGTGGCGTTCGGCGAGGAGGGCGCGGCTTTATTCATGGCTGCTATTGTAGCGGCGAGCCTGGCGCCGCGCCGGTCTGCACTGCCGTCGCCCCCGCTTTTCGGTATTGTCCGAGGACCCAATCGGCCAGAGCCAGCGCGTTTTCAGCCTGCGCCGGGTTGCCATCGACCGGTCACCCCTGTACCGTACAATGACCGCGTTTTGCCGGATGTCGGCGAGTTTGTCGCCAGGAGATCGTCTGTTTTGAACCTCGATGCCGTGCCCACTCTGGAGCTGACCACCACGGCGCAAGGCCCGGTGGTCATGCTGCGCGGCCTGTGGACAGCGCTCGCCCTCTCGCAGCGCAAGAAGACGTTGCTGCGCCTGGTCGATTCGCTGCCGCAGGGCGACCTGGCGTGGGACCTGACCCGCGTCGAACGGCTCGACCACGTCGGCGCGCAGGCGCTGTGGCGCTATTGGCAACGTCGGTTTCCCGAGCGCATCGCGCTTACGCCGACGCAGCGGGCGCTCTTCGATCACCTCGCCGAATTCGATCGCTCGCGACAGAGTCCGGCGCCCACCCGCCGCCTCGATCCGATCAGCCGGCTGGGGGCGTCGCTCTTCACGCTGGGCGAGCATTTGCGCGACGGCGTCACGATGTTCGGACGCTTTGTGATCGACCTCGGCCGCGTCATTCGTCATCCGGTTCGTGCGCCATGGCTGGAGATGTCCGCCAATATCTACAGCGCGGGGGCCAAGGCACTCGGCATCACGGCGCTGGTGGCGTTCCTGATCGGCATCGTGTTGTCCTATCTGTCGGCCCAGCAACTCAAGCTGTATGGGGCGAGCACGTTCATCGTCAATATCCTCGGCCTCGCCGTGATCCGCGAACTCGGCCCCGTGCTTTCCGCGATTCTGGTCGCGGGGCGCTCGGGGTCGGCCATCACCGCCCAGCTCGGCGTGATGCGCGTGACCGAAGAACTCGATGCGATGCGCGTAATGGACATTCCGCACGGGTTGCGGCTCGTTCTGCCGAAGGTCATTGCGCTGGCCATTGCCATGCCACTGCTCGTCATGTGGACGAACATCATCGCGCTGCTCGGCGGTGCGCTCGCGGCAAAGTACGAACTCGGCATCGGACTGCGCTACTTCTTCACCACGTTGCCCAATGCCGTGCCCATCGCCAATCTGTGGATCGGCCTGGGAAAAGGGGGCGTCTTCGGCATGCTGATCGCACTCGTGGCCTGCCATTTCGGCATGCGGGTCAAACCGAACACGCAGAGCCTAGGGGAGGGCACGACACAGTCCGTGGTGACCTCGATCACCGTCGTGATTCTGGCCGATGCTATCTTCGCGATTCTGTTTCGCAACACGGGGATCGGCTGATGTCCCAATCCCCCGTGCCCGATCGGGCCCCAGCGCTAGCCACGTCGGCCGTCGCGGCCGATCCCGCCGCGCAGGCTTACGCCAGCGATGTGATATCCGGCGCCGCGGCGGGTTGTCCGCCTGTGTCGTCAAGCCTGCCGGGCGACGCCGACCCGGTGATCGAGGTGCGCGATCTCACGAAGCGCTACGGCACGCACACGATTCATGAGCATCTGGATCTCACCGTGCGGCAAAGCGAGATCATTGCGCTTGTCGGCGGCTCAGGCTCGGGCAAGACCACGCTGATTCGCCAGATCATCGGGCTGGAGTCGCCGACCACTGGCCACATCAGCGTCTTCGGTCACGACATCACGACGATCGACCGGCGCAGCGCGCACCTGCTGCGCCGCCGCTCGGGCATGTTGTTTCAGCGCGGTGCACTGTTCTCCGCGATGACGGTGTTCGACAACATTGCGCAGCCGCTGCGCGAACTGCACACGCTCTCGGAAGATCTGATTCGCGACGTCGTGATGTACAAGCTCGAGATGGTGGGGCTGTCGGGGCGCATGGCCAACCGCATGCCGTCGGAGCTGTCGGGCGGGATGATCAAGCGCGTTGGGATCGCGCGGGCCATTGCGCTGGAGCCGGAACTACTCTTTCTCGACGAGCCCACGGCTGGGCTCGATCCGCAGGCGTCAGACGAATTCGTGGACATGATTCGCGGCCTGCACCGCTCGCTGGGCCTGAGCGTCGTAATAATCACGCATGATCTGGACACGGTGATGATGCTCGCCACCCGCGTGGCGGTGCTCGCCGAGCGTAGGGTGCTCGTCAATGCGCCGGTGGAAGACGTGGTCCGCGTCGATCACCCGTTCATCCACAGCTTCTTCCTCGGTGAACGCGGCAGACGCGCGTTGCTGGCGTTGCCTGCGGCGCGGCGCGCCAAGATTTCGGAGTTACTCGACGATGGAAAATAAATCGCACGCTTTCATGGCGGGCCTCTTCACGCTGGTGTTGCTTGCCGCCGTCGCCGCGTCGGTGTACTGGTTCAATCGCGACAATCGTGTGCGCCTCCCCTACGACCTGGTCTCGCACACCAATGTGACCGGACTCAATCCGGAATCCGCCGTGCGGTATCGCGGTCTGTCCGTCGGGAAGGTCGAGTCGATCAAGTTCGACCCGCGCACGCCTGGGCAGATTCTGATCCGCATCCTCGTGAATGAAGGCACGCCGATGACCCGATCGACGTTCGCCACGTTGAGCTATCAAGGGGTGACCGGGTTGGCCTTCGTACAACTGGACGACGATGGACACGACCGAACGTTGCTGTCGTCGTCCGAGAAGCACGTCGCGCAATTGCGACTGCGCCCGAGTTTTGTGGACGAACTGCAGCGGCGCGGCAACAACCTGGTACATCAGCTCGAAGAGGCAACGTCCTCGGTCAATACGCTGTTGTCGTCCGACAACCGGCAGGCCATGCTCGATTCGATCAACAGCGTGAAGGCTGCGGCGCAAAGCGTGGATCGCGTGGCGCAGCAGCTCGAGCCCGTCACGGCGCAGTTGCCGGACACCGTGCGCGAACTCACCGGCACGCTCGCCGGGGCCCATCGTTTGACCAACCAATTGACCGATCCCCAGGGGCCGCTCGTGCGCAACCTGGATAGCGTGGGCCGCGCGGCCGATCAGGCGGCGTCGAGTCTGGCGGCGTTCCAGGGAACGATGGAAACATTCGAAGGCTCGCTGCAACAGGAAGCGCTGCCGCGCCTGAACACGCTCTCGGACGATCTGCGCTTCACGACGCAAGCGGTCGGGCAAGCGGCCGAGACGATCAATCGCAATCCGCGCGCGCTGCTCTTCGGCACGTCGCCGCCGCCGCCCGGTCCGGGCGAAGCGGGTTTTTCGTGGCCCGGGGGAGAACGTCAATAATGCGCAACACCGTCATGCAAGAGGATATCGAGATGAGTGAGCCAATCGACACGGGCAAAGTCAGCGAGGCAGCCGTCGCGCCTCGCGGCGGCGAGCGTGCGCGTGCGCTCGCCGCCGGGTGGCTTTGCGCCGCAGCGGTGGTGCTGGTGGCGGGGTGTGCCGCCCCGGCACCGTCGGCCTCGCTGACGCGCTTCGATCTCGGCCCGCCGACGATCCCTGCCGCGTCGGCCAATGTCGCTGCCAATGCCGGGGACACTGCCGCCAACACCGCCGCCCACACCGCCGCCCACACCGCCGCCCCGGCATCGGACGTGGCCGCGGCCGGTGGCCTGCGAATGTCGCCGCTGAAAGTGGTGGTCAACGCGCCAAGTTGGCTCGACGTCGACACAATCTACTACCGCTTGCCCGCCAGCGATGGCGATCAGGCTCGCGGGTATGCGAACAGCCGATGGCTGGCGTCGCCCGCGCGGCTCTTCGGGGATCGTCTGCGCGCGGCGTTGTCGGTCGACCGGCCGGTGCTCGCGGCAGGCGACCCGACCGCTGCGCCGGCGCTACGTGTGGAGCTCGAGGAGTTTGCGCAGTACTTCGACAGTGCGTCGACAAGCCACGGCGTTGTCCAGATGCGCGCGACTCTGTTCGATGGGCCGAAGCTGCTCGCGCAGACGACGTTACGTGCGCAGGCCCCCGCCGCGAGTGCCGACGCGGCCGGCGGCACCCGCGCGCTTGCCGCAGCCAGCGACGCGGTGCAGACGCAACTGATCCAGTGGCTCGCCGGGCGCGTGCCGGCACCAACGGCTACGGCCGGGACAGCGGCACGTGCCCGGTCGCCGTTGCCGTTGCTGTCGCGGACGTTGCCTGCCGCGTCGTCGGCCTCGGGCGCGACAGCACGATAGGGCCGTGCCGCCGATGACCGAGCAGGACGTCAAACCCTGGCAACGACGCGCCTCGCCGCTAGCGCGTCAGGCGCTGCTATGCCTGATACTGCTGATCGCCTATGCGAGCCTGTATCCGTTCGAATTCCAGCGTGCGGCCGTGGGGCCGTTCGACTACCTGTTCGCGCCGTTACCTCGCTGGATCACGCAGTTCGACGTGGTCACCAACGTGCTTGGATACCTGCCGCTGGGCATGTTGACCGTACTGGCCCTGCATCCGGCCTGGCGGGGCGTGCGGGCCGTCGTCGCCGCCTTCGTGCTCGGCGCATGGCTTTCCGGTGGCATTGAGGCGTTGCAGACGTACTTGCCGACGCGAGTGGCGTCGAACGTCGATCTCGCCACGAACGCGCTCGGCGCACTTATCGGTGGCGCCATTGCGGTGCCGCTCACGAGTCCGCTGCTCGATCGGGGATGGCTGCGGCATTTGCGCTTCGCATGGTTCGAACGCCACGCGAGCTTGCTACTTGTGTTGCTGGCCCTGTGGCCGTGGGCGCAGGCTTACCCGCAGCAGTTTCTCTTTGGCGATGGCGATCTGGTGCGCCAAATATGGCTCTGGCAGGATCCCGACGTCACCGGTCGGGTGATCGACTGGGTGCCGCGCTTGGGGCAGTTGCAGGACTATCTTTCCGAACTCGATGCCGTCGCCAGTCATGCCCTGTGGGAGACGGTGGTGAGCGCCAGCGGTACCGTGCTGGCCGGGCTGCTCGCCACGCTCGCGATGCGCCGGACGGCACCGCGTGTGCCGTTGTTGTGCGCCATGTTTACCAGCGCGTTCGCGATCAAGGCCATCGCGTCGGCGTGGCAGTTCTCGCCCGCGCAAGCATTCGACTGGGTGACGGCGGGCGCCATCTACGGCGTGGTCATCGGCGCGCTGGTGTTGCTCGTCGCCGGCCGCGGACCGCGTGCGCTTCGCGGGGCCGTCGCGCTGGGCGCGCTTGTCGTGCTGCTGGTGTTCGTCAATCTGCTGCCCGCGAATCCATACTACGAGGCGGCGCTCCAGTCTTGGCGGCAAGGCCGCTACGTTCACTTCAATGTGCTGGCGCGCTGGCTCGCCTGGACATGGCCGTACCTCGTGCTGATTTACCTGCTCGCGATGTTCGATCCGAGCCATCGCGGCCCCGCCCGTACCGCTGGCGTGCGGCGCTAAGGCCCCCCCCGGCCTGGCCGAACGGCTTGTTTAGCGGCGCATTGTTGCCAAATCGGCAATAGCGTATTGGCCGCCATCCCATTGGTCCGCAAGCCGGCAACGCCTAGACTCCCATGTAAGGCACGCTGACACTCGGTGTGTCATGACCGCCCGGCATCTTCAGGCAGATCCCGGGCGGTTTTCATTGGCGAGGCGAAGATGAACTCCTGGGGATTGCGGTTGGCACACACGACACGGCAGCGCGTGTTGATGGCCGTGATTGCCGCCGCCACAGGCATTGAAATGCTGGAGAACGGCATGTTCGTGTTCGCGTCGTCCCATATCGCGGGCGGCGTCGGTGCCGCCCCCGAAGAGTACGCGTTTGTCTCGACGCTCTATGCCGTGGCGGGGATCCTCGTCATTCTCAAGCAGCGCTGGCTGGCCTCGCGCCTGGGGTATCGCGCGTTCCTCACCGGCGCGCTTACGCTCATGGCGTTTGGGGCATGGCTGTGCGGCATGGCGCACACGTCGACGCAGCTTGCCGTCGCACGTTTCGTGCTCGGGTTGGGCGCGGGGTCGCTGTTTACCGCCAGCCGGATTCTCATCAACCTGTGCTTCGCGCCGGAGCTTCGGCTCAGGGCGCTGCGCTTCTTTACCTACGGCTTCTTCGGCGGACAAATCTCCGCGCCACTGCTCGCCAGCTATCTCGTCGATCACTTCGTCTGGTCGTCGGTGTTCTTCGCCGTCGTGCCGATCGCGCTCGCGGGGGCGATCGCCTCGTGGCTCGTCATCCCGGACTTCCGCGAGCACCTGCGCGACGAAGGCGAGTTTGAAATGCGCGGCATCGTCTTCTTCGCCGCCGGCGTGCTGTTCGTCGAAGTGATGATGCAGCGCTCGCGCTTCGACTTCTTCTCCGATCCGCTGCATCTGCTCGAACTCTGCCTGGTGGGGGCGATCTGCGCGATGGGCTACATGTGGCATCAGTATTCGCATCACAAGCCGCTGATCGATTTTCGCGTGCTGGTGCGCAATCCGGCCTATGTGCTGGGGCTGGGCGGCTATGCCGTGTACTACTTCTTTTCGTATTCGACGTCGTATCTGTTCCCGATCTACATGCAGCAAGGGCTGAATTGGAGCGTGGAGCACACCGGCTATCTGCAGGCCGTGGCGTCGGTGACGAGCCTCGTCGTCGCCGTGATATACACCCTCGCGCGTCCGACGTTCGTGCAGCTCAAGCCGTTTGTGCTGCTTGGTTACTTGTGCCTTCTCGGCTATGCCTTCCTGCTCTCGCAAAGTTATCAGGGCGTGTCGAGTCAGTGGCTGATCCTGCCGATGGTGTTGAGCGGGCTCGGCGGCGTGTTCGCCATGATTCCCATTGCCGAGTTGACGTTTCGCGGCATGGACGAGTACGTCTTCCAGCACGGCTATCAGACGAAGAACATCGTGCGACAGTTGGTGAGCTCGATGTCGGTGTCGGTGATGGCCGTGCTGATGCAGGACCGGCAGGCGGTCTTCATGCATCAACTCACGCCGTCGATGACGCCGCTCAACCCGGCGTACAACGCGGCCGTCTCACAAGCGCAACAGGCGTTCGGCGCCAGTGTCGATGCGGCGACCGCCGCGCACATGGCGTCGGCCTGGGTGGGCGGCCTCGCGTCGCAACAGGCGCTCGTGCTTGCCTGCGTGAATGTGTTCTTCGGCTTCGCGTGTCTGGCGGCGCTTTGCGCCGTCTTCATGGCCGTGCAGCGACGCCTGCGCTAGGCGTACGGCACGCGCCGCCTTGCGCGGCGCCGGACGTCCCGGATATCGCATTTCCTGAGGTCCCGCCATGCGGTGCTTCGTGAGCGCACGCGGGCCGTCCCGCAATGCCCGGGCAGGTCGGTTAGAATGGCCCGCAATACGTTGCCACTCCGCCAAAGCCCCGACATGGCCACCCAGCCGCAGTACTACCAGCATCACGTGTTTTTCTGCCTGAATCAGCGCGAACCCGGCGCCGATCGCCCGTCCTGTGCCAACTGCAACGCGCAAGCGATGCAGGAGTACGCCAAGGCGAAGGTCAAGCAACTCGGCCTCGCCGGCCCCGGCAAGGTGCGGGTCAACAAGGCAGGGTGCCTCGATCGCTGCGAGCAAGGGCCTGTCGTGGTGATCTATCCCGAAGGCACCTGGTACACGTATATCGACGAATCCGATATCGACGAGATCGTCGAAAAGCATCTGGCGCAAGGCGAGATCGTCGAGCGTCTGCTGATCGACTGATGCCTGCGACACACGCGTGGCCCGGCGCGCAGCGCACGGCCCTCGCCGTACTTCAGCCCACCATCGCTCATGAACGCCCAGACTGAACGCTTCACTATCGACGGCCCGGTCGGCGCCATCGAAATCGCTATCGACCGTCCGGCCGGCGCGCCGCGCGGCATCACGCTCGTCGCCCATCCGCACCCGTTGTTCGGCGGCACGCTCGACAACAAGGTCGCCCAGACGCTCGCCCGGGCATTCGTTCAGCTCGGCTACGCCGTGGTGCGCCCGAATTTTCGTGGCGTCGGCAAGTCGGCGGGCGAGCACGATAACGGCATCGGCGAGCGCGACGACTTGCTCGCCGTGATCGACTGGATGCGCCAGCAACCGGGCTGGGAGACATTGCCGCTCGCACTCGCCGGATTCTCGTTCGGCACCTTCGTGCTCTCGCATGTCGCGAAGACGCTGGAGGCGGCGGGGACCGCCGCGCAGCGTCTGGTATTCGTGGGCACGGCGGCGAGCAATTGGGAGGTGGCGACCGTACCGGCCGACACGCTGGTCATTCACGGCGAACTCGACGATACGGTGCCGCTGCAATCGGTGCTGGACTGGGCGCGTCCCCAGACGTTGCCCGTGGTGGTCGTTCCCGGCGGCGAACACTTTTTCCACGGCCTGTTACCCCTGCTGAAACAGCTCGTGGTCGACGCGTGGCGTCATTGATACACCCGGGGCGAATTTCGGCCGATTTCGACCGCCCAGGCCCGCCATGCTGGGGGCGTGAAATCACGACGGGTATAATTCGACCCTGAACCTTGTCATGCCGCGTCGGGTCTATGCTTCCGACAGGCATGGCCCCGGCGCTCCGGTGCCGCCGTCTTCTTCGCCGTGCCGCGCGCTCGTCAACGTGTCGGCGGCACGGCGCTACTTCAAGCGCAGATGCCCCTGAGCCTCCCATCGTTTTCCTCATCGCCCATGAAATTCAACGCTTCGCTGTCCCGTGCCGCCGCTGCCGCGGCGCTCGTCGCTTGCGGCTCGCTTGCCTCGCTTCCCGCTCGTGCCCAACAGATTCCGCCGCCGCCGATGTCGGCCACGGCGTGGACGATTGTCGACGTCAACAGTGGTCAGGTGCTGGCCGCCGGTAACGCGGATACGCGCGTGGAGCCCGCGTCGCTCACGAAGATCATGACGTCCTATGTGATCTTCGAAGCCCTGCGCGACAAGCGCATTTCGATGGAGCAGACTGTCATTCCGAGCGATTCGGTTCGCAAGGTGGGTCGCGACGAGTCGCGCACGTTCATCGAGGCGGGCAAGCCGGTGTCGGTGCACGATCTGATTTACGGCATGATCGTCCAGTCGGGTAACGACGCGTCGATTGCGCTGGCCGAACTCGTCGGCGGCTCGCAACAGGGCTTCGTCGAACTGATGAACCGCGCGGCGCAGCGCATGGGGCTGAAGCACACCCATTACGCGAACGTCGACGGGCTGACCGATCCGCAGCATTACACGACCGTGGCGGATATCGCGGCGGCATCAACACACCTGATTCAGGACTTCCCCGAGTACTACAAGATTTACGCGGAGAAGAGCTTCACGTACAACAACATTCGCCAGCCGAACCGTAATCGTCTGCTGTACCTCGATCCGACGGTCGACGGCCTGAAGACCGGCCACACGAAGGAAGCGGGTTACTGCCTCGTGGCGACGGCGTCGCGTCCGATGCCGGGGGCGGCGGGCGTCAACCGCCGCGTGCTGTCCGTGGTCGTGGGCGAGCCGACCGAGCGCGCGCGCGTGCAAGACAGCCTCTCGGCGCTGAACTACGGCTATCAGAACTTCGACACGCTTCGCGTGTACGGTGCCAATCAGGTCGTGGCCACGCCCAAGGTCTGGAAGGGCAAGGACAGCGAGCTGAAGATCGGCGTGAAGAAGGACACCTTCATCACCGTGCCGAAGGGCACCGCCGACAAGATCAAGCCGCAACTCGAACTGCGTGAGCCGCTGATCGCGCCGATCGCCAACGGTGCGCCGGTCGGTACCGTCAAGGTCATGGCCGACGGCAAGTCGCTGGCCGAATTCCCGGTCGTGGCCCTCGCCGACGTTGCGCAGGCCAGCTTCGTCGGCCGCGCATGGGACGCACTGCGCCTGATGTTCGTGAAGAAGTAAACATGGATAACCCCACCGTCTGGCTCAATGGCGACCTGATCCCGCTCGGCGACGCGAAAATCTCCGTCCTCGATCGGGGTTTCCTGTTCGGCGACGGCATCTATGAAGTCGTGCCGGTCTATCGCGGCAAGCCTTTCCGGCTTGCGCAGCATCTGGACCGGCTCGAGCGCAGCCTCGCCGAGATCCGCATCGCGAACCCATACACGCGCGCCGAATGGGAGGCGCTCTTCGCGCGCCTGTCGGCCACGTGTTCGGCCGATCCGCACAGCGTCTACGTGCAGGTCACGCGCGGCGTGGCGCCGCGTCAGCACACGTTCCCGAAGGACATCGTGCCTACGGTGTTCGGCATCGCAACCCCGCTCACGCTGCCCAGCGGCGACAAAGTGGCGCAGGGCGTGGGCGCGGTCACGCATGAGGATCGACGCTGGCTGAATTGCCATATCAAGTCGACGTCGCTGCTGGGCAACGTGCTGATGGCACAGTACGCCGCCGATCACGACGTTCAGGAAACGATCCAGTTCCGTGACGGGAATCTGACCGAGGCGTCGTCGAGCAACGTGTGGGTCGTCAAGGGCGGTGAAATGTTTGCGCCGCCGCGCGACAATCGTATTCTGGAAGGGATTCGCTACGGCGTGCTCGAAGGTCTTGCACGCGAATGCGGCATCCCGTTTCATGAGTGCCCGGTCAGCGAAGCGGACGTGCGCAACGCCGACGAGCTGCTCATCACGTCGGCCACCAAGGAAGTGCTGGCGGTCGTCACGCTTGACGGCAAGCCCGTGGGCGATGGCAAGCCGGGCCCTGTCTTCCAGGCGTTGTATGCCGCATATCAACGCGCCAAGGAGGCATGATGACCACGGAAAAGAAGGAAAACGTGCTTGAGTTTCCGTGCGACTTTCCCATCAAGGTGATGGGGGCGACGCAGGACGGTTTCGCCGACGCCATCGTGGCATTGCTGCGCGAGTTCGATGCCGAATTCGACGCGGCGACCGTGGAGATGCGCCCGTCCAGCACGGGCAAATATCTCGGCCTGACCGTCACGGTGCGCGCCCACTCGAAAGCCCATCTCGACGATATCTATCGCGCGCTGACCGGGCATCCGATGGTCAAGGTGGTGCTGTAAGCGTGCACCGCGTGTGAGGCGCAGGCGATGCACGCATGCGCCTCACGAACGCGATTGCGGTGCGCGCATCACGCGTGTGTCGGTGCGCCGTCGTCGGGTGGCGATGAGGCCGTGAGCCCCGGTTGGATGCCCGGTGCGGTCTCACCCGCAGTGGTGACCATGTCGGCCCCCCAGTCGACAGACGTCGGGCGCGCCGGGCGGCGCTGCATGTCCTTCACCGACTCGAACGCCTTCAATTCTTCCAGAAACCACGTTCTGAACGCCTGAACACGCTGCGTTTCCAGCACGGCGGGCGGACACACGAAGTAATAATCCCAGTCACACGGCGTATCGACGTCGGATAGCCGCACGAGGCGTCCTGCCATGATGTCGCCCACGGCCAGCGAGCGGCGCACGAGCGCGAGCCCCTGGCCGACGATGGCCGCTTGCGACAGCATGCCGGAATCTTCGTACATCATGCCTTGCGTCGGCTCGGGCAGATCGAAGCCCGCCGCCGCGAACCACGGCGCCCACGGCTCGCCTTCCGAGCGCAGCAACGTGCTGCGGCGGAATTCCTCCGCCGTTTGCGGCAGATGCCCCTGGTTGTATGACGGGCTACAGGCCGGGAAAAATACGTCGTCGAGCACTTTCTCGATGTGCAGCCCGGGCCAGTTGCCCTTGCCCATGCGCAGGGCGACGTCCACATCCTCGCGCTCGAAGTCGATCAACTGGGCGCTGCACCGCAACTCCACTTCCAGCTCCGGATGCCGGTCAATGAAGCGCCCGATGCGTGGCGTGAGCCACCGGCTCGCAAATGACGGCATGGTGGTCAGCACCAGCCGCCGCTCGCTGCGCGTGCCCGCTTGCAACTTTCGCGTCGCCTGCGCGATATCGCCGAGCGCGGTGCGGATCGATGCCGCGTACTGGCGCCCCGCCGGAGTAATGCTGATGCGTTTGCCATTGCGCGCGAAAAGCGTCGTCCCCAACTCCTGCTCCAGCGCGCGAATCTGATGGCTGATGGCGCCGTGCGTGACGAACAACTCTTCCGCCGCGCGCGAAAAGCTTTCGAGGCGGGCCGCCGCCTCGAACGCGCGCAGGGCGCTCAGGTTGGGAAGTCTCCGAATATCCATGTGAGTTTTATTAGCAACGCCGTGAAAATATGTCGTTTGGTGCAGCGCCCGCCAGTCCCTATGATTCAGTCATTGTCTCGCACTGAGTGGGGGTCGTAAAATGCAAAACAATTTAACAAAGGTGCAGTACTTCTACGGTATCCGCCCGGGAGAAGTGATCAGCCTTGACCTGCACCACGAGCATACGCTGGTGGCGCGTGGCGCGGCGGTTTGGGTCACGCGTGCGGGCGATCCGCGCGATTACTGGCTCACGCCCGGTCAGCGCCTCGCCGTTGAACCCGGCCGCCGTTACTGGGTGTCGTCCGACGGGGTGGCGGAAGCCGAGCTGCAGCGCGAAGTGGCACACCGTTTCTCACTGGCTCGTGTGCTGCGCCGGTGGCTCGCCGGGCGCAGGGCGTCGCGCGCAGCGAACGCTTGCGCGGCCGCCGCCTGACGTACGCCGGTCGCGGCTCCGGCGCGCAAGTTCGGCGCGCGGGGGGCATCGACATCGCGCGCCCCTTGGCCTTGTGTGCCAGCGGGCGCGCATTTGATTCCACAGGTTGACGTCGACGCCGTCGATGTGTCAATGGAATTCACAACAATCTGCGCGGCACGCCGAAAGCCCGAGGGGCGTAGCGACACCGGGAAAGTCGCTATCGCACGCCCGGGGGCGCGGCTTCGAGCAAGACTGCGCCGGTTTCGCTAAAATTGCGGGCATGACCTCCCCGATCGAAGTGTGCTGGCGCGGCACCGAAGACTACGCCGCATCGTTCGACGCCATGCGCGCGTACACCGACACGCGTGGCCCGCACGGCCCCGACCAGCTTTGGATCGTTCAGCATCCGCCCGTCTACACGCTTGGACTGGCCGGCGACCCGGCTCACTTGCTCGTTTCCAATACCGGTATTCCGCTCGTCAAGGTCGACCGCGGCGGCCAGATCACGTATCACGGCCCAGGACAGGTCGTGATTTACCTGCTCGTGGATCTGCGCCGACGCAAGCTCGGCGTGCGCGAAATGGTGCGTTTGATCGAGCAGGCGGTGATCGACACCCTGGGCGCGTATAATCTCGACGTTGAGCGCCGGGCCGGCGCACCGGGGATCTATGTGAGCCCAGGCGACGGCGCCACGGCGCATGCCGGTGCGAAAATCGCCGCGCTCGGGTTGAAGATCCGCAACGGATGCAGTTATCACGGCGTGTCGTTGAACGTTGCGATGGATCTGCGGCCGTTCGACTGGATCAATCCGTGCGGCTATGCCGGCCTGCAAACCGTAGACATGGCCACGCTCGGCGTGGCCCCCCGCTGGGACGAAGTGGCCGCGCGACTGGCGCAGCAACTCGGTCATCATCTCGAACAGCACACCGCGTCGGCCGAAGCCGCGCCGCAGGCCGACCCGGCCCCCAGCGCAAACGCCGTCGCCTGATTGGACGTCTGGAAAGCCCCCAACATGACCACCACCGTGACTCAGAACGACACCGCGAACAAGGAAGTTCGCACGATCGACGGCGACTACGACGCCACCGCCAAGCAAAAGTCGCAAGCCAAGACGGCCCGCATCCCGATCAAGGTCGTGCCGATCGAGCGTCTGAAGAAGCCGGACTGGATCCGCGTGAAGGCGGCGACCCATACGTCGCGTTTCTACGAGATCAAGCAGATCCTGCGCGAGCACAACCTGCACACGGTGTGTGAAGAGGCGAGTTGCCCGAACATTGGCGAGTGCTTCGGCAAGGGCACGGCCACGTTCATGATCATGGGCGACAAGTGCACGCGCCGCTGCCCGTTCTGCGACGTCGGCCACGGCCGCCCGGATCCGCTCGACGTCGACGAGCCGCTCAATCTCGCGAAGACCATTGCCGCGATGCGTCTGAAGTACGTGGTGATCACGAGTGTGGACCGCGACGACCTGCGCGACGGCGGGGCTCAGCACTTCGTCGACTGCATCCGCCACGTGCGCGAGCTGTCGCCGCAGACCCGCATCGAAATCCTTACGCCGGACTTCCGCGCGCGTCTCGATCGCGCGCTGGGCATTCTGAATGCGGCGCCGCCCGACGTGATGAACCACAACCTCGAAACGGTGCCGCGCCTGTACAAGGAAGCACGTCCGGGCTCGGACTACCAGCATTCGCTCACGCTCCTGAAGGAGTTCAAGGCGAAGCATCCGGAGGTGTCCACGAAGTCGGGCCTGATGGTCGGTCTGGGCGAGACGGACGAAGAAATCCTGGAAGTGATGCGCGATCTTCGCGCCCACAACGTCGACATGCTCACGATCGGCCAGTACCTCCAGCCGTCGGAGCACCATCTGGCGGTGCGTCGTTACGTCACGCCGGACACGTTCAAGATGTTCGAGGAAGAGGCCTACAAGATGGGCTTCACGCATGCGGCCGTGGGCGCGATGGTGCGCTCGAGCTATCACGCCGACGTTCAGGCGCATGAAGCGGGTGTGGCCGACGCCATCTGATTCTCGCAAGCGACACGTCGTCGTCAGACACAGAACGCGGGCCGTCGAAAGACGGTCCGCGTTTTTGTTTGCCTTTCGATTACGAGGCGTCACAGGAGGGGCTCGGTTCAATACGCAATACGCGCGCACAAGTGGGCGCATGCCGACCAAGTCGCACCAAATGTGTTGCGATCTGCGGTGAACGTCGTCGAATGGAGCGCCTCACCCGCCAGCCGCGCATCATCTCGCCACGAAATATGCTGTAACAACCCTTGCCTTGTCGGTTCCCCGGCATTGTTTCAGAATATTGAAACCTTGTTTTGCTTAGCAAAACGATTCGACTGTCATGGGAATTCGCGGACAGACGTTCCGGACGCCCGCGAGGAGACTGCATGTCCCGTCAGGTCACCGAGGGCCGATATTTTGTGGAAGCGCCACAAGGGGGCCTGGGGAGGCGTTTGCCTCTGGTGATCGACGCACCGCACAGCGGTCACGTGTTTCCCCCCGATTTCGACACCATTGCGCCGACGGCCGCGATTCTCGCGTGCGGCGATGCCTATGTCGACGAACTGTGGTCCGTGTCCACGCATCACGGCGCGACGCTCGTTGCCGCGCTTTTCCCGCGCGCCTACATCGACGCGAACCGCGCGGAGCACGACATCGATCCCGAATTGCTCGCGAGCCTGTGGCCGCACGACGCGCGTCCGCAAGCCTATAGCGAGCGCGGTGTCGGCCTGCTGCATCGGTTTGCCGCACCGAACGTGCCGCTCTACGACCGGCGCTTGTCGGTGGCCGAAGTCGAGCGCCGCATTCACGACTATTACCTGCCATACCGTCACGCCCTGCGCGATGTGCTCGATGCGGCCTGGCAGCGTCACGGTGTGGTCTGGCACCTGAACTGTCATTCGATGCGTTCGCGCGGCGGGGCGCTCGATGTCGATGCCGGCATGTCGCGTGCCGACGTGCACGTGAGCGACGGCGACGGCACGACGGCCGATCCGGCCTTCTCGCGCTGGATCATCGCCGAGTTCGCACGACTGGGCTATCGCGTCGCGTACAACACACCGTGCGGTGAGGGCGGCGGCGGCGATCTGGTGCGTCACTTCGGACGCCCCGAGGCGCGGCGCCACAGTGTGCAGATCGAGCTGAATCAGGCGCTTTATCTGAATGAGTCGCGCGTCGAGAAGCATGACGGCTTTTCGACGCTGCAATCGCAACTTGGCCAATTCGCGGCGGCGCTCGCCGCCTACGCCGAACAACATAGCGAGGAAGTTTGATGGACTATACGGTCGCTTCGGTCGATACGGCGCTTACGCTGCTGTCGCTGGTCGGGGAGTGTCCCGGCCTGGGTGTGACGGAACTGGCGCATCGCGCCGGCCTGAACAAGTCGCGCGCTTTTCGTCTGCTGGCAACGCTCGAACAGCACCGCTGGGTGGTGCGCGAAGGCAGTCCGGTCACCTATGTGCTGGGCGCGCAGGCGCTGGTGTTGGGCGTGGCGGGGCATGAGCAGGTCAATCTCGTGAAGGTCGCCCATCGCCATCTTCAGGTGCTCAATCGCGCGCTGAACGAGAATATCCAGCTTCGCGTACGCGACGGGCTCGAGTCGCTGTGCGTGGCGCGCGTCGAGTCGACCCATGAGTTGCGCGTGCACGGGGTGGTCGGCAATCGTCGTCCGCTGTATGTCGGCGCATCTGGCCGCGTGTTGCTGGCATTCGCGTCCGACGACGTTCGCGCACAGGTGCTGGGCCGTCCGCGCAAACGCTACACCGCAGGCACGCTCATCGAGCGCGACGAACTGTCCGCCGAGCTACTCAACGTGCGCCGTCAGGACTGCGCGGTGAGCTTCGGCGAACTCGCGCCCGAGGCCGTATCGGTCGCGGTGCCCGTGCGCGATGCCTCCGGCGAAGTGATCGCGTCGCTGTCGGCGTCCGGTCCGTCGTCGCGCATGACGCGGGCCCTGCTGCCCGACATCTCGTCGCGCCTGTCGACCTGTGCCGCCGAGATCTCCGCGGCACTGGGCTATCAGACGCCGTTGCCGGAAGCGCTGTCCGCCTGAGCCTGTAGTCGGGCCGTGTCGTCGCCGCGGCCTCGGAATTCGCCCCGGGCCTTGGGCGACACGTCATGACCGCATGGATTTTCCGGAAATCCAGAAGGCCCACGACCACGTTTTCCAGGTTTCCGTATTGCCGACCTTCGGGTTTTCCACAGCTTCCATCATTAAAATCAAAGACTTGCGTTGTTGGCATGGGTATTGCTTTTGTAGGGTGCGTGCTGCCGCATGATCTGGTGTCCCTACGGGAATCCAGACGGGCCAGGCAAGCCGTCCCAATAAGAGAGGAGACCTTATGTTCAAGCAATGTCTTGCCGCTGCGGCACTGTGCGCAGCTTCGCTACACGCGTTTGCCGACGACGTCGTGCGTCTGGGAAATCTGAAGTTCGCCCACTATGGCGCGGTGTCGTACATGAAGGTCATCGGGCCGAAATACGGCCTGAAGATCGAGGAGCGGATGTTCGCCAAGGGGGTGGACATCATGCCGGCGATCGTGGCGGGGCAGATCGACGTCTCGGCAAGCGCGCTTGACGCGGCGATTGCGGGGCGCGCGCAGGGGGCGCCGATCTACGCGGTCGCCGGTTTCGCGAAGGGCGGTGTGCGCCTCGTGGCGAAGAAGGGCTTGCCGATCACCAAGGTGGCCGACCTCAAGGGAAAGAAAGTGGGCGTGGCCCGTGGCGGTGCCCAGGAGTTGATTCTGTACGCCGAGTTGGCCAAGGCCGGCCTGACGTGGTCGGACAAGCCGGGCAAGGACGTGCAGATCCTCTTCATGGCGTACGCCGATCTGAACCAGGCGCTGGCCGCCGGCAGCATCGATGCGATGTGCCAGTCGGAGCCGCAGGCGTCGCAGGCCATCAACAAGGGCTTCGGCGTGGAAGTGCTCAAGCCGTACGACACGCCGCTCGGCGAACCGGTGCGGGCCCTCGTGATCACCGAGAAGCTCTACAAGGAAAAGCCGGACGTGGCGCAGCGCCTGATGTATGCGTTCGTCGAAGCCACCAACTTCTTCATCCAGCATCCGCAAGCGGCTGAAAAGTTCGTGCGCGAGGACATGTTCAAGAACCAGATCACGCCGCAGGACTTCTCGGATGCCATCGGCAACTCGCCGTATAGCTACGACCTGAGCACCTCGCACGTACAGCTTACGACCGACCTGATGAAACAGTATGGCGTGGGCCGGCTGCAGGATCCGGTGCCGAAGGCGGACGACTGGGTCAAGCTCGACCTGCTCGCCAAGGCGAAGACCAAGCTGAACATCAAGTAAAGCGAGGCGAACGGATGGCCGCTGTCCTTGCTTCTTCGGGCGCTACGCGCACCGCGCGCATGATGCGCGGTGTGTTGATTCCGCTCGCGGTCGTGGTGATCTGGCAGATCGTCACGGGTCTCGGGTGGATCAACCCGATCATTCTTCCGTCACCGCTGGCGGTTGTCGCCAAGTGGTGGCAATACCTCAAACCGACCGTGACGATGGCCGACGGCGTCGGCGCGTGGCTGAATTCGAGCGAATTGCTCATGGACGCCGCCAACAGCCTGTATCGCGTGGTCATGGGCTTCCTCGTGGGCGCGGTGATCGCGTTGCCGCTCGGCCTGCTCATGGGCACCAGCAGCCGCATTTACGGGCTGTTCAATCCGCTGGTGCAGGTGGTGCGCCCGATTCCCCCGATCGCCTACATTCCGCTGGCCATTCTCTGGTTCGGCCTGGGCAATCCGCCGGCGTTCTTCCTGATCGCGCTCGGGGCATTTTTCCCCGTGCTGATGAATACCATCGCGGGCGTGCGCCACGTCGACGGCATCTATCTGCGCGCGGCCCGCAACCTCGGGGCGAGCCAGTTCACGATCTTTCGTCGCGTCATCATGCCGGCGGCGACGCCGTACATCCTGTCGGGCATTCGCATCGGCATCGGCACGGCGTTCATCGTTGTGATCGTGGCCGAGATGATTGCCGTGAACAACGGTCTCGGCTACCGCATTCTGGAAGCGCGCGAATACATGTGGTCCGACAAGATCATCGCCGGCATGCTGACCATCGGTCTGCTCGGCCTGGTGATCGACCTCGGCATGGATCGTCTCAACAACCACCTGCTCAAGTGGCACCGTGGTCTCGAAACCAAGTGAGGCGAGCGACATGCTGATCGAAATCGAACATGTGGGTAAGCAGTTCCCGATTCCGGGCGGCGTCGTCGACGCGCTCAAGGACATCGACCTGACCATCGGCGCGGGGGAGTTCGTCTGCCTGCTGGGACCGTCGGGTTGCGGCAAGTCGACGCTGCTCAACGCGCTTGCGGGCTTCGTGCAACCGACCTCGGGCGCCATCCGTATCGACGGTCGTGCGCATGCGGCCGCCGAGCCCGGGCCGGATCGCGGCATGGTGTTCCAGGAATACGCGCTGTTTCCGTGGATGACGGTGGCGCAGAACATTGCGTTCGGGCTGGAAATCAAGGGGATGCGCCGCGCCGAGATCAACGAGCGCGTGGACCTGCTGCTCGGCAAGCTCAACCTGCGTGAGTTTCGCGACCGGTTTCCGCGCGATCTGTCGGGCGGCATGCGTCAGCGCGTGGCGATTGCCCGCGTGCTTGCGCTCGACAGCCCGATCCTGCTCATGGACGAGCCGTTCGGCGCGCTCGACGCGCTCACGCGACGCACGTTGCAGGACGAGCTGCTGCGCATCTGGGAGGAGTTCAAGAAGACGATCATTTTCGTCACACACAGCATCGAGGAGTCAATCTATCTGGCCGACCGGGTCGTCGTCATGACGTACCGGCCGGGCACGGTCAAGCGAGACATGGTCATCGACCTGCCCCGTCCGCGTGACACGGCGGGCAGCGAATTCAATGAATTGAAGAAGACGCTGGCCCAGATGGTGATGGAGGAGCAAATGCGCTTTGCGCAAAGCGAAATTCGCGGCGTCACCGCGGATTGATAACAAGGGCGGTGGCTTGCCCCGCCGCCTGAAGAGGAAACAACATGCAAACTCAGACCAAAAAACCCTTCTACCGCATCCTGTATGTACAGGTGCTGATCGCCATCGTCATCGGCATCGTGCTCGGTCACTTAAAGCCCGATCTGGCCGTGCAGATGAAGCCGCTCGGCGACGCGTTCATCAAGCTGATCAAGATGATCATCGGCCCGGTGATCTTCTGTACCGTCGTGACCGGTATTGCCGGCATGGAAGACATGAAGAAGGTCGGCCGCGTTGGCGGCAAGGCGATTCTGTACTTCGAAATCGTCTCGACGCTCGCGCTGATCATCGGTCTGGCCGCGACCCACATCCTGAAGCCGGGTGCCGGGTTCAACGTCGACATCAACGCACTCGATCCGAAGGCGATTTCCGGTTATGCCGCGAAGGCCGCCCACGGCGAGACGTTCGTCGACTTCCTGATGCACTTGATCCCGAGCACGATCACCGACGCGTTCGCCAGGGGCGAGATTCTGCAGATCCTCGTGATTGCCATTCTGTTCGGCGCCGCCCTGGGCATGATCGGTGAGCGTGGCCGCGTGGTGACGAACTGGATCGACAGCGTCTCGGGCGTGCTCTTCCGCGTGGTGCACATCATCACCAAGGTCGCGCCGCTGGGCGCTTTCGGTGCAATGGCCTTCACGATCGGCAAGTACGGCATCGCCTCGCTGGTGCCGCTCGCCAAGCTCATGGGCACGTTCTACCTGACGTCGTTCCTGTTCGTGATCGTCGTGCTGGGTCTGATCGCCAAGTTCACGGGCTTCTCGATCTTCCGTTTCCTCGCCTACATCAAGGAAGAGCTGCTGATCGTGCTGGGCACCAGCTCGTCGGAAGCGGCACTGCCGCACCTGATGGAGAAGATGGAGAAGGCCGGTTGCTCGAAGTCGGTGGTGGGTCTGGTGATTCCGACCGGTTACTCGTTCAACCTCGACGGCACCAACATCTACATGACGATGGCCGTGCTGTTCATTGCGCAGGCGACCAACATCGACCTGACCTGGGGCCAGCAGCTCACGCTGCTCGCCGTGGCGATGCTGACCTCGAAGGGCGCTTCGGGCGTGACCGGCGCCGGCTTCATCACGCTGGCCGCCACGCTCGCCGTGATCCCGACGATCCCGGTGGCCGGGATGGTACTGATCCTCGGTATCGACCGCTTCATGAGCGAGTGCCGTGCGCTGACGAACCTCGTCGGCAATGGCGTGGCGACCATCGTCGTGTCGGCCTGGGAAAAGGAACTGGACCGCAACAAGCTCGCGCAGGCCATGTCCAAGAACCGCGAACCTGAGCTGGCCTGACGGCCGGCGGCGGCGGGTGCAGGCGCGTCACGTGAGTCGTTTCGCGTGACGCCATCGGCCCCCCGCCAACGCAAGATTTGCCACCGGGCGGCGCGGCACAGGCACAATAGCGCCTGAGCTTCGCCGCCCGGTGGTCCTTTGGTTTCTCCTGGTTTTGCGATGACGACAGGCGGCACGACCGCGCCGCCTGCCGCCATCGCCAGAACCGGCCGTCATCGACGTCGACAAAGGCGTACGCTGCGACCCAATGGCCACTCAGCACGACAACCCGATTCGCCCACGCGAGCGCCAGGCACCGGTAGGTGCCTCCGCTTCACGTACGGACGCTTCGCCCCCCCCGGCGCGACGAAGTCCCCATCGCTTTCGAGAGGACCGTGCCGATGCGCCGTTGGTCGTGGATCGCCGTCATGCTGTTGGCGAGCGTTCTGTTCTGCTGGTTGACGTACGCCCTGAGCTGGCAGCGCGGCGTGGCCGAACTGCGCGTGAACGCCGGCGCGCGGGTCGAGCGCTACGCGGGCAGTCTGCGCAGCACGGTCGACCGCTACGAATTCCTGCCGTATTTGCTTTCGCTGCATCCGGATGTGCGCGATCTGTTGCTGCATCCGAACGATCCCGCGGTCGTTCAGCGCGCCAACGATTATCTGTTCGACGTGAACCAGCGCGCCAAGGCATCGGCCGCCTATGTGATCGACGCGAACGGGATCGCGCTGGCCGCGAGTAACTGGCGCGAGAAGGCCACGTTCGTGGGGCAGCAATATCGTTTCCGCCCGTACTTCATCGATGCGATCCGGGGCGCGTTGGGCCGTTTCTATGGCGTGGGTACGACGTCGGGCGAGCCAGGGTACTTCGTCTCGCAGCCGATTGTGGTGGATGGCCAGGTTCGCGGCGTAGTGGTCCTCAAGCTCAACCTGGAGTGGTTCCAGCGTGCCGGGGCCGACGCCTCCGAGCCCGTCGTCGTGGCCGACGATCACGGCGTGATATTCCTGTCGTCCGAGCCGCGCTGGCAGTATCGGGCGCTCGCACCGCTCACCCCCGCGGTGAAGGCGGCGCTCGACAGCTCGCGTCAGTACTACAACCAGCACATCACGCCGCTCGCCTGGAGCGAGGACGAGCGGCTCGACGCCGACGGCGAGGTCGTGACCGTGCGCGACGGACGCGGCGCCGGCAAGATGCGCCGCTTTCTTGCTGTGCAGCGCAGACTGGGCGAGCCGAACTGGACGCTGATGTACTTCGCGCCGCTCGATCAGGTGATCGCCAACGCCCGGATCGCGGCGGTGGCGGCAGGCTGTCTCGCGGCGTTTACTTGCTTGCTGGGGGTGGCGTGGAACCAGCGGCGTCAGCGCGTACGCGACATGCTCAAGAGCCGTGAGCTGTTGCAATCGGCGTACGCGGAACTGGGCGAGCGCGTGGCCGAGCGCACCGCCGATCTGCAGTCGGCCAATGAACGCTTGCAGACAGAGGTGCAGGAGCGCTCGCGCACCGAGCACGAACTGCGCGAGGCGCAGAGCGAACTCGTGCAGGCGTCCAAACTCGTGGCGCTGGGGCAGATGGCCGCCGGCATCACGCACGAACTCAATCAGCCGCTCTCGGCGCTGCGCAGCTTTTCCGACAACACGCGCGTGTTGCTCGAACGTGCCGACTACGGGGCGGCGCAGGAGAACCTGGAGGCCATCGCGTCGCTCACCGATCGCATGGGCAAGATCACCGGGCAACTGAGGCTCTTCGCGGGCCGAGCGCGCCGTGGCGACATGGAGGCGTCGGTGCGCCGCGCGCTCGACAATACGGTGACGCTGCTGCGCGGGCGTCTGGCGGACATCCCATTGACGACGACGTTCGCTGACGGACTGGACGACGTGTACGTCGCCTGCGAAGGACTGCGTCTCGAACAGGTGCTGATCAATCTGGTGGGTAACGCTATCGACGCGGTGGGAAGCGTTTCCAGCCCGCACGCACCGCCGTCGATCTGGATCGATGTGGAGGCCGACGACCTGTGGGTGCGCATTTACGTGCGCGACAACGGGCCGGGCATTTCGGAGGCACATATGCCGCGACTGTTCGAGCCGTTTTTCAGTACCAAGGAGGGTGGTCAGGGCATGGGGCTCGGACTCGCCATCTCGTCATCCATCGCCCAGGAGAACGGCGGCCAGTTGGTCGCACGCAACGTTCCCGGCGGTGGCGCAGAATTTCTCGTGACGCTGCGCCGCGTGCAGCGCACCGGCGCGACAATCGCATGATGTACAAAAACCTTCAGATCTTATTTGTCGAAGACGACGAACTCGTGCGGCGTGCCACGCTGCAGAGCCTGCAACTCGCCGGACTCGACGCCTTCGGGCTCGCCTCGGCCGAAGCCGCGCGCGAGCGCATCGCACCGGATTTCGCCGGCATCGTCGTGTCGGACATTCGCCTGATCGGCATGAGCGGGCTCGAACTGCTGGCGCATCTGCGCCAGCATGCGCCCGAGGTGCCGGTGATCCTCGTGACCGGTCATGGCGATATTTCGATGGCCGTTCAGGCGATTCGCGACGGTGCCTACGACTTCATCGAGAAGCCGTTCGCGCCGGACCGGCTGATCGAATCGGCCAAGCGTGCGTTGGAAACACGCAAGCTCATGCTGGAGAACCAGGCCCTGCGCCGCGAACTGGCGGAACAGGGCGGGCGCGCCTCGCGCATCATCGGGCGCAGTCCGGCAATGGAGACGCTGCGCACGCTCATTGCCAACGTGGCGATGACCGATGCGCCGGTGCTCATCAACGGCGACACGGGCACAGGCAAGGAGCTGGTGGCGCGCAGTCTGCATGAGTTGTCGCGCCGCCGCGAAGCGCCATTCGTCGCGCTGAATTGCGGTGCGTTGCCCGAGGCGATTTTCGAGAGCGAGATGTTCGGTCACGAGGTTGGCGCGTTTACCGGCGCGGCCAAACGTCGCATCGGAAAGCTCGAGCATGCGTCGGGCGGTACGCTGTTTCTCGACGAGATCGAGAGCATGCCGCTCGCGTTGCAGGTCAAGCTGCTGCGCGTTTTGCAGGAAGGTGTGCTGGAACGGTTGGGCTCGAATCAGTCGGTTCGTGTCGACTGCCGTGTGGTCGCTGCTGCGAAGGGCGATATGGAAGCGCTGGTGCGCGAGGGCACGTTCCGTCGCGATCTGTACTACCGCCTGAACGTGGTGACGCTGGCGTTGCCGCCGCTGCGCGAGCGTCGCGAGGATATCCTGCCGCTGTTCGAACACTTCATGCTGGACGCCGCCGTGCGTTATGGACGTCCGGCGCCCGTGGTCTCGGATCGGATGCGTCAGGAGCTGATGCAGGCGGACTGGCCGGGCAACGTGCGAGAGCTTCGCAATGCGGCGGATCGTCTGGTGCTCGGTGTGGCGAGTGCGCCCGAGGGCGACTCGCTTGCGCCGCTGCCGCTCAAGGAACAGGTGGATCGCTTCGAGCGCGCCGTGCTGCAAGAGGCGCTGGAGCACAGCAAGGGCAACGTGGCGGCGACGGCCGAGGCGCTGCATGTGCCCAAGGCGACGCTGTATGAAAAGCTCAAGCGTTACGGTCTTCACACGCGCGGTCAAGGCGACGGCGGCGAGGGTGGGCGTTGAGGGGACTCGGTGATGCAGGACGCCGAATTCGGCGACAAAACAAAAGCGCCCCGAGGGGCGCTTGCGTTGCGGCGAGGACGGAGCGGTCAGGCGATAAGGTAAGGTGACGCGGCCGGGCGTGCCGGCGTCAAGCCTGCTTGCCCAGTGCCGTCTCGATGAGTTTGTCGAGTTCCGCATATTCCGGCTCGCCCACGTATTGCTTGAGCACCTTGCCATTGCGATCCACGACGAAGGTCGTCGGCGTGAGCTGGACGTTGCCGTACTGCTTGGCCACGCTGCCGTCGGAATCCATCGCCACCTTGAACGGCAGTTGACGCGACTGCGCATAGTTCACCACATACATCGGCGGGTCGTAGCTCATGGCGACCGCCACGAATTCCAGTCCACGGCCTTTGTATTTCTCGTACGTCTGCACCATCGTCGGCATTTCCTTCATGCACGTTGTGCAGCTCGTCGCCCAGAAGTTGACGAGATAAACCTTGCCCTTGAGTTGTTCGGTGCCGAGCTTTTGTCCCGAGAGCAGTGTGAATGTGGCCTCGGGCGCACGCTTCGGTCCGGCGAACGTGAAATACCCAGCGATCGCCACGACCGCGATGATCGCAATGGCGATGAGCTTGCTCAGGGGAGACTTGCGGGTGGTCGTAGCGCTCATGACACAGCCGTGTGGGGAGTGTTGTTCAAAGGATGACGACGATTCTACTCTGATTTCCAAACCCGACGCGTCGTCGCTGTTGCCCGCTTTTTCGGCATGGCTCAGCGTGTCGAGCCGTCGCGCCCGGCGCGCAACTGGGCACGTCCGCGCGCGATGGCATCGTCGAGATACGCGCCGTAGAAGTCAGGCAGTCCTGCGCCGATCAGCGGGTCGGCGACCGGGCGTCCGCTCGTATCGAGGAACAAAACCGTCGGCGATACCTTGACGCCGTGGTTGCGTGCCCAGGCAACGCCGGTCGTCGTCGAGCCGTCGAACTCGCGCACGGGCGCCGTGCTGTCCATGCCGATCTCGCGCACCTCGTATTTGCCACTGCGCACGAGCGGCGCAAGTTCGCGCTGACGGATCGGGCCGCAATAGACGCAGTCTCGCAGCGATACCAACACGATCAGCGGGGCGTCGAGCGACGCGGCGCGGCGGGCGTGAGCGGCGAAGTCGGTCGCCAGCGGCAAGGTGGCCTGTGCTTGTGCAGGATGCGCGCCGTCGTTCCGCGCGGGCGTTGCCGACCCACCGGCGCCGTCAGGTGGTGACGTGACGCCCGCGGTTTGCGCTGATGCGTGATTCCCTGCGGCAGGGGGCTGGTTACCGTTCGATGCCGGCGCCGCGGCAGCCGCGCCAATGGCGAAGACCGTCGTCAGCACCGTCAGCCCCCTCGCAAGGTTGCCGGGCCTTGGCAGGGGCGCCGCGGCATGACGCGCGCGTATGCGCGCGAGCGCGGATGTCGCGGACGCAAATGTCCCGCGTTTGTCGCAAATGCCGGGAGGCAATGGGCGGGATGAGTCGGCCGTGGTGCGTTTCATGCCGCCGATGATACCGGGATCTGCAACGACGCGTTTTTCGTGTCGCAACACATGGCGGATAATGGCGATCTCCTTTCCTTCCGGCTCATCCTCCTGTCTATGAATCGCGTTGCCCGTGTCTACGTCATGCTTGCCGCGACGATGGTGCTTGCCGCCTGTTCCCCTCGCTACGATTGGCGCGAGGTGCACGACAAAGACGGCGCGTATGCCGCCACTTATCCCGCCAAACCGACGCAGGACGCGCGCGAAGTGAAGTTCGCCTCCGGCGCATTGCCCATGCGCATGCAAGCCGCCCGGGTCGATGCGGCACTCTTCGCCGTAGGCGTGGTGACGCTGCCCAAGGACGACGCAACGCTACGTCAAGCGGTCCTTGCCGAGTTGCAGCATGGCTTGCTCGCGAACGTGAACGACGGGGCCGCCGCGCCGGTGCAGGTCATGGTGCGTCAGGCTGGCGACGCGCCCGCGATTCCCGGACTGGGCGTATCCGCGCAAGGCAAGGCCAGCGACAAGACGGAGCGTTACGTTGCGGCCCGTTTCGTCGGACGCGGCAATCACGTCTATCAGGTCGTCGTACTGGCGACGAAGGCGCCCGCGAAGGACCAGGTCGATCAGTTTCTCGATTCCTTCACACTGGAGTGATCCTCGCTTCGCCGCGCCCCCGTCACGATGACGGGGCTTCGCGATATTGCACGGCCTCCGCGACATGGTGGGCATCGATATCGCCAATGCCTGCGAGATCGGCGACCGTGCGCGCCACGCGCAGCACGCGGTGATAGGTGCGTGCCGACCAATGGTGTTGCGTCACCGCGCGGTGCAGAACGTCCTGTGCGTTCGGCTGCAGGGCGCACTGCGCCTCCAGCGCACGGCTCGACAGGCCGCTGTTCAATTGGCCTTGGCGTGATAGCTGGCGCTCCCGCGCCTGCCTGACGCGCGTCGCCACGACCTCGCTGCGCTCGCCGCGGGCCGGCGCGGCGAACGTTTCGGCGCTCAGCGCCGGCACTTCGACGTGCAGGTCGATGCGATCGAGCAGCGGGCCCGAGAGACGATTGCGATATCGCGCCACGGCCTCGCTCGTACAGCGGCAACTGCGCGACGGATGTCCCAGGTCGCCGCACGGGCATGGGTTCATCGCGGCTACGAGTTGAAACGCGGCAGGGAACGTGGCGTGTCCGCCCGCGCGGGAGATCGTCACATGGCCCAACTCCAGCGGTTCGCGCAGGACTTCGAGCACGCGGCGCTGAAATTCCGGTAGTTCGTCGAGAAAGAGCACCCCGCGATGGGCGAGGCTGATTTCACCGGGGCGCGGCGCGCTACCTCCGCCCACCAGCGCCGCGGCCGACGCCGTATGATGCGGCGCGCGAAACGGTCGCCGGCCCCAGTGACGCAAATCGAATCCATGTGCGCTCAGGCTGGCCAGCGTGGCGGCTTCTACGGCCTGCGCCTTGCTCAGCGCCGGGAGTAGCCCCACGAGTCGCGTCGCCAACATCGACTTGCCGGTGCCCGGTGGACCGTAGAACAGGATGTGATGTCCGCCAGCGGCCGCAACTTCCAGCGCGCGCTTGGCGTGCTCCTGTCCCTTGATATCGCCCAGGTCGGGGCGCTCGCTTGCCTGAGTGACTTCGCTGTCGGCCGATGCCCCCAGCGCCAGCGGGACGACGGCGCGCGGCAGCGGCGTCGCCACGTCGGGCTCGGCGAGATGTGCGCAGACGTCGAGCAAGGTGCGCGCACCATAGACGGTGGCGCCCTCCACCAATGCCGCTTCCTGTGCGCTACCCGCAGGCAGCACGAGCGCACGCGCCGACGGTTCGGCCAGCATGGCGCTCGCCATCGCCAATGCCCCGCGAACCGGGCGCAACTCGCCGGTGAGCGACAACTCACCCGCGAACTCGTGCGAGCGCAATCCGGCGTCGGGGAGCTGCCCGCTGGCCGCGAGGATGCCAAGCGCAATCGGTAGATCGAAGCAGCCAGACGCTTTGGGTAAATCGGCCGGCGCCAGATTGACCGTTTTCCGGACATGTGCGAATTGTTAGCATTTGGGGCACCGTGTAGCCTGTGTGCCAAGCTCTCATCTCATCTGCCCGCGTCAGTAGGCCGCTGCGGCGCTTGGTCGGATGAGAAAAGCGCCCACGTGAGGCGCTAGTTCATAGGGGGAGCAATGCGCGTTTTGGCTCATAGCAATCCGATGTGTTCTCCCTCGTAAGCTCTTTTTTCCAGGTCAACTAGGCGTTCACGAGCGATATCGGTCATCCAACAGATGAAATCCTTCCACGCTACAGATTAGTTACAGGTATGGAGAAACCACACGTTGGTTGTCCACATGGACAGACCCCAAAAAATTAACTCACGAACCGCCCCCGATTTGCACAGCGAGCGTAGGTTCTTTACTGGGGCGTGTGTGAAGGATTGTATTTTCAGGTCAGCGCACGCTCAGAAACGAGCTGCAAGATCGACGGAACGACGTTCAGGACTGCTCTTTGCGCATTGAGGTGAGACCGATTTCCCAGTGATGTCGCATGGCGTTAAGCAAGCGTTCGTCGACGCAATGCGCGTGAGTCGAGAGCGTGCTCATCATAGCCTCGGCAATGCGGTCAATCACTCGCTCCGGATGTGCTACTCCACATACCGTTCGCCCAAATTTAAGTAAGGATTTCCGAGATGGAAATTCGCGTGAGCCATTTAAGGTCAACGCTAGGGTCTCATCGTTTGACGCATTCGTTCCGGGGGGAGATGCGAGATCGGCGATTGACGTTGTCGTTGCATCGAATAAGGGAGCGAGCGAGATGTCCTCACTTTCCGGCCCGCTGTAGACCAACCCGAAATTCTTAAGATGCGCGTCCCCGTTTCTTGTCAGCGAACAGTAGGTGACATACTCGAAGAGCCGATACAGACTTTCCGCTCGAAATTTTCCACATAAAACACCGATAACGTGGGCGATGCTCTCGTACGAACCAGCATACCGTGACTGTAGCGGCCTTTTCATCAGCGTGGCCATGTCTTCAAACCCCAAGGGCGAACGCGTCTGTTCGTCACGGTCGAAACGCTGGATGACAAGTAGCCCGCCGTCCCTCGCTAACCAAACATTGGGGACTCGAATGCCTGCGGCGCTAGCGGCGGTCATACAGAGATATTCATTCTGGGGAAGTAACGGTTGATCATCATCGGACGATTTCACAATCAGATCGAGCACCTTAGTGACTGAGGGACACGGGGCGGTCTGAAAATGCACTGATGGCGTGCCGACCGACGCCGTGACAAGCGCCTTTGGCTGGAAGCCCGAAATACCCGATGCATAGTTGGATGCTAGAAGCCTGGCAAACAGCTTCCGGCTAGAAGATTCAAGTATCTCGCCGAGTTCCCATATAGGCGCAGCAGAACCGTCTGGCGCACGCGAGTCGCCGAAAGTGACCCGACCAATTTGATTTCGACCTGTGAGCGCGAGGAGCGCCATCTGGTCTATGTGCACATCCCGTTGCAGTCGACTTCGTATGGTCTGAAGTAGTCTGCCCTCTGGGAGGTTCATGGCGAAATAGCTTGGCAACATGTCGGAGGCGTAGCTCTCGTCTCGAATGGGCATCACGAGTGAGATGGCCGCCTTTGCCGCCTTTGAGTAGTTGAAAACGTGGCGCGTCCGTGTACGGTTGCTCAGTAAGCCCGCATGCCCCTCCGGCGTCGATACATCCAGCTCGTCTCGCTGTCGGTTAAGCGTCGTCACCAAATCGGCCGATGTCGTCATAGTTGATCCGAATCGTATCGATGCGCAAACCCATATCAAGAGCACCGATCGCCGCCATGATGGCATGCAGCCCCACGTTCTCTCCCTGCTCCAACTGGATAACGGTCAGCCGAGAGACACCCGCACGCATCGCGACCTCTTTTTGAGTCAACCCCTTGCTCTTACGTTCGCGACGAAATTGAGCCCCAAATTGCGTCGGAAGTACGGCACTCGCAAAGTATTCCATAACATACTTTTAATAAAAAAATATCCATAAAGTATATTTAAGCATACTTTATGGGCGTACAGCTTCCAACCAGTTTTGGGCACAAAGAGCAAAGAACTAACGCGAACCGTGGGACGACTCGGCGTCACCGGACGGTGGGGGAAAGGCGGGCCGTCCATCATCAGGACATTGACCACCAAGGGTTTCATATCCCGCGAACGAGCTACACTGGCACGCGGCAACGTCACTGAGATTCACCTTCCCGGTACCCAGAATCCGGGCGACTGTTCGCTTAATCCGACGTCTCGGAGTCGTGGTCTTTGAGTTCGGCAAATTTGGCCGCCATCGTAGGGTTGCCGCGAGTCAGCCGCTTGATGGTCACATCCTGGGCCTTATCGTTGGCCAGACGTAGATTCCGATCTGTTCCGAGCAGCGCTTCCTTGGTCTTCTGCAAATGATCGATAGACTTGTCGATCTCATCGATCGCCGTCTGAAAGCGCCGAGACGCGAGATCATAGTTCTTTCCGAATGCGGTCTTGAACGACTCAAGCTCCGTTTCGAAGTTCGTGATATCGATGTTCTGTGCCTTCACGAGTGCTAGCTCCGACTTGTACTTGAGCGAGTTCATCGCAGCGTTTCGCAACAAAGTGATGATGGGAATGAAGAACTGTGGCCGAACCACATACATCTTCGGATAGCGGTGAAAAACATCGACGATTCCGGAGTTATAGAGCTCGCTATCAGGTTCAAGAAGAGACACCAAGACTGCATATTCGCAGCCTTTCTCGGCGCGATCCTTGTCCAGCTCTTTCAGGAAATCTTCGTTCCGGCTTTTCGTCGCAGTGCGATCGCTCTCGTTCTTCATTTCGAACATAATCGACACAATCTCCGTGCCTGCCTCGTCCGAGTCACGGAAAATATAATCGCCTTTGCTTCCCGTACGTGCGTCGTTGTCTTTCTCAAAGTACGCTCGCGGAAAGGCGGTCGCACGAATGCGATTGAACTCGGTCTCACAATGTTGCTCGAGAGTCTCGCCCACCATTTTTGTCGATAGGCGAGCCTTCATGTCACGAAGGCGTTCGATCGCGTCGTCGCGGTCCTTGATCTGTGTCTCGTATTTGTCTTTTAGTGACTGCTCAGCAAGCTGCTTCTCCAACGTCGCCCGCACGAGTCCGGTCTTCAGATCGTCACGCTCTCTCTCCACGATAGTGACGGCTTCCGCAATAGCAAGCTTCTGGGCGACCTCGATCGCATCAAGCTTAGCTTTGAGACTCTGAATCTCGGCGTCCTTCGTCGCCCCGGCCTGCTGCAGTTCGCCCAGAAGCCGCGCTTCCGCCAGCTCGGAGGCCGCTTGCTGGGCCTGCTTCGCTCGTTCAAGTTCATTCGCAAGGGCGTCACGATCCTTCTCTATGGAGCTAAGGGCTTCGGCAACAGCTAGTTGTCGCGCAACCTCGCCCGCTTCCAGCCTGAGCCTGAGCACTTGGATCTCGGCGTCTTTTGCCGCCGCAGCCTTCTGCGACTCACCGGCAACCTTGGCCTGCGCCAACTCAACTGCATTCCGCTTGTCCCTCTCAGCTAATTCGAGCCGCTCATGCAGTTGTTTCTCGAAGTCGCTGTCTCGGACCTGCTTCAAGATGTCCGCGTATCCCGCCTCATCAATCTTGAACGCCTTCCCACAGTGCGGGCAGATGATTTCATGCATGCCTTCGATCCCCTTGAGTAATCAGAATAAACTCGTAAATGTTACTAGCCGCACATTCAAAGCAGACATCACAGTGCGGAAGCTTATCAGCGAAAACCAACACATAAAGATTGCGAACAAAAAGTCGCCGAAGTAATGATCTTCCTGGGCTTTTACTGGTCGGCGTGATGTCGTATATTTATAAAATCCGCCAACCAAAGTTCACAAGAGGGAAGAATTGAGGTGGTTTGCCTAAAATTCAACAATTTACAAAATGGAAAAAATTATACTAAATATAATAACTGTATTAATTGGAATTTACTGGATTGGAGAAAAAATAAGGAGAAACCAAAAGATTGATGAATTTCTGTCCGCAATCGAAGGGCACTACTCCACACTCAGCCTCAGACTTGAGGATGCCACCATTCTCAGTGGCTTGCGATTTCTTCGTCGAATATATGGTTGGATAAGCGCTTTTTCTTTAATTTTTGCTTTTATGCTACAGCGATTCCTTCCGCCAGATTCAAGCAGATTTTTGCTCTCCTTCTGGTTATTTATGCTAACTTTCATGGGGTGGTTTTCAATAAAATGGGTTATCGATCACAGGAAAACGGTCGGCGAATTTTTGTCCAAAGGAAATGCGCTGATGATACTTGGCCCTCTCCTCATGGGATTTTGTGACATTGTTCTTCACACGAAATTCACCCCGATATTGTTTTCCCCGTTCCAGCATGCCGCAAAAATCCTTCACATCAGTACGGAGGGAATATCGAATCCCCTTGCGATCGGTGGCGTCATTTCCTTTATGTTCTTGTCATTCTTTTGCATATATTATTCGATTGCATGGATCGCTGCTGCCCCCGTCTTTCTCGTTTCGGTTTTTGTGGTTATGCTCCCCATACGGTTTGCAAGAGCACTAGCAAAAATTGATCCGAGTAACAAATTCCTCTGGTTTACTGTGGTCGTTATGATTGTGGTGAATATATGGTCGCAATTATGAATCTGGTGACGTTTCAGTCGATTCGACTGATCCAAGCCATACCCAGTACGGGTCCTCACTGTGGCTGGGCTGGGGCCCAAGGAACTACGTAATACACAGAAGTGCGCCACTTGATATCACCATAAGCTGCAGATGGGCGAAATTTGCTTATCGCATGCATCCTTGTTATCGCCCTTGTCGTCGGACTGGCGATGTGGCTTCGATAAGGCTGATTGCCCAGACCTCGCTGAAAATGCCCTAAGATGATTTCGAGCGGTGTCTCCCCTAAAATACCAACGCACTTCTGTGCGTCATCATGACAAGCGAAGGTGTATGAAGAGTATCTGTGGAATTATGTGCGATGCTTACGATAGGGTCGCCAGCTCGCTTATCGGCGACGAGAGCCGCTCGGATTTGTGGCTAGATCCGGGGTACCTCCGGAAATCAATGACTCAGCAACACCGTCTCTGATGCCGAACTCGAGGGGCTTCAAAGAGGTCTGGGTACTGAGTCTGGACGATTAAAATATGATAGAGCAAGCCTGGCATAGAATTGCCGCCATATGAACCACCTGCGCCGCCTTCAGGGCGCACAGATGAGTCACCATCGCCCCCCCGATTTTGGGGCACAGTTTTTTGACTTTTAGAGCCGCCGAGCGGCTCGTATTTGGTGCTTCGCAGGGATAGGTCCGGCCATCTCGGCGAGTCCCTTGCATATCCACCAGTTTTGAGATTGCCTCCACTTTCTGGTCGCCCCCTGGGCCCCGTGATCTATAGACCTAGTCCCAATGGCCTATCGTTCACCCGACGTGACCGAGAGTTTCCGGTTTTTGAAAGCATCGAGACGTTTCAGCTAACCAAGAAAAAGATATGACCAACGGGAAATCGAGCAACAGCGAAATGCCGGCAATGCTTGATCGCGAAATCTCAAGGCCCGAGCAAGATGCATTTGGCCACAGGCATTATGCTCGAGCTCTGAGAAGTCTCATCGAATCAAGCAGCAACACCACTCCCTTCAGCATCGGGGTACTCGGAGGGTGGGGCACCGGCAAAAGCAGTATCAAGGAGCTGTACGTAGCGGACCTGCAGGACGACGCTTCGAAGCAAAATGGTCTGACGCGTAATCAACGCATTCGCTGCATCACATTCAATGCTTGGCGCTTTGGCGGCAAGGACCAGGACATCAAGCGTGCTTTGTTGCGTCACGTGTTTCTCGAGTTGGGAGGGACGGAGGAGAGTTTGCAGGACAAGCTCTTCCGCCAAATCAGCGAGACGACGTCGGACGACAAGTCATACTGGGCGCAAACCAAAGAGACGTTGAAGTCTTGGGCGGTTCCGCTACCAGCCGCTGGAATCGCCCTGCTTCTGATTTTTGTCGCCACTTGGTTGGCGATATGGGCGTTTGGGGTTGAAGGCTCCTACGCCCGAAGCGCTATCTTTGCCACGACGACAGCAGCCGTCGGTTACATACTAAAGAACCTGAAGCCCGCGGTGCTCTCAAATGCGCGCTCCATCACAAAGGTCACTCTGCCCACTACCACGGTGGAACAGTACGAGGATATGCTCTTGGGGCAGATCCGGAAATTCAAAAGCGGCGCATCCAAATCTAAGGATGGTCGATCCGGAAAAAGCTGCGATCGCATTGTTGTGTTCGTTGACGATCTCGATCGATTGTCGTCGGAGGAGATGGTTCTCGGCCTCGACGGCGTCCGAACGTTCATGGAAATTCCGAAGTCAAGCCTTCCCGAAGGGATTGGATTGGTGTTCGTTATATCGTGCGATGAAGGGAAGATTGCTGACGCGCTCTCTAAAGGACGTAGAAACGCAGATCTTCCTGCCGCAGTGTTCACCCACTTTGATGCCCGCAGGTATCTTGATCGAATTTTTCAGTTTCGACTCGACATCTCACCGCCACCCCGACACGACATGCGCGCGTTTGCTAAGGCACACCTCCAACGCCTTCCCGACGTCGCCCAAGACCTTGAGTCGCGCGGTGTAGAGATAGATGCCTTGATTGACCGAATGATCCACGTCGGGATTCAGGATCCGAGAAACGCGCTGCAGGTGGTGAACGCGTTTTCGCAGGCGTGGTGGATAGGAAAAGTTCGAGAGCTTGAAGGCGTCGGAACGGATCGCCCCGGAGGATTGCACGAAGGCGCGATTACCAATCATCCCATCTCACTCGGCGCACTATGTGCGCTGAAGGTCAGCTTTCCGGACTTCTACCGCGAAGTTCAGGACGACCCAGGATTGCTCAAGCGACTCACCGATGTCGCAGTGAATGGTCAGCCCTTTGAGGGACTGCCTGAATCAACAATACAGTTGTTCAATGAAAAGTACTTCACGCCCGCAGGCAATAGCGGTAAGCCAGCACTTCGTCCAGAGCATCGCCCGCTTCGACAGTTTCTCGCGAGCCTGATTGGGTTGCGCTGGGCCGAGCCTCTCCAGAGTTTGCTGCTTTTGTCTGAGGATCCAATTACGCGCCGATTGGGTTCGAAGGTGACAGAGGTTTATGACGCGTTCGTCTCTGGTGATACCAAGGGCTTTCTGGAAGCGATGGGAAGGCACATCAATACAGCTCCTTTGAGTCAGGAGCAGGCCCGCAACATATACCAGATGTTTGAGGACCTGCGACATGAGTCTTCGTCGCGAAGAGTAAACGCGGCGAGAGTCATTGCAGATATTATCGATCGCCTCCCTAACCCGACAGCACTTCAACTCCTTAGCGCCCTATGTCGGGAGGTTTCGGAGTCAAGAGACCTCCGCTCGCATCTGGGACCAACGCGTCTGGCGAAGCTCGTTGCCCGATCACCGGATGCTGATCAGACGGCAGTCGCTTCGCGCCTTGTCGACGACGTGCTAGGCGGGGCGTCGGGTGTGAAATTACAGCTCGAATCGTTGCAGACACCGAATCTCGGGGAAGCCGTGGCGATGGTCGAACAGCTGACGCCGGTCATTCTCAACGTTCGAGCCGCGTACGGAATTGAATCAAGAGCCGACGCTTCCCTACTGTCATGGCTTGTCGATCGAACCGTGTCCGTAAATTCCGATGAGACTCAGTTGCCGTTTGGTAACCTTGAGAATTGGATCGAGGGATCCCCTGAACCACTTTTCGCGGATCTCGGAGAGCAGTACCTCGAAGCTCTAGTTGTGGAGCTTGAGAAGGACGCGACCCCAGAGTTCAATCTAAAAAGTGCAATGGCACGAGCGTCGAGCATATTTACGAGCCGAATGTCACTCGGACAAGAGACACGGCATGTTCTTTGGAGCCTCCTGGAAAGATTCATCGCGCTAGACAGCAAACTTTCCATGCCAATGGCGGCGCAGGTATCGCTCGCAAGCATCGACAAGGCAACCGACATGGAAGCGTCCGCATTCATCGAGGCTTTTGCAGTAAGAATGACGCCCGCTAAAAATGAGGGAATCACGGAAAACGACGAGTATAGATCGCTCGTCGAGCAACTACTTGCGATTACCTCAGCATGCCTATATAGGCTATCCGGCGACGCTCCGGTTTCGCTTGCAGATCTGGCAAATGCGCTTAGCAAGGAAGCCAGTACATCACAGTTCAGTTGCGAGCTTGTCCGTAGGCTGCATGCAGCAAACTCGGACGAAGCATGGAAACCTTTGGGAGAATGGGCTGAGCGCCTTCTGTCCGATCTACCACTCGACTGCGTCGCCCTTTTAGGGAATCTGTACCCTGAATTGCCGGATTCGACCAAGAGTGCTGTAGTGAAGACACTAAACATCTTGATTAGCAAGGATCTGCACGAGGAGGGCGTTGCAAAACGTCTCACGGATTTCGTAGACGCCGTTCCCCGAGCGAGTTGGGATAATAATCCGCTCCAGCCGTTCCTGAATCAATTGCTTCCGCAAATTGCGGCGCGGTCGAATAACGCAAACAGGTATTTGATGCGAGTCGTTCCTGCAACATCTAAGATTTTTTCGCACGCTTCACGGAACGTTCTGGGCAACTCGCTGCATCAACTTTTTGAGCAGGCCAAGGCCACACCTGCCAATTACTCCTGGTTACACTCTTGGATGGCAAGGTATTGGCCAGCGCCAAGCAGCGAGTTGACCCCCTACAATCCCGTCGCGATTTTCGACGATGGACACACCTTCGCAAACAATCACCCTGCCGACGCGAAGTCGGGCTTGCTCTTCTCAATGCGCGAAATGATAGCCAAGGGAATTGCGCCTGCGGACCGTAAGTCCAAGCTCGCGCAGGCTGCATGCGTCGTCTGGAAGAATTCGTATAAAGACGCGGTCACAACGTTTCAGTTCAACCCCGATCTTTCCGCTCAGCAAACTGCAGGGCTGGCCGAATCGATCGACTGGGGAGATGCGGAAGCCGTCACCACGATCAGGAGCGTTTGGTCCTCAGTCGCGAAGGCAATGCCGGACGATTCAAGAAGTGAGGTTACGCGACTGCTTCTCGTGAGCGGACCTCGCAACGTCGAGACCGTAGCGGACATCGCTATCGTAGCCTGGTTGGACGTCCAGCCTGACGAAGGCGATTTGACGCTTCGTTCGCTTCTTCCGCGTAACGAAGTGAGTGATGAGCATAAGGCGAGACTGTGGCAACAAGTGATCCGTCGGGCCGATACATTGGCTCCGGCGTTTTTCATGGACATCCTGCCGAGCGTGGTGAGGCAAGCCGATATTCCACGCACGTCGGAACTCGTTTTTGACAACGAGGAAGTCATTACATCCCAGCTCCAAGGAGATGATCAAAGGGCAAAGCTCGCTCGGAATTTGATTGCTGAATGGAGTGAGATAAAAACAAACACAATCAAATCTCGAGTCGCCGCCTACAGTGCAAAGCTTGCGGGCAAGGGAGCACTAAAAGGCGTCGAGCTTGAGCAGTTCTCGGACGACGATCTGACCATCCTTGAGAACCACTTCGGTACATCCAAGGATATCGCTCGAATCCGGCGGACAAGAGCGATTACTCAATCTGAGTAGTCGAACGGACCACGGCTCGTTGATGGGTATTGCGATCAACTTCGAGCGAAAAACATAAGGCCCCACCGAACCGTCCCGCGGACAGCCACTGACTAGCGCGCGGGACAAGCCGAACCGCTCGCTGGTGCAACCGGTCGCTCACCACACTTAGCGAACCCTTGAGCGTGCATTATTTGTATCCACTGATTCTGGCTCCCAGAAGGGCAGCGAAGATATGCCTGCATCGTTCAGAACGATTGCCACGCTCTGCCTCGCCCTCGTAACTGCAACGTAGAAGCTTGAAGCGGAGCCGGGCTCCAAATAGAGGCCTGACTTGATGAATTTCGTGATGGGCGCGGTCGGGACTATCAGAACGCGCTCATATGTCATGCCTTTTGATATCTTAAAATTGACGTAGTCAAGATCGAACGCCTTGCCTGAGCTGACGCTGTGCCGCAGACACTGAGGCCGAAAGCGCCGAACGTACTCGTCGACGTGCTTTGTCGAAACTAGGAACACGCCATCGTGCTCGGTCACTGCCTCGTTCCTGGATTGCGTTTCGGGAAACTTCCAAGATGGATCGAAGATACTGTCGGAGAATTTCGCGACCAAAGGATGACACCGCCAGGTTGTCACGCTCTCCAAGATCTCAAGCAGGCCCATAGATTGGCGAGCTCTGGCCCATTTGATAGCGCCGGTATACGAGTACTTTGCATTCTTGGAACTGCGCGGATTTGTCGCCAGCACCGACTGCCGGATATCACCTACCATGCGGATATCAATCGATGAATGCAGCAGTACATCGATAATCTCCCAGTCGTGCGCGCTGAGATCCTGAATCTCGTCGATCAGAATCTCATCGCAAATACACTCCAGCCTCCTCAGGAGTGCCCCCTTGCTTTCCGCAACCAGTTCATGAGCTAGGCGCCCCAGTTCGCATCCGTATGCGGCTCCATTGGCATCGAGAAACCGGTGGATGCCTTTCGCGAAGCGGGAGGGGCGCCCATCGAAGTTAAACCCAAGAACTCTCTGCCCAGCAAACTTGAACGGCAAAAAAGGCTTTGCGAAATGCCGAAGTAAGAAAGTGAACCAGCCCATCACCTCGATATGGTGATGTTGCCCTGCGTAATGGTTCAAGCGATTGATTAACTCTTGCTGGTTGGCCTGTGTGTACGTGAGTACCAGCACGCGACGCTCGCGCGATAGTGACGCGCAGTGCTCGACGAGGCCTTGCGTCTTCCGCGAACCTGCGACAGCGAGTGTCAGACGGTTAGCCATGGGCGAACCTGACCGCTTCGAGCATGTAGGTTGGCGGAACGATTCTCGTGCTTGCAGTGCCGATCCGAAGGGCTGCCTCGGTTTTCTCCCTGCTCATCCATTTCAGCAAATCTGCGTGCGGAGCAATGCCAAGAATGTCACGCAGCAACGCCTCACCACTGTGATGTATTAGCTGAGGCTCTAGGGTTGCGCCATGCGCGGTGTCGCCAATGAAGAGTTCGCGTTCTCCCGTCTTTAGCCATCCCTCTACGGGGGCTCGATGTTCGCTCGGATCGACTCCGTCGTTATCTCGGAGGGCAGTTACCGGTTTGTTAAGTACGGCGCATAGTTCTAGGCCACGTGCGAGTGATAGTCCCCGCATACTCAGGACGTCGATCCCACATTGCATGGGCCGCTTCCCGTGAATATCTTGGAAAATTCTCTCGAATACGATCTCGTCAGATGGGCCTTCGACCAGCACGATTTTGTTCGCGAGAACAATTCGGAGGGTGTCGTACCCGGGAAGCTTTTTGAAGTAGCTAACAGTCTCGGGATCTAGTGTCGATAGCTTGGCCGCAACATTATTTCCCATCAGCACGAGAGCATCCAGCCCCAATCGATTGAGGACAAACGAGCTGTGTGTTGTGACGAAGAGTTGTTGCTGTTCCCCGGCAAGAGACTCGATTCTTGACAGTAGCGTAGCGAGGCTTGTGTGAGTCAAGTGATTCTCTGGCTCTTCAATCATGACGAACTTAGCACGCCCGGCATGACGGTTCATCGCGAGTGAGATCTTGATCGCCGACTGCTGCCCTTGGCCGGACATGCTGAACGGTACATCGTCGACCAGTGGAGTGACGACACCTTCCCAAGACGCTCTCGCACTTTGGTCCATTGCGAGTGCTATTGGCCGACTGTGCAAGGTCGCGTGCACTGAGCTCATTCTGGTGTTGACGGCATTCAGCGCGGTCTGGGACATCGAGGCCTTTACGCGGCGATATTCGAGCGATATCTGTGCCCGCTCATCGGGCTCAAGTTGGTCACCAAGGATTTGGCGCAGGTGATAGTCGATCCCTGAGGACGTTCGTACAGTCTGCGAATTGATAACAGCGGCGGCCAATACCTTGGGCCGCGACGTCAATTCTCTGTCCGCAAAAGATCGCCATTCACAACGGTAGTACTCGACCGGCAGAAGCGAGGTCGGGGACTTTGCCCACTCCTCCAGCTCCACGGAGTACTCCGGATTTGCGGAAATCTTCAAGATCACACCTGGGCACGCGAAGGTCGGCACGTGGGAGTTAACCGCACCGCAGAGGCTTTGCAGTTCTGGAAGATCCTCGAACGACAGTTCAATAAGGATCTCAGGGAATCCGACCGAGACTCCGCTGGCTCTTTTGCTGATGAATTCGTTGACGACCGACGTATTGAACCAATGCGGATTAAGCTCCTCGGACACACTGCGGCCGTTTATTCGGCCGGTTAGCGCGAGGGTGATCGCCTCCATGAGCGTTGACTTGCCAGATTCGTTAGGGCCAACGATAAGATTGAATTTTGGATTCGGCTCAACGGTCAAATCCTTATGAATACGGTAACCTCGAATCTTGATCTTGCGAATCACCCCGCCCTCCTCCGTCGCACCGCTTCGCAGGGCGCTGTGTCGTTTCGTACGCGACAAACCAATTTAATGGCCCAGTCGCACAATTCGAGTTGTCGATGATCTGTAGGCGGCCATCGATCGTATATTTCCGCTTCAAAAATACGTTCGTCCGTTCACGCTCGTGCGCTACAACATGCTCCGCCCAAGACGATCTCCACCAAGAAAAACACGCGGACGATCGAAGCCCCCTCATTGGAACGAATTACTATTTAGAATTTTCGATCAATCGACGACTATCTCGCAATGCCCAACAAGAATCAATATCAAGCATTCCTACGCGCAAAAATCAGCGGCGCAATTGCAGAAGCCCGGGCGGCAAGCTCCATCAAACACCAAGGTGTTAAAGGAACGGTCCTCGAGATCTTGGTCGCGAGACTATTTCGCCCTCTGTTACCGAGCGATATTGGAATAGGCAGCGGTCAGATAATCGATAAAATACATGGAAGTATGTCAACTCAGATCGATATTATTCTGTACGACAAATCTATCTACGACGATAGTACCGGAATCTTTCCGATCGAGGCTGTCTTATATGCGATCGAGGTCAAAGCCACTTTAACGGCAAAGGAGCTCTCAATAGCTCATGATAGTGCCAATGCTCTCCGAGCATTCGGGTACCTGCCTGGCTTGGAAAATTACGATGGCACCGTTCAGCATCACAACATTGAGCGGGTACGCAGTGTCGTATTTGCCCTGGGGGCAGATCTGTCCGGCGAGGCTCTACGAGAATGCTACCGCTACGAAAAAATCTATAGTCGCAAACATGAATCACCCGCATTGGCGGCACTTTGCGTTGTTGGGCGAGAGTACTGCTGGGATCAGGGAGAACACTGGATATTCTCTCCTGGCACCGACGACCATGACGAAGTCCTGTCATTCATCGCTGGTGTGACAAATAGCTACAAAGATTTAGCACGGAGTCGACTTTTTCCAAAGCTTGGAAATTACCTTGCTCCCTCCGCATCGTCATCCCCACTCAACTTGGGTCCAAGAACATCGCCGCTCATATGCGCGTCACGTTCGGTCGGGATAAGATTGCCCTCGATGACGTCTCTATATGGGGTGCGGCCGACGGCAACGAAATGAAAGAACTCCACCTCGCGCGCCTCGACCGAATCGGCAACGATTATGAACTCGCCATGGAGATTCTGGCAGCCATCAGGGCAGAGCGCCTCAATGTCTTGCGCGACTATGTCGTCGATCGTCGACGCCGGACCGATCCCGTGCATCGCGCCCGCGCCGCCATGGTGGCCGGTCTGTCACCCGATGAGACCTGTGCGATCGAGACTGCCGAAATGCTGAAGGATGAGCATGGGTTTCTGCTGCGGGCGTATGGGGGTGCCAAATATGCAATGGAACGGCATCAGTGGTCTCGCCACTGGGCTGCCCAGGTGTGCACGGCGACCAATCCCGTGGACTTGTGGCGCTACGCAGTTCTCCTTTCGAAAATCGTCGATGGTCGCTTTAAGTGGTCCGCAGTGGAAGGCGACACGCCCAGTCCACTCATTAAGCGCTTCGGTACTACGCTTAACGATCCGATCCGCAATCGGATTCGCAAATGGAAGAACAAGCGCGATTCGAAACTGTTTGGGATGAAATGTCCAAACAAGATCTTTCTACCGGGCGATTGAGGTGCGCATGAGGGCGTGCGTCCCTAGCCGCAGATCCTGACGGTCAGCTGGACTAGAAACGAGCGGTCCGTTGCCACTGTGTACGGCTACCATTAGCGTCCGAAATATGCACCGTAGAATCTCGCTCACGTAGGTGCGACGCCGATTGCTGCAAAGGCTCGTCTGCTAGGTCCGGAGCGAAATCAGCTCCTCCCAATGCCAAGGGCGCGCAGCGGTCCCGGTCGGCCGGTGCGGACCCGGTGGGGCGCGGGGCGATGCTCTGCTGGGCGAGGGTGTGCTTTCGCGGACGCGAAAATACGGACGGTATGACGCTACACGAAGCGGTCGTGCCAATGCGGAAATCCGCCCTGCCACCGAACCCCAATATCCAGTAATGGGATTGCTGCGTCTTGACATGCTCGGGCGCGCCACCTGACTTCGATGAAGCGCTAAATGGGATCGACTGGTTAAACAGGCATGGCGGCCGATCCCTAATCGAAGGTGCTGTTGCGAGTTGCCAGTGCCCAAGCGGTGCGAGCCAACTTGTTCGCGAGAAAACAGACCACGACGTTGGAGTGCCGTCGCGCCAAAATGACCTCAACCCGGTCGGCGAGCGGGCCGCTCTGTCGCTCGACCCACTCCATGCTAGTCCGAGTGCATTGACCAGCAGGCATTGAAAAACCCATTGGAACCAATGGCTTAGGGCAAACCCTAGAAAGCAAAAAATTTTTGTGCAAGTACATAAACATTGTTGTGCAACTTTTTGTTCTTCATTATTCTCCGTTTCATTGGATTGAAGGCGGTCGGCAAACCCCGCTGCAAACCTTCAACCGATGCACCACGGCCATCAAGGACCACGTGTGCGCTATTGCCCATTTCAAACTAGATAAAGGCGTAAACGATGAATTCGAGAACTCGTGCGGACAAAGGCCGGGGCCTTTCTCTCACCTTGACGGTCACTACCGCCGCAGCGCTTATGGTCTTCTCCAGCGCGGCAAGTGCTCAAAGCAGCGTGACGCTCTACGGCCTCGTGGATGCAGGCATGAGCTTCAACTCGAATGCGGGCGGCAAACATCAGACTGCGATGACTTCGGGCAACATGAATGGCGCTCGTTGGGGCCTGACAGGTGCTGAGGATCTTGGCGGAGGATTGAAGGCGATCTTCCAGTTGGAGGCCGGATACAGCGTGACAAACGGCACGATAGGCCAGAACGGCACTGAGTTTGGCCGTCAAGCCTACGTCGGTCTAGCAAATCAATATGGCACTTTTACGCTGGGCCGCCAGTATTCGGATGTGTCGGTGAAAGTTGGACCGTTCCAGGCAGCGAGCTGGGCAGCTGGCGGTGCGGCATACGGCGCTCACGTTGGTGACGTTGATAACCTCGATAGTTCTTGGCGCATCAACAACGCTGTGAAGTTCCAGAGCGTCGACTATCACGGCGTGACCTTCGGCGGCCTTTATAGCTTCGGCGGCCGGGCCGGCAATTTTGCGCAGAACAACATCTACGATCTCGATGTCGCATACGCGAACGGCCCGTTCTCGGCAGCGGTCGCCTACCTGTATGCGAAGAATCCGAACTTCTCGTTCTACGGCAACCGAGCCGACGACAGCACGACCGGCGTTAACATCACCAGCCCGGCTGTTGCTGGATACGCCTCGGCGGGCTCGCAACAGATCGTGACTGCAGGCGCTGCATACAAACTTGGCGCGGCAACGCTGGGCGTGGTTTACAGCAACGTGAAGTTTTTCGGCCTTGGTGCGACGCCGGTTGCCGGGCTGAGCCCAGTAACGAGTGCATATCGTGGCTCCGCGACTTTCAACATTGGTGAAGTGAGCGTTAAGTACAACGTAACACCTTCTCTATTGCTGGGCCTCGCCTACAGCTACACGCGCGATAGCGGTGCAACAAGCGACTCCGGCGCGCACTACAACCAATACGACTTAGGTGCGCTTTACTCGCTCTCCAAACGCACGACTCTCTACTTGGTTGGCCTGTATCAAACAGCCAGCGGTACCAACTCGCTCGGCAACAAAGCGGTCGCGGCCATCAATCTAGCAACGCCGTCTTCGACGAATCATCAGCTCGTGGCGACGTTGGGTATCAACCACAAATTCTGATGCAAGCGGTGCCGCGAGCACCGCCGCTTTCAGTAGTAGGCTTCAGCGGGTCCTTGGAGGCCGGGGTCGTGAAGGCCGGCAAGAACCGCGTCGGCGACTCGTTCATAGTCGTCGGCCAGTTGACCAGTCGCGATGCGCAAGTGTGACGTTTTGGTCAGTCCAGACGAGCTACCAGGATTCACCGCGATGCCACGAGAGGCTAGCGTGACCAAGGCATGTTGCTCCGATGGAACGGCAACCCAGGCCACGAGTCCGCCGGCGCTGTGGGGAATGTTGCGCTCAGTGAGGGCACGGGAGAAGGCGGCGTTTCTCTCCGCATATATCGCTCGCGCACGCTCGACGCAAGCGATGGACTCTTTGTCTTTCAGGAGCCATGCGACGGCCTCTTGAAGGATTCGCGTGGTCCAGCCTTCGCGGAAGTTTCGATACCCACGAACCTGGTCAATGAAATTTGCAGAGCCAGACATAACGGCAAGGCGTAAGTCCGGACCATGTGATTTGGAGAAGGATTTGATGTGGACAGTGCGCTCCGGGAACGACTTGCCAAAGCTTGCCGCTGGCTCCGGAGAGATAAAGCCAAGTCCGTCGTCTTCAATGATGAGCGTGTCGCTCTTCTTGAGCAGGCTGGTGAGCGCGGCAATGCGCTTTTTACTCAGTACACGCCCCGTAGCTGCGTGCGAGCCGGGCTGGAAGAGAAACGCGGAGGGCTTCCGTTTCAAAGCAGTGGCAAGCGATTCAGGTAGTGGGCCTTCGTCGTCGCATTCGATGGGGAGTGAGCAAGCCCCAACCTTGTCGACGATGTCGAGAATCCGAATCGTTGCGGGAGTCTCGACGGCGACATACGCACCCGGAAGGACGGACGAGACCAAGGCTAAGTAAAGAGCATCGTATCCGCCATTTGTCGCGATGAAGGCTGGCGCTTCGTAGGGCCATGCAGGCATAACGGCCTCGCGCAATGAGAGGGTGATGACCTCTCTCATGTAGCTGTTTAGGTTTTTTGCGTTGGTCGCGTGCGCCAGAGCCTGTGACAAGTCGGGAAGCAGTGCGGCGTCGGGGGTCGCGAGGCGCAAGTCGGTGACAGCGAAGGGACCAAAGTTACCTCGTCCCTCATAACGAACAGGGCGAAGCGATGTTTGGTCTCCTTGAACCCAGACGCCATTGCGACGTGAGCCGGAAACCATTCGGTGCAAACGCAACTGTCGCCATGCGCTTGAGACCGTCGAAGGACTAACACCAAGTGCGGCGGCGAGGTCGCGGACGGGGGGCAGTTGCGTGCCAATGGGCAACTTGCCGCTGCGGATGAGGTTGGCGATTTCGACCGCAATACCGGCCGGACTGCGGTTCTGGATAAGACAGACAAGCTCAGCGATGCGGTCGTCGTCATGCATATAAGTAATTTTTGTGCAAGTACAAAAAACACATTGTACATTTTTTGACGTATTCATACACTGAATTTGTCGCTGAGCCGACGCGCTCACGACAGCGCTACAAAGTGAGGAACGACATGAAGTTGAAGGTGAAGTTGGCAGTGCGGGACTGGGACTATCTGACCCCGCTGGCATTGGGCGACGTCAAGTCGAGTAAGTTGGACATTGACGTGCATCGCGTCCAAGCCGTCCAGGACTGGACTCAGGAAAACGACTACGACGCGGGAGAAGTGTCCTTCAGTAAGTACGTGCAGGGTATGGCGACTGGTGGAGACTATCCGCTTTGGTGCCTGCCCCATTTCCTGATGAGAGGCTTTCGCCAGCGGTGCATCCTCACGAGCACCGGCAGCGACATTACCCGAGTCGAAGACCTTGCCGGAAAGCGTATCGGCGTAACCGGCTGGTCCGACTCAGGCAACACGTGGACTCGGACTCTGCTGCGCCGAGCGGGAATCGGAATTGAGGACGTGCGGTGGTACGCCGGGCGTTTAACGGAATCTGATCCAATCATTGACCGCCTAGGCCGATTTGCACGACCCGGTCGCATTGACGCGACGCCGAACGAGAAGCCGCTTGTCGATATGGTCAAAGGCGGCGAGCTCGATGCGTTGTTCTCGCCGTTTCTTCCGCCTGCGTTCTTTAGCGACCACTCCGGACTTCGGTTCTTACTTTCGGATTTTCGAGCCGAAGAGGTGCGGTATTTCAGGGAGGTTGGATACGTCCCCGGAATTCACATCCTCGGTGTCAAGCCTGACCTCTGCAAACAATATCCCTGGCTAGCGGGCGAAATTGGCGGAATTATCGACGAATCGTCGCGTGTCTGGTCGGAAAAGCGAGCCAAGTATCAAGACACAACCCCCTGGTTGCTCGACGACATTGCGCGAGCCACCCGCGACCTGCCGGCGACTTGGAACTCCAACGGCTTCGCAAGCAATGAAAAGATGATTGACGACTTCGCAGTCGAGCTTTACGAGCAGCGCATTATTGAGACGCGCCTCGACGCGAAGACGCTCTTTCGGATCTGAATCATCTCTGGGTGATGCCAGGAGCTTCAATGAAAATCGCAATCGGACAAATCGCTGTAGACCGTGAATTCGAAAGAAATCAGCAGAAATGCGTCGAGCTGATGCACACCGCCGCCAATGCCGGCGTTCGGCTCTTCGTCCTTCCTGAGGGCATTCTGGCGCGCGACATCGCCGACCCGGACCTTGTTTTGAGTGCTGCCCAGCCGCTCGACGGTCCGTTCATGACGGCTTTGCTCGAAAAGAGCAAGGGCAACGACATGACCACGATGCTGACCATACACGTCAACACTGGCGCTGAACGAGTCAAAAACGTCTTCGTGGCTATTCGTAATGGCGAGGTGATTGCCAAATACGAAAAGCTGCATCTTTACGACGCATTCTCGATGCAGGAGTCGGTCCGCGTCGCACCCGGTAATGAAGTCCCCCCGCTTGTCGAGGTGGACGGACTGCGTTTTGGCATGATGACTTGTTACGACGTTCGCTTCCCGGAACTTGCACGCCGATTGGCACTCGATGGCGCCGACGCTCTTGTGCTCCCAGCAGCCTGGGTCAGGGGACCGATGAAAGAATGGCACTGGGAAGTTCTCACGACGGCACGCGCTCTAGACAACACTTGCTATGTGATTGCAAGTGGCGAATGCGGCCCGCGCAACATCGGAGCAAGCGTCGTTGTCGACCCACTCGGCGTGGCAATCGCCCGCGCGGGAGAAGCGGAGACGCTTCTCTACGCTGAGATCGACCCTGCTCGCATCGACCACGCTCGGACGGTCCTGCCGGTTCTCGCAAACCGGCGCTTCGCTGCGCCAGAACTCAACAAGACCGAAGCAGGTGCGATAGTCGCCGCTTGACGCGACGGCTTCGGTAGAGAGACATACGGAGACTAAGTATGAAAACTTATAATTCAAATCGGAAGACGTGGATTGCCGTGATTGCAGCCGCAAGCGGAAACCTCCTCGAATTCTACGACTTTGCGGTATACGCGTACTTTGTCGCGACAATCGCAAAGCTGTTTTTTCCGAATCAGGACCCGGTAGTGTCGCTGATGGAAACCTTCGCAGCCTACGGAATTGGCTTCGTTGCGCGCCCCGTCGGAAGCCTTGTTATCGGCCGCATTGGCGACATCAAAGGTCGCAAGCCGGCGATGCTTTTGACCGTGACGTGTATGGCAATTGGCAGCATCGGGGTCGGTGTGGTGCCGAGCTATGAGTCGATTGGTGTTGCGGCTCCGATTCTCTTGGTTTCATTGCGCGCACTACAAGGCTTCGCAGCGGGGGGCGAATATGGTACGTCGACCGCCTTCATCGTCGAGTCCTCTCCGCCGGAACACCGTGGATTTTTCGGTAGTTTCCAGACTGTAAGTGCTTCGTGTGCCGCGCTGCTGGCTTCGATTGTTGCTTCGTTGCTGTCGCTTGTGCCCGCAGACGTCGTGCATGCATGGGCATGGCGCGTGCCGTTCGTAGCTGGCGGCATTGCCATTTCGCTGTTCAGCATTTTCCTGCGAGCCAAGACTGAAGAGACGCCGGAGTACGAGAAAAGCAAGAAGGAAGTGCTGACGATTCCCGTTGCAGGCAGCGCTGCGTTCAAGCTTGGCCTGAAGGCGTTTGGCTTCACGATTTTCTGGACCGTGCTGTCGTATCTCGTGAACGCGTACATGGTGACCTACACCCAGCGCGAGGCTGGCTTGGCGCGAGAACAGGCGCTTCTGGCGAGCAATATCGCGCTGCTTGTTCAGACATTGCTGCTTCCCGTTGCAGGTGCTATCTCGGATCGCGTTGGCCGTAAGCCGCTGCTTTTGTCGAGCTGCATTCTCACGGCAATCGTCGCGTATCCGATTCTGCGCGCGATGTCGAGCGGCGCTAGCTTCCAGCAGGTGCTGCTGTTGCAGTGCTGCTTCGGTGCACTGTTCGCTCTGTTCTCGGGGCCGGCGCCTGCTGCGATTTGCGAAATTTTCCCAACGAAGCTTCGTACGACGTGGATGAGCGTGGGCTTCACCCTCTCTGTATCGATTTTCGGCGGATTCTCGCCGCTCGTGTCGACGTGGCTCATTTCAACTCTGCATATGTCTGCGGCACCGTCGCTGTTGATTGTTCCGGCAGCAGTCATCTCCGGTCTTGTGATTTGCACGCTGCCAGTTTGGCGCCGCAGTGCAATTCAATCCAACGCCCACTAATTTAGGTTCTCCATGAGTGGGGTAGGTCTTGCGCGGGCACCGTTAGGTGCCCGCTTTTTCCTAATGTGAAAGAGGAAAATCCAATGGCAGTGAGCGTGTTTGACCTCTTTAAGATTGGCATCGGCCCGTCAAGCTCACACACAGTTGGCCCAATGCGCGCAGCACTGATGTTTGTGCGAGGCTTGGAAAGTTCCGAGATGTTGACATTTGTAGCGCGAGTCCGTGCCGAGCTTTACGGGTCTTTGGGGGCCACCGGAAAGGGGCACGGGACCGACAAAGGTGTGATCCTCGGGCTGCTCGGAGAGGCACCCGACACCATCGACGCAGACACTATTGAGTCACGTCTTCTGGAAGTGATTACTTCCGGTCAACTCACTCTTGCCGGTAGTCACCACGTCCCGTTTAGTGCCGGTCGCGATGTGGCCTTCTATCGGCAAGCACTTCCGGAACACCCCAACGGGTTAAAGCTTTTGGCGTACCGAGAGGACGGAAGCATTGTTCGTGAGTCTACGTACTTATCCGTCGGTGGAGGCTTCGTGGTGACCGCTGGCGCAGACAATTCGCGGATGCTCGATGCGCCACTCCAGTTGCCTTACCGATTCTCGAGCGGCAAGGAGCTTCTGCAGCTGTGCAGCGAGAACGAGCTGTCGATTGCTGAACTCATGATGCAGAACGAACTCGTGTGGCGGGCCGACGCTGAGATAGTCGAGGGACTTCGCCGCATTTGGGCGGTCATGCAAGCATGTGTGGACCGCGGCTGCAGGACTGAAGGAAACCTCGCGGGTCCATTGCGGGTCAAGCGACGAGCAAAGGCGCTGCATCAACAGCTGTTGCGCAAGGATGGTCGAGGCGACTGGTCTTTGGCGGCGATGGATTGGCTCAACCTCTTTGCGCTTGCAGTGAACGAGGAGAATGCCAGCGGCGGACGAGTGGTGACGGCACCGACCAACGGTGCGGCCGGCATCATCCCGGCAGTAATGCATTACTACATGAAGTTTATCTACGAGGCTGACGAGAAAGGCATTTTCGCCTTCCTGCTGACCTCTGCAGCCATCGGCACTCTGTACAAGTTGAACGCATCGATCTCTGGCGCAGAGGTCGGATGCCAGGGCGAAGTCGGAGTGGCTTGCTCGATGGCAGCTGGTGGATTGTGTGCTGCGATGGGAGGGACGCCGGAACAAGTTGAACACGCAGCTGAGATTGGCATGGAGCACAACCTCGGTCTGACGTGCGACCCCGTCGGGGGGATGGTGCAAATCCCATGCATCGAGAGAAACGCAATGGGTGCAGTCAAAGCAGTCAATGCAGCACGCATGGCGCTGAACGGAGACGGCAGCCACTACGTGTCGCTTGACTCTGTCATCAAGACAATGATGCAGACGGGCGCGGATATGAAGACGAAGTACAAGGAGACTTCGCGCGGAGGTTTAGCGGTCAACATTATCGAGTGCTGATACCGGACGGTCCGTAGGTCGTCTCTTGTCAATGCGCTCGCGGGATTGAGCATCGACATGTTCGAGCTTGCCGGTCTCGGCTCGCAGCTCGGAAATGCGGTCCTCGCCGACATCGTCCGCGACTAACTTGTCATCAAGGAGGTTGTCACAGCGGATCATGGTGGACAAATTGGCGTCGGAGTAACCGACTTTTGATGCACGCATTACAGACGAGCCAAGAGTCCATCCGGCTTGTCGAATTTCAGTTCACCCTATCGAGCTATTCGGCTTTTCGAACGCGCACGGAGGGCTGGGTATCAAATTTTTCGATAGGGCATGCCTCAAGCTCTATTGGGCAAGAGCGTTTTGCCGCGACACAATAGTTTTACGATGCAGCGCTAACGAAGCCTGCGTTGTCCATATCAAACATTGAAGAGGCCCCGACATGAAATTCACCGTCACGCCGCTCGTGGAAGACTTCGTCGCCGAGATTCCCGACTTTCCTTTCGAGTCCCTCGATGACGAGACCATCGAGCAGTTTCGTTCCGTCTGGAAACAGTATCCGCTCATCCGCTTCCGTAACGTGAAAATTGACGATGCAACGCAGGTGGCGTTCAGCAAGCGTCTCGGCCCGCCGGTCATTCATCCGCGCCAGCTGCAACAGGGTAAGAACGCGGAGTTTCCCGAAATCCTGGTCATCAGCAACAAGAAGAAGGTAGACGGTACGGCAGCAGGCGACTTGGGCGACGGTGAAGTGAACTGGCACACCGATACGTGGTTTGTTGAGCGTCCGCCTTCGGCTGCCATCCTGCGTTCGATCGAGATTCCTCCGGAAGGGGGTAATACGTATTTTGCGAACATGTACTCGGCGTACGCTGCACTGCCGGAAGCGTTGAAGCAACGCCTGAAGGGACTGGAAATTCATCACCAGAACGTCATCGATGGTCGTGGTGAGGTGCGTCTGAATAAGACGAAGCCGGACAATGAAGACTATGCGACGTGGTCGGGTGTCGACCATCCTATCGTTCGTCTGCACGGTGATTCGAAGAAGCCGTGTATCTATCTCGGCGGTGAACCGCACCGCCAAGCGATTGTGGGAATGCCGCAAGCCGAAGCGAAGGAGCTGCTCGCCGACCTTTGGGAACGCGCGACGGACAAGCATCACGTCTGGATTCAGCAGTGGCAGCCGGGCGACATGATGATGTGGGACAATCGTTGCCTGATGCACTATCGTGACTCGTTCGACCCGGCGACGACGCGTCTGATGCATCGCACGACGGTGGAAGGAGAACGTCCGGTCGCCGCGTAAGCTCGGGCAGTCTAGTCGTGCGCGGTCGTTGAGAAAGACGTTCTTACGGGAAGGCAAATCCCGATTTGCTTTCCCGTTCTCGTTTGATGGTTCCGGGAATGACCGTAACAACGGCGAAGGTGCGTCCATCATGGGACTCAAACTTAGGCAGATTGAGGCGTTTCGAGCAGTGATGCGTGCTGGCTCAATGACTGCAGCCGCGGAGATTCTTTCCATCGGTCAGCCAGCCGTCAGCTATCAGATTTCGACGCTTGAGACTGCGGTGGGCTTTGCGCTCTTCAATCGGGCGAAAGGGAAGCTTACCCCGACGGCAGACGCGTATCAGTTGCTCGCTGAGGTGGACCGACTGTACGACGGGATCTCTGGTATCGAAGCAGCCGCCGTCGAAATTGCAGGACATCACCGCGCCATTTTGCGAGTCCTGCTGACATCGGCGTTTTCAAACACCCTGATTGTCGGAGCCATTGGGCGGTTTGCAGCCAGCCATCCAGGTCTCCGTATTGATTTGGATGCGGCTCATCGTCCTGCCGTGGTTCGCAACGTCGCCAACGGCCTCGCAGACGTCGGGATTGTCTCCCTTCCGGTAAATGTCAGTCGAATCGTCGTCGAGCCGCTTTTCACGAGTGAGTTGGTCTGCGTCTTGCCTCGCACTCATCCGCTCGCCGATAGGGCTGCGGTGACACCCGATGACCTTGCCTCGCTACCGCTGATCGCGATGAAGCCAGGCGGCGTCATTCGTCCCATTCTCGAGCGTTGGTTCACTGCCGCCGGTCTTCACCGGGTCTTCGACTATGAAGTGCGCGATGCATGGGCCGCGATCGAGCTTGTGCGTGCGGGACTCGGCGTAACTGTGGTCTCTCGCATCAGTGCCGCATCACAAATTGGGATGTACGAAGACGCTCTCACGATTATCGATATCGAGTCAATTGAAGGCGTCGAGGTTGCTGCCATCATGCCCGAGACGGACGGTGGCAACCGTACGGCTACCTCCTTGCTTTATTTCCTAAAAGACGATCTAGCCGCTCGGCCAGCTCCCTAGCAGTGCGCGACGCAAAGCGTCGGATCAAAGGCAGAGTGGCTGATGCCGAGTGCTTCAAGGAGGCGGTTGTAGCAAAAGTCGTTTCCGGTCGCCTCCTAGAGCTCAATTTTTGACTATCAGGTGCGGTGACAACATTGCTCGGATCTCACGGCGCGCGTTATCAATGAAGGGCTTCAGGATAAGGGTTGACGAGTTACGCTGTGAAATGACGATCGAATAATCGCTTATGACTTTGGGTTCGAATGGAATGAACCTTAAGTGCCCCCCCGTGTATCCCGCGGCCGTCAGGGGGTCGATGATCGAGAGTCCCGCACCCGACTCGACCAGTTTGATGATCACCGAGGAAACCTGCGTTTCAACGTTGATTCGTCGACTCACGCCATGAGAGATCATGATGGAATCGATCCGCGTTCGCGCTTCCATCAGCGGCGAGAAAGAGACGAAGCGCTCTCCTTCGAAATCCTCTGGCTGAAGCGTCTGACGGTTCGCTAGACGATGCGCCGCAGGCACGACGCCGACCATCTTCGCCGAGACCAGAATCTCGCTGTTCCCATGTCGCGTCGCTTTCAGAGGCACCATCGCGAAGCCGAGGTCACAACGATCGCTCGCGACCATGTCGAGAACCGTCGCCGAGCTATGCATATGCATGGTGATCAGCACGTCCGGATGGGCTTTCGTGAAACTCGCTATCGCTCGCGGCAGAAACGAATGCGCCATGTTAGGCGCGGTGGCGATCTCGATGTGTCCGAGCTTTAGCGTCTTGATGTTGCTCGCGGCGTTCGCGATGCGTTCGATGCCGACCAGAGACTGATGCACATCAGTGAACAGAAGCGCCGCTTCCGCCGTGGGCACCAGGCGTCCTTTCTCGCGCGAGAACAGCGTAAGACCGATGCGCTCTTCGAGATCGGCCACGAGACGGGTCACGACCGGCTGCGTGACTTCGAGCATTTCGGCCGCGCCCGTTACGGACTTTCTCACCATGATTGCTCGGAATGCTTCCAGGTGTCGCAGTGTTATTTTTTTATCCATAGCAAAAAGACATTGATCTATTGTATTTGGCTATTATACGTCGTATTTCTTTAAAAGAAAAGTCATAAAAATCAGCATGTTATGATATTTACATTGGTATATTGTAAAACAACATTGAATCGGGTTTTTCCCAGTTAGATACGGGATTTTTTGCGATTAGCATATGACCTATAAACAGTCCGGATGCTTCGATCCGGGCGAATCCGATTTTTTCTGAGTTATTAGGGCCAATGAAGCATTCGAAACTTGCCGTGAAAGCAGTCGCTCTTGCGCTTCTTATGGGGGCGCATCGTGTCTCTCACTCCGCGGCATCGTCCGCCGACGCGCGTCCGACGATCGTGATTAGCGCAAGCTCCGCCGACGTAGCCACGCTGGACCCGGACCGGGCCACCAACTTCGGCGATCTTGGCATCGTGTCGGAAATCTTCAACGGACTGGTCCGATTCGCACCCGGCAGCGCCGATCCGCAGGCGATCGAGCCCGATCTGGCCACCGACTGGCAAGCGTCCGCCGACAAGACGGTGTGGATTTTTCACCTGCGCAAGGGCGTGCAGTTCCACGGTGGCTATGGAGAAATGAAAGCGGACGACGTCGTCTATTCGGTACGGCGCGCGGCCGATCCAAAGCACTCGAGCTTCGCCGCGGACTTCGCGGTCATCGACAAGGTCGAGGCGCTCGATGACTACACGGTGCGCTTCACCCTCAAGCATCCGTCCGCTGCGTTTCTGGGACTAGTGGCCAACTACCATGGTGGGAGCGTCCTCAGCAAAGCCGCTGCTGAGGCGCTCGGCAAGAAATTCGGTCAGGCGCCGATCGGAACGGGCCCGTTCGTATTCACGCAACTCGTGACGCAACAATACGTGAAGCTCGTCGCCAATGATGCGTATTTCAGGGGCAAGCCCAGGCTCTCCGGAATCATGTATCGCATGATCCTGTCGGACAGTGCACGGGAACTGGCCGTCACAACGAACGAGATCGACCTGATGGCCGCAAAGCGTGAACAACGCTGGGTTGAAAGGGCGAGAAGTCGCGGCATGAACGTGGACATCATGGATCCCGCGGAGTTTCGCACCATCTTCATCAATCGCAACATCAAACCACTGGATAACCTGAAGGTTCGCCAGGCGATTGCCGCAGCAATCAATGTCGATGAAATCGTTCGCTATGCCGGCAAGGACGTCGCGGACAAGGGGTGTTCCGTCGTCCCGAATGGCTATCTCGGAGAGGACTGCAGCAGCGGCGCTTATGCCTACGATCCGGCCCGCGCCCGACAGCTTTTGGCTGAGGCCGGATTTCCCAACGGCCTGACGCTCCACTCGGTCGTTTCGAACGTCTCATCGCAGCAGCCAATCATGGAGATCATCCAGGCGCAGCTCGCGCACGTGGGCATCACGCTCGACATGGAAGTGGTGGATCACGCCACGTATCAGGCGAAAAGCCGCAAGGACCAGAGCGCGATCGTCTTCTATGGAGCGGCCCGTTTTCCGACCGCGGGGAACTGGCTGAGAGAATTCTACGATTCGGCGGCATCGATCGGTGCGCCGGGGGCTATGTCGAATTTTGGGCATTGCTCTGTCGCTGACGAGGAGATTCGGGCTGCAGCCGTTGAGCCCGACGCGCAGCGGCAAATCGACCTCTGGAAACAGGCGCAACAAAAAATTCACGACGATGTATGCGCCGTTCCTCTTTTCGGTCTGAAGCAAGTGTGGGTGCACAGCAAAAATGTCAATCTCGGTTATCAGCTCAAGGGGGCCTTGAGTCTGCAACCGCCCGTGACCGAGCTTACGACCGTGTCGCGAGACAAGCCCTGAGGAACGCCTTTTCCGATGCCCTGTCTCGCTGGTGCGCGCTCAATTGGACGGCGACCAGCGATCGAAGAGCGCGATGCGTTCACGTGTTTTCGCAAGGATGTCCGTTATGGATCAAGCGTTTGATTTCGTCGTAGTCGGGGCCGGCATGGTCGGTGCCGCCGCCGGGTATGGACTGGTGCGCGAAGGTCTTCGCGTGTTGATGCTCGATGGAGAAGACACCGACTATCGAGCGGCAAAGGCCAACTTCGGTCTGGTGTGGGCGCACGGCAAGGGACAAGGCCAGCCGCAATACCAGCGTCTGACCTTGGAGGCGGTCGCGGATTGGCCAGGTTTCGCCTCGCAGTTGGAAGACGAGAGCGGTATGTCGGTCGTCTACGAGCAGAACGGTGGACTGCATTTTTGCCTGAGCGAAAAGGAGTTCTCCGAGCGTGCCGCGCGTATGAACGCGTGGCGCGCCCAGCTTCGCGACGTCGCTCCGTCTACGCGCATGGTCGATCGGAGCGAGCTCGAGCGTCTGCTTCCAGCTGTGCGTCTTGGCAGGGATGTGTACGGTGCGAGCCTTGGACCGTTCGATGGACACGTCAACCCCTTGCGCCTGCTTGCCGCGCTGCAAGCCGCATTCGTCCGACGCGGCGGCACGTTGCGAAGCGGGCAGGCAGTGAGAGCGATCAAACCTCTGGCGGGCGGCGGCTTCGAGGTAACGGCCGGCGCACACAAGACGCGAGCGGAGCGAGTCCTTATTTCAGCCGGTCTCGGTTCGAAGACTTTGGGTCCGATGGTTGGCCTCGACGTTCCTATCCGTCCGCAGCGCGGACAGTTGCTCGTCACTGAAAGACTCGCGCCATTGCTGCCATTGCCCGCAAGCGGTCTTCGCCAAACAGGCGAAGGCACGGTGATGATCGGCGTGACGCAGGAAGAAGTCGGATTCGATCTTCACACCACGTCCGATGCGGCGGTTCGCATGGCTCGCAAGGCCGTGCAGATCCTTCCTGACCTCGCGAAAGCGCGCCTAGTGCGCCAGTGGTCCTGCCTGCGAATCATGACGCCCGATGGCGCGCCGATCTATGCGAGCTCACAGGTACATCTCGGCGCGGATATCGCGATCTGCCATTCGGGCGTCACGCTAGCTTCGTTCCACGCGGGCGCTTATGCGCGTGCGCTCGCTAAGGGCACGTCATCAAACACTCTCGATGCTTTCCATCATGGCCGTTTCGATATTCAAAAAGTTGCCTGATCTCGTCGCACCTACGCTAACGATATACATCGACGGCCACGCTGTCGCAGCTGAGCGCGGGGAAACCGTTGCGGCGGTCTTGCTGCGAGAAGGCAAGACCGCGAGCCGGACGACGCCGGTGCATGGCTCGTCGCGCGCACCGTACTGCATGATGGGTGTGTGCTTCGAGTGTCTGGCCGTCGTCGACGGAGTAGCGTCGACGCAATCGTGTCTGGTAACAGTGGAAGAAGGAATGCGTGTCGAGCGACAACTCGGCCGAAAGAAGGTGACGCAATGATTCGCGATTTCGATGTAGTAGTCGTAGGCGCGGGACCGGCGGGCATGAGCGCGGCCGTGCGCCTGCGAAGCAACGCTGTTTCGGTCCTGGTGGTCGATGAGCAGCCGGCTCCCGGCGGTCAGATCTACCGCGCGGTTGAAGCCGTTGCGCTGACCCCGGTAGGCGAGATTCTGGGCGATGAATACCGCGCGGGCGCGAGTCTGGCTGAATCCTTCCGCCGTAGCGGAGCGGTCTATGAGCCGATGACGCAGGTCTGGCAGATCGAGGCCGGCTGGCGCGTGTACATGACGCGCGGAGGGCGCGCGGAGATGGTGCGTGCGAAGCAGGTCGTGCTCGCGCTGGGCGCCCAGGAACGTCCCACGCCTTTCCCGGGTTGGACGCTGCCTGGCGTACTCACTGTCGGTGCTGGACAGATTCTGCTTAAGACTTCGCGACAGATCCCTTCGGATCCCGTATGGGTCGCAGGGGCCGGGCCATTGCCGTTGCTTTACATGGCTCAGTTGATTCGAGCGGGCGGAAAGATCGCCGGCTGGCTGGATACGGCGCCGCCGGGCGCAATCCGCCGCGCGCTGCCGTGGACTGGCGCCGTGCTCGCGGGCTGGAGCGATATCCGCAAGGGCTTGCAGTGGATGCGCGAACTCAGGAAGGCCGGCGTTAGGCATGTGCGGGGCGTGGTGAACATCCGTGCGCTTGGCGATGGGCGCTTGGAGGAAGTGGAGTACACGCTGAGCGACGGAACAACGCGACGCGAATCAGCCCATGTTCTTCTTTCGCATGAAGGCGTGGTGCCTTCCATCCACATGACGCGTGCACTTGACTGTCGCCACACGTGGAGCTCTCAGCAGTCGTGCCTCGTCCCAGACCTCGACGAATGGGGCGAGACGAGCCAGAAGGGAATTTTCGTTGCCGGCGATGGCGCGGGCATTGGAGGCGCGAAGGCGGCAGCCGTTCGTGGAGAGTTGGCCGCGATTGGCGTCGCGCTCCGTGCAGCACGCTTGTCCGAAACGTCCGCATCGTCTCAGGCTGCGCCGTTGAGAAAGCAGCTTCACAGCCTGCTCCAGTTGCGGCCCATGCTCGATGCCCTGTATCCGCCGCGCGCGAGCATCCTCGTCCCGGGCGACGAGACTATCGTCTGTCGCTGTGAAGAACTCACGGCTGGCGACATTCGCAAAGCCGCCGCGCTCGGCCAGCCCGGGCCGAATCAGCTCAAGGCGTTTACGCGGGCAGGAATGGGGCCGTGTCAGGGCAGGCAATGCGGGTACACGGTGGCTCACATCGTCGCGTCGGCGCAAGGGCGTCCGGTGACGGAAGTCGGCTTCTACCGCATCAGACCGCCGCTGAAGCCAGTGACGCTTGGAGAGCTCGCCTCGCTCGAAACGGAGAGCGGCGAATGAAGACGCTTCACGGCACCTCGCGATATTTGGCGACGGCGTCTCTTTCTCGACGTCCGTTGAAAACGGCGCATTTTAAGGAGCATCACCAATGATCCGCTATGCGATCAAGCGCCTCTTGCTGGCAGTTCCCACGCTGCTGGCGATGCTAACCGCGGTATTCGTACTCGTCCGGCTCGTTCCCGGCGACCCCGCCGCGGCGATGCTGGGCGACCAGGCGAGCGCGCAGGCGCTCAACGCGCTGCGCAAGCAGATGGGCCTCGACTTGCCTGTCTACGTGCAATACCTGCACTTCATGCGCGACATGATGTCCGGAAACTTCGGCGCGTCAATGGCGAGCGGCAGAACCGTCTTGCAAGAGGTCGCGCTCGTCTTGCCGTGGACACTTCAGCTATCGCTTGCATCCATTGCCATCGGACTCGTCATCGGGCTTCCGCTCGGCATATGGGCGGCACTGCGACGCAATGCGTGGCCGGACTATCTCGGCCGCTTGCTCTCGCTCGTCGGCCTGTCGTTCCCCTCGTTCGTTTCCGCGATCCTGCTCCTGCTCGTCTTTGCGGTTCATCTGCGCTGGCTGCCGGTCATCACGAGCATGGATCAGGGCGTCGGCGTCCAATTGCGCAACCTCGCGTTACCCGCGTTCAATCTTGGCCTCATCATGGCGGCCTATGTTATGCGTGTCACGCGCTCCTCAATGCTGAATGTGATGAGCGAGGACTTCATCCGCACGGCGCGTGCGAAGGGTGTGGGCACGGTGCGGTTGGTCTTGCGACACGGATTGCACAACGCCTTGATTCCCATCGTGACCGTGGTCGGCTTGTACTTCGGCACGCTCATCGGAAACTCGGTGCTGACTGAAATCATCTTCAACCGGCCCGGACTCGGCAAGCTCATTCTGAGCGCCCTGAATACGCGCGATTACACGCTACTTCAGGGTTTGATGGTCGTCTTCGCGGCCTGTGTGGTCGTCGTCAATCTGCTGACCGACCTTGTCTATGGATTGATCGATCCTCGGGTGAAATACAAATGAATAACGTTGCGGCATCCATGGCGACGAAGCTGTCCGCCAAATCCAACCCCGTATGGCAGGCACTCAGGAAGAATCGCCTGTCGTGGATCGGAATTGGTCTCCTCGCGCTGATCGTCTTCATCGCCGTGTTCGCGCCCTGGATCGCGCCATACGATCCTTTGCAGCAGCACATCAATTTCCGACTCGATCCGCCGTCGGCGCGATTCTGGCTCGGCACGGACAGCTTTGGCCGCGACGTGCTCTCGCGTTTGATTTTCGGCGCGCGAATCTCGCTGCTGGTCAGCTTCGTCGCCATTCTGATCGCGATGTCCGTCGGTTCGGCGCTCGGCATTCTCGCCGGCTATTTCGGCGGGATCGTCGATCAGTTCGTCACGGGTTTGGTCGATGTGCTGCTCTCGTTCCCGGCTCTGTTGCTCGGTCTCATGGTGGCCGCGATGCTGGGGGCCAGCCTCGAAAACCTGATCATCGCGATCGCGATCACCGAAGTCGCGCCGTTCATTCGCGTCGCGCGTGCGCCGACCATCGCGCTGAAGCAGCGGGATTTCGTCGAAGCGGGGCGGGCGCTGGGCTTCGGACATATCAGGCTGATGTGGGTTCATATCCTGCCGAACATGATTTCCGACGTGGTCGTTCTCGGATCGCTGTGGATGGCGACCGCCATCCGCACGGAAGCATCGCTGAGCTTCATCGGCATGGGCGTGCCTCCGCCGACGGCCACGTGGGGCAGCATGATTCGTGACGGCTTCGAGAATATTCTCGATGCCTGGTGGCTCACGGTCTTTCCCAGCGTTGCGATCCTGCTCACGGTCCTGGCGCTCAACTTACTCGGCGACGCGTTGCGCGACGCAATTGATCCGAAAATGCGCTCGGAGCGGTCATGAAACCAGAATTCACTCCTCAAGTTCCCATGCTCGAGCTGCGCAACCTGCGCACGGAGTTTCGAGTAGGCGGGGCATGGCACGCAGCGGTCAATGACGTTTCGCTCAAAGTCATGCGCAACGAAACGCTGGCGGTCGTCGGTGAATCCGGTAGCGGAAAGAGCGTCACGGCGCTCTCGGTTCTGCGCCTCTTGCCGCAGGGTTTGACGCGTCACGGTGGCGGGCAGATTCTGTTCGAAGGTCAGAATCTCGAATCGCTTCCCGAGAAGCAGATGAATAAGCTTCGCGGCAATTCGATCGCGATGATATTTCAGGAGCCCATGACCTCGCTCAATCCCACGATGACCGTGGGCGAGCAGATCGCCGAAGCGATCCGGCAGCACCGGAGCGTCTCCAAAACGGAAGCACGCCGTCTCGCCCTCGAAGTGCTCAACGAGGTGAGGATTCCGGCAGCCGACGAGCGCTTCGGCCACTATCCGCATCAATTTTCTGGCGGCATGCGCCAGCGCGTCATGATCGCGATGGCGCTTGTGTGCAAGCCTCGTGTCCTGCTGGCCGATGAGCCGACGACCGCGCTCGATGTGACCATCCAGGCGCAGATTCTCAGTCTCTTGAGCGATCTCAAGACGGCGTATGGCATGGCGGTCGTGTTCATCACGCACAATCTGGGCGTCGTCGCACAGATTGCCGACAAGGTCGCGGTCATGTACGCCGGCGAAGTCGTGGAGGCAGCGGACGTGCAGACGCTGTTTGCCTCACCGACGCACCCTTACACAGAGGCCCTTCTGCGCGCGATGCCGCGCGTCGATGTGGACCATCAGAGCCTAGAGGCGATTCCGGGTGGCGTGCCAGCCATCACGGCACGGCCTGCCGGTTGCGCGTTCGCGCCACGTTGCCGGCTGAAGGAGCCGCGCTGTGAAGTCGAGCGGCCGTCGCTTGCCGACATCGGCGCCGGACATCAGGTCCGATGCCTCGTGCGGGTCGAACAAATGACGGAGAACGTATGAGTACGCTTCTGGAAGTCAAGAACCTGGTCAAGCGCTTCGAAAGCGGTGACGGCTGGTTGGGTGGCCCGGCTCAGATCGTTCGGGCCGTGAACGACGTCTCTTTCAGCGTGGGACGCGGACAGTCGATCGGGCTGGTCGGCGAATCGGGATGCGGGAAATCGACTGTCGCACGGATGCTTTTGCGGCTCATCGAACCGAACGAGGGCAGTCTGCTTTTCGATGGCGAAGATATCCGGAAAGCGACGGGATCGCGGCTGCGAGCTTTGCGTAGGCGCATGCAGATTGTCTTCCAGGACCCTTATGCATCGTTGAATCCGCGACGAACGGTTCGCCAGGCGCTCACGGAGCCGCTCGTCGTGCATAAGGCTGGCGACGGCAAAACGATCGCAAGAAAGGTCGAGCAGGCCATAGAAGAGGTTGGCCTTCCTCAATCCGCGCTCGATCGCTTCCCTCACGAGTTCTCGGGTGGCCAACGTCAGCGCATTGGTATTGCACGTGCGCTGGTGCTGGACCCGGAAATCATCGTCGCGGACGAACCGGTATCCGCGCTTGATGTGTCAGTGCAGGCTCAGATACTGCAGCTACTCGAAAGGCTGAAGCGGGATCGTGGGCTGTCGTTTGTGTTCGTTTCTCACGACCTCGCGGTCGTTCGCCACTTCTGCGACACGGTATGCGTGATGTACCTTGGACGCATCATCGAGCAGGGGCCGGCGGGTGAAGTATTGGAGCAACCGCTGCATCCCTATAGCCGCATTCTACGAGACTCCTCGCCAGTGCCCGATCCGCAAGCCCGGATTACTCTGACCAAAATTCAAGGAGAGATTCCGGCGCCGACAAATCTGCCGTCCGGATGTACTTTTCATCCGCGATGCGCCAGGGCGAAGCCCGAATGCTCGTCGCAGTTGCCTCCGTTAACGCAGACGGGCACATCACGGTCGGTGGCCTGCTTCTATCCGCTGGTCGATGAAACGACAAGTCGGTCGAGCGTATCGCATGCAACGGCGTGAAACCGGAGCGAGTCATCTCGGCGATCTTAAATAGCCACACATCTTTGCAGTTTCAACGCCGTTTCACCCCTTTTGAGAGGAACAGAAGTATGAGCGACATCGTTCGCATCAACACGAACGCCCGACGCAGCAGTGCCGTGGTGTACAACGGAATCGCATTCCTGGGCGGCCAGACTGCCGAAGACCGCAGTCAGGACATTCGCGGTCAGACGCGTCAGACGCTGGCGCGTATCGACAAGTTTCTCGCCGAAGTTGGCACTGACAAAAGCCGCCTTCTGACCGCTCAAATCTGGCTCAAGGACATCAAGGCAGACTTCGCGGCCATGAATGAAATCTGGGATGCATGGTTGACACCTGGCGCTGCATCGACTCGCGCGACTGCGCAATGCGAGATGGGAGCACCGGACGTTCTGGTGGAGATTATCGTGAGCGCCGCGGTCGGCTCGTGAACCGGTTGTCTGAACATGGCATGATCCTCTCCCTAGTTCGTTAGAACCGTACTGCGGCGTGGCTCTGGAGGACGTTTGGGGCTCGGGGCGTTGATTTTGCGATCCGACGCCTCGAGTTCGACGGCTGCGCCGTGACGCATCCAGAAGGAGAGGGAATAATGGGGGGGGGCGGAGTCGTTCGCCCGCGGTGATATGGGCGTCCCCGCCCTACGGGTATCTTGAGGACGCTGGTTCAGGCGCCCCAACGTGTCAGCTGTCCCTCTCGGCTTGATCGCATGATCCGTACCTTGAAAGAGCAATGCGTGCATCGGCAACGGTTCGAGACGATCCAGCATGCCGCTCGCGTGATCGGTGACTGGAGACGTTTCTACAACCACCGACGCCAACACCAAGCGCTCAGGATGAAGACCCCGGCTGAGGCATTCGCGTTAGCCGCTTAATCTGAGCAGGATCCGCTGGGTCATTACAGTTGTGTCAAAAAAATAACTTTTTTTGCATTTATTTTTGATTTAATTATTTAGTTGTATTAATTCGCATTTGGTATAAATTTCTTTGCGTCGAGGTTTCCATTTGCCAGTCGCGAGGCATGAGGAGGGGCCGTGAGTGATACCCAGACTTGGGTGAGAATTGGGCCAGATGCCTTGGGTCGAACTGTGCGGATCAACGTGACGAGTCTAGCTATCCCAGTCGCCGGTGGGCGACTGCTCTACGAGCATATTCCGGCATTTGTAGAGGGACAGGCAATGTTGTCGCAACAACGGATTTACGCGACATTGTGCAAGTTCGGTAGGGCACTAATCGAGTCTGGATACAAAGAGCTGCTTGGGGGGGATCGCTTATGGGATCGTGCGATAAGGGACAGCTATCGGTACCTAATGACAACGAGGCGCACAGATGCCACGCTAAGAACCAGGGTGACGAGCTGGAACAAAGTGATCGAACCGTTTCTGCTCTTTCTTCGTCAGAGGCTTGCTACTTTTTCGCATGATGTACACCTTCCTCGCATCCCGAGTTCGCTCATGGGGACCGAAGAGCGACGAGTGGAGACACTTCTGGAGCTGGAGCCAAAGGCCGTACCAACAAGCTCAAAGATGGACGCGAAATTGGTTATTGGTCTCGGGATTAGAGATTCCGATTTTCTACGCACGTATGGCGAAGAGTTGGCGCGACGCCGAGCGCTTCTTAGAGATGCCTGCCTTTCTTGGTGGGACTCAATCGCCGCTCACTATAGATTTGGGCAGAAGATTCGACACGGGCGTGCTGTCGATGCTCTGCAGGAGCTCTATGACCGTGGTGTGCGCCGTCGGGGGATAGCAGATGGCGGCGGGCGCGGAGCAACACACATATTGAATGGATGGCGGTCTCAAGAGTCAAGTGCAACGTTGAGCTAACCCAGCGGTTTCCAATTCCTTGGCCATTGCTTCCTCGGGGGT